>DATIGF010000022.1:0-8994 GCA_035454865.1 Nitrospiraceae bacterium | reverse complement strand
AATTCGACAGGTCATTTCCCCGCACATGCTTCGACATTCGTTTGCGACGCATCTGCTCGAAGGCGGCGCGGATCTTCGGTCTGTTCAAGTGATGCTCGGCCATGCGAATATTGCGACCACGCAGATCTATACGCATATTGAACGCGGACGCCTGAAGCGGGTACATGACAGGTATTTCCCTAGGGTGGGCCGACGGCAGGAGCGAAAAGCATAACCAAGAAAACAGGATTCATATGAGCGGAGCACATGCCCGCCGAAAACTGCAAGAAGAGTGCGAGATTCGATTGACAAGGGGATGTGGAGTTGGTAGCATCCGCCGAGGTTGCTAAGAAAATCGGGCGGATAGCTCAGTTGGGAGAGCGCTGCCCTTACAAGGCAGAGGTCACAGGTTCGATCCCTGTTCCGCCTACCATAGATGGTTGGTACGCAAGCAGGGGACGAGACCATATATATAGATAGAGTTTGGGACTCGATCGACGACCACAAGTAGTCTTGTCGTTTCGGTCTTCCGCCATAAATGGACTTTCAAGGGGCCGTCGTTCAGCCTGGTTAGGACGCCAGATTGTCAATCTGGAGGTCGCGGGTTCAAATCCCGTCGGCCCCGCCATTTTTCCCCAGTGTTTGGTACACTCCATTTCACCACGCGGTGCAGTGAGTAGAGGAGGGAGAGCCTAGACTCGTATGTTTCAATCCGGTCCCATGGGACTTATCGGTTCGCTCGGGGTTGTCTCCAAGGTTGTCCTTCTTCTTCTCTTCTGTTTTTCCGTCATTTCATGGGCCATCATTCTGTACAAATGGGCGGTCTTTCGTGCTGCCGACGCCGAGGATCGTCGATTCATGGCGGTGCTGTCGAAGGCCAAAGACGTGGACGAGGTGACGCGGCACGCGCACCGTACAACCGGAAGTCCCTGTGCAAAGATTTTCCACGGGGTGATTGACCGGGTGGGCCGTGCCTCCGGAGAAAACCGGGATTCGCATGAGGGTAACGCCGGAGCGCCGGGGTTTGATCGGCATGTGATGGAACGGACCGCGGCGCATATCGCCCAAGGCCAGATTGCCAGACTGGAATCATTTCTGCCGTTTCTGGCGACGACCGGGAATATCAGTCCGTTTGTGGGTTTGCTGGGCACCGTGATGGGAATTATTGATTCGTTCAGGGAAATCGGGACGCAAGGCACGGCCAGTATTTCTGCCGTGGCTCCGGGCGTTTCCGAAGCGTTAATTGCGACCGCAGCCGGTTTGTTCGCGGCGATCCCCGCCGTGATCGCATACAATTATTTCCTGACGCGTATCAGACGCACGGCGTTTCGCATGGACTCCGTGGTGGTCGACCTCCTTGCCATGCTTCCCGTGAAGGCCAAGCCGGTTCCTGTGGGAGCGAAGGGATGATTCTTGAGACCAGGCAACGCCGGTTCCTGGCGGAGATCAATGTCATCCCTCTTGTCGATGTCGTGCTGGTGCTGCTGGTTATCTTCATGGTGACGGCACCGATGCTCTATCGCGGGATGGACATCAAGCTGCCGACTTCCGCGTCGAACACGATCAAGCCGGAAATACGTGCGGTCCTCACGATCGAAAAGGACCAGCGTTTGTATCTGGATAAAGATCAGGTAAGTGTCGCTCAGCTGGAGCGGAAGCTGCGCATGCTCAAAGAGGAGCACGCGGATGTGTCCCTGTATTTGCGGGCCGACCGCGACGTGCCCTATGGGGTGGTTGTCCAGGTCATGGACGGGGTGAAGAAGGCCGGCATCGAAAAACTCGGCATGGTGACGGATCCAACGGGACCGGAACGCGTCACCGATGTCGTGACGCCACGGGCCGGGAAATAAGCTTGCTGAGGGTCCATGGTACAGGCATCCGCGTCAGCCGGCATATGGTTGGATGACGAGTGGCAGTCGAATCTCACTCGTCGGTTGGGACGCGCGGTGGCAGTGTCGCTTGCGCTCCACCTCGCCGTACTGGCTATTGCGGCCTGGGTGCGCCTGCCTCAACATGGAGAGCGGCCGTTGGCATCCATCGAAATTTCTCTCGCGAGTCTACCGACTTCGCCGGTGAAGGCAATCGACCCTCAGAAGGTCCAGCAGAAAGTTGTTGAGCCGCCCAAGCCTTCTCCACCGGCGAAATCGGTGCCTGCGCCATCCCTAAAGTTGGCTCCAGTTCCGGCTCCGGTAGTTCCGGTGCCACAAAAGCCTTCTAACGATGTCATGCGCGATGTCATGAAGGGGATTGAGTTACCGCCGGACGCCCCTAAATTCGGGGACTTCAGCCCGACGGAGCGACCAAAGAAAGCGCAAATGAAATTGCCGGATGTTCCGGTTGTCTCCGAAACGAAGGAACCGGCAAGTAAGGTGCCGGACCTCAAACAGCGCCCGTCGTTGACTGAAGATGTCAATAAGGAGTTGGATGAGGAACTCAAGAAGCTGAAGAAGATCGAACTCCCGAAGCCCGTGCAAGCTGAGGTGTCACCAAAGCCCGCGCCGCAGATTGAGGCGAAGGTTCCGAGCGTAAAGGCCGTCGACACCACGCTCAAAGTACCGGGGATGGCACCTGGGTCGAATGCCTATCTGGGGCGGGTGCGCCAAAGAATCAGCAGTTTTTGGAACGCTCCGCCGGTGGACGTGACCGGCCAGACCTATGTCGTCGTCGTGCAATTCCGGCTGCATCGGAACGGGTCGGTAACCGGGGTAACGATCGAACGGTCTTCGGGGAACGAGTACTATGATCTGGCAGGGAAACGGGCGGTCCTTAGCGCGATCCCGTTGCCGATGTTTCCTCCCGAATTGACCGAATCCTATTTCGACGCCCATTTCACGTTCACGGTTGGAGAGGCACAAGGGTAGATGATGACATTTCGTGCCGCCATAATAATGAGTCTCTGCGTGTCCGCTGGACTGGTCTGGATCATTGAATCCGGTGCGGCGGACGTGTTTCTGGAGGCGACCAGGCCGGACTTTCAGAAGATTCCTCTGGGAGTGGCGGGGATTCAGAACAGCGGCGGGGCGAATTCGCTTGAGGGGCAGATTAAGCTGGGCGGCCGCATCGAAGAAGTGCTGAAGGCGGATGTCCGACGGTCCCTGGTGTTCTCGCTCGTCGATTTGCCCAGTGTGGGGATCAAGGTCAGCAATCTGGGAAGTGGACCTGATCCCGCATTCAAGCAAGCAGCTGAACTCGGGGTGTCCGTCATCGTATGGGGCAAGGCGGGAATGAAAAGCGGGGACAAGGACCCGGACGTTCATATGGACGGGTACGTTTACGATGCCGGCAGTGATGAAGTGGTCGGAGGGAAGCGCTACGTCGGGTCTAGCTCCGTCGTTCGGTTGATGGCTCACCGATTTGCTGATGAGCTGGTGTTTCGCTATACGGGAGAGCCGGGTATCGCACGAACGAAGATTGCCTATGTCTCAGAGCAGGGGTCGGCGCGTGAATTGTTTGTGATGGACTACGATGGATATGATCCACGACAGTTGACGGCCGATGGATTTCTGAACTTAATGCCGCGATGGTCGCCCGATCGTCGGTTTCTGGTGTTCACAGCCTATCGCGATCGCAACACGCAGGATATCGACATGATCGAGTTGGCGACGGGGAAACGCTGGACTCTCGTCTCACTGGGCGGATTAAATATCACTCCGGCCCTGTCTCCTGACGGGAATTTTCTCGCGTTTGCATCCAGTCACGAAGGAAATTCCGAGCTCTATCGGCTGGATACGCGGACGAAGGCTTTACAGCGCCTGACCGTGAATGCATCCGGGGATCTCTCGCCCTCATGGTCCCCTTCTGGCCGTGAACTTGCATTTACTTCCGACAGGGGCGGTGGGCCGCAGATTTTCCTGATGAGCGGGGATGGCTCCAACGTGCGGCGGTTGACGTTTGAGGGGGACTACAATGCGGCACCGGCCTGGTCTCCCCGGGGAAATTGGATCGCCTATGTGTGCCGGACCAAGAGGGAATATAAACTCTGCTTGATCACCCCGGACGGCCAGAAGCGGGTGCAATTGACCACGGGGCCTGGAGTTGACGATTCTCCGTCGTGGTCTCCCGATGGACGGCATATTGTTTTCAGCTCCACCGCCGATGGGAAGAGCCAGATCTACATGATCAATGCCGACGGCAAAGACCTTGAACGCATCACATTTACCGGGACACACAACAGCGCGCCGACGTGGTCGCCGGCGTCGTAAGTCCAACGTGCGAGACATTGAACGAGGATGGTCCCTACTGTATGGAAGTGGGGACACCTCTACAGGGAGGGAGTCAACGATATGATGAGGCTACAATCAAACGTCTGGTTACCATTGATCGTCGGCGTGGCTGTGCTGGGGGTGGCAGGTTGTTCCAAGAAGGCCATCCAGTCCGGCGGAGACGCCCAGTCTTCGCAACAGGGGATGGCCAAGGCACCCGGGGGAGGATCCGAGGGGGCGGCCAGAGGGGGAGCAAGTCCGAATTTCCCCGATACGTCGCTTTCCGGACGTGAAACTTCGAACGGGCTGCGCGGACTGGATAAGAATCCGTCCGAAGAGCGCGTCGGCGGCAATACCTTGATGGCCAAGGCCGATCCCGGCAGTGCCAACCGTCAGATGGAGGATATCCGCGCCGAACAGTCCGCGTCGACGGCGGCAGGATTGCGGGACGTCTTTTTCGCCTACGATAGCTTTTCCATTTCAGAGGAGGGGCGTCAGGCCCTTTCGCGCAATGCGGAATGGATGAAGTCGCATCCGGCTGCGCAGCTGAAAATCGAAGGCCACTGCGACGAGCGGGGAACGTCGGCCTACAATCTGGTGTTGGGCGAAAAGCGCGCGAAAGCCGTCCGCAACTATCTCGTCGAACTCGGCGTTGCGGCGAATCACCTGTCGGTCGTGTCCTATGGCAAAGAGCGGCCGTTCTGCAAAGAGCACGCGGAGTCCTGCTATGCGCAGAATCGCCGCGGGCATGTGGTCGTCAAGGCGGGCAAGTAGGATGATCGCCCGGGCGCTTCGCCGGATCTCAATGGTGCCGGGGGAGACGCCGGGATTTTTTCCCCTGAGCCTTTCCCATGTCCGTATGGGGCTGGAACCTCAACAGCAAGCGAGGTGGACTGTGGCTGTAGTCATTGTTGCCCTGTTCGCGCTCCTGTCCGGGTGTGTCGCGCAGCAGGCGGATCTGAAGCAGACGGAGAAAGTCCTGCAGCAGCGTATCAAGCAACAGGACGACCAACTCTCCCAGACCAGGGCCCGGCAGAGCCAGGAAATCTCCACCTTGCGCGAACAGGAATTGCCTCAGTTGCGCGGCGATGTTGATAAGGCCTTGCATCTGGCGCAGGAACTCCAGGCCAAGCAGGAGGATCTCAAGCACCGGTCGGCGCAGTTGGAACAGCAGACCAAAAAGCTGGAACAATTGACGGCGAAGATGGATGCGGATAGCACGACGCGATATGCTTGGGCACAGAAAAGTCTCGAGACTCAGGACGCCAAGGTGGCGGCCCGACTTGACGAGTTTTCCAAGGCGATGGAAGCGGCAATGGTGGCGTTGAAGAAAGACCTTGTCGAGGTCGTTCAGCGGACGAACGAAGGGCTTGCGAAGCGGGTAGATGTGAAACTGGACGAGCAGCAAAAGGGGTTGATTGAAACCCAGCACCGGCTCGATCAGGTCTCGCAAAAATTCTCGCAATTCAATCAGGCGCTGACCGGCTTCAGAGAGGCATTGACGGGACTCAACGATCGCGTCGGACAGGAAGAGCAGGCCGGCAGGAACCTTGCGGCGAGGATTGATGCCGACTCCAAGGCAGCCGCTGCACATGCGACGGAAGTCAATAAGAGTGTGGCCTCTGTAGCCAAAGCGCTGGAGTCTGTCGGACAGAAGGTGACGTCGCGCTTCGATGAGCAGGACCGCCGGATCGAGTCCCTCGCGAAGTCGGTAGAGCAGAACAGCCATAAGTCCGGCGCCCGTACCCAGACCACCAAACAGGCGCAACGATCGATCCCGGCCGCGAGTCACGAGCTTGCGCGCGCGGAACGGGCCGAGCCGGAGTCGAGTCCCGCGCCGGCTTCTCAGGACGAGACAGAGAGCACCCCTGCATCGACGACGACGATCGCTCCCCCCCAAGAGTCATCGGTTGTCGAGCCCCTGCAGGCCACTGCCGAGTCTCCCGACAGGGTGACCTACGAGCGCCTGTTGGCCTTGTTCCGGGACGGGGATTTGGATGGGGCCCGCCGCGGATTCGCCTCTTTCCTCGCGGAGTATCCGAACTCCGATCTGGCGCCCAACGCCCGCTATTGGCTGGGGGAGTCTTACTACGGGAAGAAGGATTTCCGGAAAGCGATTGATGCTTATGATAAGGTGGAACTCGATTATCCGGGCAGCGAAAAGGTCCCCGCCGCGATTCTGAAGAAAGGCTATGCCTATCTGGCCTTGAAGGATAAGAAGCGCGCGTCTTCGGCGTTTAAACAAGTGGTCACGCTGTATCCGAAAAGCCCTGAAGCGGGAAAAGCGTCGGATAAACTGGCTCAGCTCAAGGAGGTTCGGTAACCCGCATGGATGACCGTCGCGTGTCTGCTGTAATGACCCTCGGGGTGCTGGCTCCGATGCTGCTACTCACCGGTTGCGCCAAGCACGCCGATTTTGTCGAAGTCCGGGATCAGCTCGTGACGCTCTCTCGAACACAGGACCAGGACCATCAACGGGTGGATGCGGTGCAGCGCCGGTTGGAGTCGTTGGAACGGGCCAAGGATGCGGAGTCCAGCAAGCCCCGATTCGATGAGTTATCCGCCCGTCTCCAAAAGATTGAAACCCGACTGGCCAGGCTGGAAGACACAATTGGTCAGCCGTCGGCAAAGCTTGATTCCGCCTCCACCGAGCCGCGTCCGTCCAAGCCGACGAAACCGGCTCAATCAGCGGAATCGGGGACCATCGTACCCGGCGTCCCTGGGATTACGCCGACATCCGCTTTCAATCTGGCCTATAACGATTATCTCAATGGTAAGTATGAACTCGCCGTGGCGGGATTTCAGCGTTTCATTAAGGATTTTCCGGGGACGTCGCTGACTCCGAATGCTCAGTATTGGCTGGGCGAGTCCTATTACAATTTGAAAGACTATGCGCGCGCCAGTCAGGCCTTCGAATACCTTGTAGCGGAGTATCCCGGAAACGAAAAGGTTCCGGCTGCGTTGTACAAGCTTGGTCTGGCATCCGCCGAAGCGGGGGATCTCGTCAAGTCACGGAAGACGCTGAAGCGGGTCATCGAGGAGTTTCCTGCGTCCGACGAGTCCAAGCTGGCGAAGAACAAGCTGGCCGAAATCAGATGATCGTCGCGGTGCGGCGACGCCCCACCCTTTTGCTGTCTTACCGTTCTTGAGGAGCCTCTTGCCGTGCTGACGACCGGCGGCAGTGGGAAGATTCACGTCTTGCCGGGCGACGTCGTCAGTCGTATCGCGGCCGGCGAGGTCGTCGAACGTCCCGCGGCGGTGGTGAAAGAGCTCGTTGAGAACAGTCTCGATGCGGGCAGTCGCTCCATCACCGTTGAGATTAAAGACGGCGGGCTTGCGTTGATCCGCGTCACGGATGACGGCGAGGGGATGAGCCGGGAGGATGCGCCGCGCGCGTTCGATCGGCACGCCACGAGCAAACTCAGGTCCGATCAAGATCTCTGGTCCATCCGCACGATGGGGTTTCGGGGTGAGGCGTTGCCGAGCATCGCTTCGGTCTCCAACATCCGCGTCACCACGGCACTGCGTTCCGGAGAGGTCGGCACTGAATTTCAGGTGCAAGCCGGAGCCATCGGCAGAATTGTCGAGGCGCCTCCGGTGCCCGGGACCAGGATCGAAGTGACGGAGCTCTTCCGCCATCAGCCGGCCCGCAAAAAGTTTCTCAAATCGATACCCACTGAATTCTCCCACATCAGCCGCGTGATGCAGCAGGCGGCGCTCGCGTGGCCGTCCGTTCACTTCCGGTTGACACATAACGGTCAGGAAATCTTGAACTACCCTGCGGCGGCGTCGGACAAAGATCGAATTGGGCAGGTGTACCGGCGTGTGTTTCTTGATCAATCTCTCCCGGTGCAGGGGGCTCAACCGGCCGCCAGGATCAGCGGATATGCGATCGATGCGGTGTACGCCAAGTCTTCACGGATTCCACAGGAGTTGTTTGTGAACCGGCGTCCCGTGCGCAATACCGCCGTCTTTCACGCGGTCGCCGAAGGGTACGGATCGTTCCTTCCCAAGGGGCATCATCCGCTGTTCGTATTCTTTCTGGATGTCGATCCTGACCGGGTCGATGTGAATGTCCACCCCACCAAACGGGAAGTCCGGTTTTCCGAAACCGACGCGATTCATCAACTGGTACGACGGGCGGTTCGCCAGGCCTTGGGAACATCGGAGCGGTCTTCTATCGTGCCGGGAATTTCGTTGAGCAGCGCAGGGCGGGCCGGTGGACCAGTAGAAATTGCCGCATCGCATCTGCGGCAGACGGGGGTCCCAGCGAGCAACTCTCCTGCCGGGACATTCTTTGTCGACGCGGACTCGCCTGTCATCAGCCCGTCCAAGAGCGGGGCACAACTGGCTTTTGTGAGCGAATCTGCAGAGTCCTACGCTCGCATTCCCTCGTCGGAAGTGGTTGCGCTGGGGCAGCTGAATCGAACCTTTCTGATCGTTCAGATCGGGGGCGACCTGACCGTAGTTGACCAGCACACCGCCCACGAGCGAGTTCTCTACGAGCGGCTGTATCGCGCATGGAGCGCGCGCGGCATTCAATCCCAGCCTCTTCTCATTCCTGAATCGATTGAGTTATCGGCTCCGCATGCCGCCCTCCTCCAGCGCTATCAGCATGAACTTGAGGAACTGGGACTGGGGCTGGAACCGTTCGGGGCGTCGGCGGTATTGGTCCGGGCGATCCCGGTGGGACTGGGGAAGATCGATCCGGAGACGTTTGTCCAGGACCTTCTCGATGATTTGAGCCAATGGGACCGTGCGTCCGGTCTGGAAGCAAAAGTCCGGCCGGTTCTGGCGTCACTGGCCTGTCATG
>DATIGF010000021.1:0-2547 GCA_035454865.1 Nitrospiraceae bacterium | reverse complement strand
ATGATCGTCAGGAGAATCTTCCGGTCCATCTCGTCGAATCCCGCCGTATCAACCCCCAGCCAGGCCAACGCCTCCTGGGCCACTGATCGTGTGACCTTTCCTTCGGCCTTGACCTGGGCATAATCCCGAACTCGCTTGATCAGTCGATTGACGATCCGAGGCGTGCCGCGGGCCCGCCTGGCTATTTCTTCCGCACCGGCCGGATCGATGGGGATCTCGAGCAGCTTGGCGGACCGCAGCACGATCGTCTGGAGTTCCGCCGGCGAATAAAACTCGAGCCGATAGACTAGCCCGAACCGATCGCGGAGCGGAGAAGTCAACGCGCCGGCTTTGGTCGTCGCACCGACCAGCGTAAACCGCGGCAAATCCAATTTCACGGTTCTCGCCCCCGGCCCCTGCCCTACCACCAGATCCAACTGGAAATCTTCCATCGCCGGGTAGAGCGCCTCTTCGACCGAAGCCGGCAGGCGATGAATTTCGTCGATGAAGAGCACATCGTGCTCCTGCAGATTGGTCAAGATCGAGGCCAGATCGCCGGCATGCGTGAGAACCAAGCCTGATGTCGGACAGAGGGTCCCACCCATCTCTCGGGCAATGATGTGGGCGATGGTTGTCTTGCCAAGGCCTGGCGGGCCATAGAAAATAGTATGGTCGAGTGTTTCAGACCGCTGCTTCGCCGCTTCGACACAGATCCGCAGCGACTCCTTCATCCGTTCTTGGCCGACATATTCGTCCAGCGTCTGCGGGCGGAGGGCTTGATCAAGACTCCGCTCATCATCGGTCGCTTGTGCATTGATGACCCGCTCGCCCATCGTCGCTTCGCGTCCCTTCTCGGAGATTCGCCTACTTGTTCTCAGGAGCCGGAATATACTTCGGGGGAGGCGGCAAGGCTCCCTGGCCCGGAGTCGGCGTGCTTCCGCAGTCCGGCGGACAAATTTTGCCTCCGGTGGTCGCATCCGGGAGATTCAGTTCCATCTTTTCCAATTGGCATTGCGACAGCTTTCCTCCGTCCATATTGCCGCAGCGGGCGGGAACGTTGGAATGACCAATTTCCCGATATCCGTCGGGGCAGGCTCCGCAGACAGGAAGCATGTTCGCCCCAAGCGGGAGGCATTGAACAAGCGTCGGATCGCCGTCTTTGCAGATGCCAGGAGCCTCTGTCACGCCTGTCGTGGCATAGCCTTCGGGACACTTCCCACACGTTTTCCTTATGCTCTTCTGTTCAGCCGGCGCCTCCTCGGTCAAGGCTAGTCCCGGCATGCCGATCAGCCATAAAACGAGTGTCGCGCTCAACACGATAGAGCGGCGAATCGCGTTTTTCATGGGTTACCCCCGTGCCAGCTCCCTCAGCGTTTCGCGGATAAGTTCTTGCAAGGTAATGGGATCCATCTTGGATTTCTTCACCTGTTTCAACGCTTCTTTTGCGTCCTGCGCACGATACCCCAAATTGATGAGCGCGGAAAGGGCATCGTCGAAAGTAGCATCGGTTCCCGTCGGCGGGGTCTCCCCGGACTGGGTGAGTGCGGGGTGGAGCTTGATTACCTTGTCCTTTAACTCGAGCACGATCCGCCCCGCCGTCTTCTTCCCGATCCCGGGAACCGCTTCCAACTTTTCAACATCGGCGGCCTGTACGGCAGAAACCAGATCGTGCACCGGCAGGGCTGAGAGGATCCCCAGCGCCGATTTGGGCCCGATCCCGGAGACCGCCGTCAGCAGCACGAAGGCGTCTTTTTCCTGCTGGGTGACAAAACCGAATAATTGGATGGCATCCTCGCGAACATGAGTGTGAATGTTCAACGAGACGGTGTCGTTGAGCGCGGGAAGATTATAGTAGGTACTGAGGGGGACAAAAACTTCGTACCCGACCCCCTGAACATCGAGGGCCAGATGAGTGGGCGCCTTGAAGGCCAATCGGCCTGTCAGTAAGGCGATCATGCGTCGATCGTGCGGAACTCCTGGAGCATCACAAGGTGTGTCAGGACGTTAGCCAGCTGCCGCCGCAGCTACTTTCTCCATCACGTCATCGGGTATGTCGAAGTTCGCGTGCACCTTCTGAACGTCGTCGTGCTCATCCAGTATTTCCATGAGCCTGAGCATGGCTTCAGCCTCTTTTTCCTCGAGTCTGATCGTATTTTGCGGAATGTACGTGATGTCCGCAGATGTGGACTCCACCTTGGCATCGGCCAAGGCCTTCTTGACGTTCTCAAGCGTCTGCGGATCGGTGACCACTTCAAAGACTTTGTCGCCGACTTTCACATCTTCGGCGCCGGCGTCAAGGGCCAACGACAAGAGCGTATCTTCATCGACTTTGCCTTTGTCGATCGTAATGAGCCCCTTCTTGTGAAACTGCCAGGAGACCGCGCCAGCTTCCGCCATGTTGCCATGATTCTTCGTAAGAACACTGCGGATTTCAGCCACCGTCCGATTGCGATTATCGCTTGTAATGTCTATCAGCAGCGCTGTGCCTCCAGGTCCATACCCTTCAAGCGAAAATTCCTCATAAGTTACCCCGGGTAACTCACCCGTACCCCGCTGGATGGCCTTCTT
>DATIGF010000020.1:0-41391 GCA_035454865.1 Nitrospiraceae bacterium | reverse complement strand
TCCAAGAGCAGATCGACACGGGCCCTGATAATCGAAATAATCCCTTCAAATCCACCACGTAACGTATCGATTCTCTTCAGTAATTGCTGATATCCTTCCGCTACCCCGGTGATGCCGCTGAGAACATAGTCTGAGAACGGGCGATAGGATTCCAGGATCTTCTCCTCAAGCGATCCGAGGGTCGTATGGACGATCTTGTCGTAAGGCAGCGAGGCGGACAGCTCGAAATGCAATTTGCCGGCAATCCGGTTCGTCTTCAACAAATCTTGCGTAAGGCTGTTGAGCCAGCGCTGCAGTGTCTGTGAGTCGGCGTGGGCGATGTGACCGGAGATAATCTCGCGTTGTTTCAGATGGACCTGCTCAAATTTATAAACCTGATCGATGGCGGCGGAGAACAGCGGCTTTTGCATCAGGAGCAGATGATAGTAGGTCTCGATCCGCACGATGGCATCGACGATATCTTTTAAATGGGAGGGATTGGATCGTGACTCCCCCACCGTCACCCAATAGCGCTCCCGCCCCTGCTCGTCGGGCGTAAAACTGGTGATCAAGCTCGTCTGTTCGTCAAGAATCCGGCTTCCGTAGAGCACGGGTCCCGGAAGGAGCGACCGCATTCGCTCGCGCGACGGGGGCGCTTCCACCGTAAGCAAGATGTCCAAGCGACAGACTTCCGTCCCCAACGAGGTTGCCGGAAACTGGTAATTCGGAAAGGTGAGCGGGCCGAACGTGACCTCGCTCTTTCCGGCTAATGGCAGATGCCAGAGCTGGTACTTGTAGTACTCGGTGTGGGCCTGCCACACGACGATCAGCCGATCGCCATTCTCCGCCTCTCTGACCCCATAGCCGAACGTTTCCCGCAACACGGTGGTCTCTGCAGGAATCTTGAAAGCTCCCAGGAGCGACTGAAATTCCAACCGACTCGCCGGGCGTTGCGTCGGCGGGTCTGCCATACGGAATGCCATATAGTGGACATGCGCCGGCGCCCGCAGCCAATCAGTCAACGGAATCTGTGGCCGCTCATGCAGCTTTCTCAACAACGCGTCGGTCCCTGGCTGAGGCGCACCTGGCTGATCCATGCTTCTTCCTTACTCCTTAATGAACATTCTCTGTTACAATCCCGGTCGCTTTTCGGCGGTGACCATCACCTCGATCGATTGATCGGCGCGCCGGACATCGAGTTGCAGCGTCTCTCCCGCATCGACTTGGCAGAAGCGCTTGGCATCGCGCTCCGTTTTTGCGCTGGACAACGCCGAGCCGTTACACCCTACCACGTGATCGCCGACTTTGAGCCCGGATTTTTCAGCGGGCAAACCGCTCCGCAGTTCCCGCACAACGTAGAACCGGCCGGTGTTCTCTTCCTGGAACTCCCAATTCACCCCGATACGCCCGGACCCCAGCAGGCCCGTCTGGGACCCGAAGCGGGCGAGAATTCGATGGACGATCATCCGTGCGGAGCTTTCAGGATCGTCCGTCGTCGGATCAGTCAGATGGCCTTCCCCGCTGAACAAGAGCACGCCCGTTTCGACGTCGATCATCCGCAACGCCAGCGACACGCTATGCGTGCGCTCATGCTCCCGCCGTTCCCACTGTTGCACTTCTCCTACAATGATGGCTTCGGCGCCAAGCAATTTGCCGACCTTCAGAACATTCGCGTCGTCAGCATGGGTCAATTGAATGACCTGCTCCTTCAATACTTCATCCAGCTTGGCCCGCTCCACCATGTGAACATCCAGATCGAGCATGAGTGTGGTGACGATGCCCGCCACACGAGACCCGGTTCCCTGGGCCCCGGCCGCATCCTCAAAGACCATGACCGCCATGGTCCGGTACTTATCGATGGTCCCGCGATTGATAGGCCCGTTCCCTGAAACAACCGGTTCGGGTCTGGCCGCACGCCCGTTCTGGATTAACGGCACCCCAACGGTTGCACAGGCTCGCCGTCTTTGTAAGATGGCAGCAGGAGGTCCCCACGCGCAGAGTTCGTCATTGACAAGAATAACGTGCTGGGGATATTCGCGCTGATCGGATGCGATGTTCGTAAAGGGATAAATAAGGCAGCCCCCGATCCAAACTGAAAACGGACAGTACCCCAATTCGTACAGCCATTGTTTTCTGGCCGTAAGCGAATACTCCCAGACCAGCATCCGGCCGTCATCGCGAAGCACTCGATCGGGTCTCCCGATTTCGTCGAGGACCTGTGCTTTGGTCATGGGAACGGCAAGTCGATCCAGCTTGGCTTCGGATTTAATGATCGTGTAGCCCACGCCGCAGCCGGTTAAGAGAGCCGCGGCGAGCATGCCGCCAGCGATCGTGAAGATACGTGGGAATGGAACAAGGACTCCCATGGCGTGAGAGCCTAACACCGACAAGGCTGCGCTTCAATGGAGATGTCGGAAACTGCGGTGCGAGGCGCGGGACGCGAGGCAAGAGCAGTGAAAGAGAATTTCCAGCTTATAGCCTCGTGCCTCTGGCCCTGCTAGTTGCAGGACGGATCGAACGGCATGTCCGCATACGGCCGGTAGGCATCGCCGAGTGTGAGAAGAATATCTCTCCATACCCGCGCAGGATCTTTCTCAAATACCAGTTTAGGATCAGCGGGCAATGTGATCCAGGAGCCCGTTTTCATTTCGTTTTCGAGTTGACCGGGCCCCCACCCCGAATACCCCAGGTAGGCGCGGAAGGATTCTTTGGTGCCGGCGCCGGTAAGAATGCGTTCGACCATGCCCATGTCACCACCCAGGCACACTCCATCAAATACGTGGTGGGCGTTGTCCGGAAACTCGTCGCCCCGGTAGAGCAACATGACCTGGTTGGTCTGCACGGGACCGCCGGCATAGAGCACATGGCCGGCTCCTTCGATGATCGGCACGTGCGGCAGGGCCTCCGAAATGGACATGGCTGTCGGGCGGTTGACCACGACGCCTAGCGCACCCTCCGGCCCGTGCTCGCACAGGAGGACAACGGATTGTCGGAAGTTGGGATCGCGCAGACTTGGCGCCGCAACGAGAAAAATGCCTTTACTCAATTGCACATCCATAAGAAGATCCTACCGTGCTCGCCCGTCACGCGCAAGCACCGCAAGCGAACCATCACGGAAATCGCGAAAGCGCGTTATGCTTTGTAGAGGGAGGGACGGCGATCGCGAAGCAGGTCATTGTAGCGATTCAGATTCTTGTTTCGTGCATCGGCCGGATCAATGTCCACGATCGCAAGTTCATCTTGGTCACGAGGAGCCCGCTGCAGAATGACGCCTTTAGGCGTGACCACTTCGCTGTTGCCGATGTAGGTCAGCCGCTCTTTCCCGCCGCGAGATTCGCTGCCGATGCGATTGCACGTGATGGCAAAAACGCGATTTTCCAAACAGCGAACCGGCATGGAGTCGGGGCAATTCGGCAGGACAAGATTCGACGGATGGCAGATAATGTCGGCCCCCTGCACCGCCAACGAGCGAGCGGCCTCCGGATAGTACCAATCGAAGCAAATCATCACCCCGATCTTGGCCAATCCGATATCCCACACCTGGAAGCCGGAATCGCCCGGCGTGAACCAGAGCGTCTCCTCGTAGAAGAGGTGGGTCTTGCGATAGCAGCCGAGAAACCCAAACGGCCCGACGACGACGGCGGAGTTGTAGCAGCGCGGCCCGGCTTTCTCCGGAAGGCCGGCCACGATGTGCATCCGGCGTCGCTTGGCGATCTCGATTAACCGGCGCGTGGTCGGGCCGTCGGGAACCGGCTCGGCGAGCCGCTGCGCCTCTTCCTGCGAGACGAACTGGTACCCTGACGCGAAGAGTTCCGGCAACACGACAAGATCGGCCTCCGTCTGGTCCAGCTTGGCCGTCACGGCATCGAGATTCTTGGCCACTTCTCCGAACTGTGGATCGTATTGGTAGAACCCGACTCGCATGGGTGTTAGGCTAGCGGCGCGAAGCAAGAGGCGAGGGTGGAGGAGAAAAAGCGAAGGGCAAGAGACGACGGGCAAGCTTCCTCCCGCCCCTAGC
This sequence comes from Nitrospiraceae bacterium, assembly GCA_035454865.1. Taxonomy (GTDB): domain Bacteria; phylum Nitrospirota; class Nitrospiria; order Nitrospirales; family Nitrospiraceae; genus Nitrospira_D. Next base: position 37,394 of record DATIGF010000020.1, on the reverse strand, counting down.
CTCTTGCCCCAGGCCTGTCAAATTACTTCACTTCGGACAGATGCGTGACTGCACCTTCGGCATGCTTGGTCGCCACATCGACATGACCGGCCTTGCCGTGTTCGACCGCTTCCTTCAGATGCTTGACCCCTTCATCCAGGTGCGGATTTTTCACGTCCTTCTGCGCCGCTTCCGCATGATGGAGCGCGCCTTCCGCATGCTTCACGAGCGCATCGCCATGACCCTGCTTGCCGTGGGCAACAGCTTCTTTCGCGTGTTCGACCGCTTCGGCGACATGCTTGTTGTCGGCGAACGCGAGACCGCTCAGCATGGGTACACCGACGAGCGCTCCAATCGCGGCCATAACGAGCGCGGTGCGACGGATCTTGATGGTCATCTTTGCCTCCTCCATGGTTAGAATTCGCTGCTCGAAAAGAGCGTGATGAATTGTGAATTCACCTTACACAGCGCTCCGCAGCCTGTCAAGAAGGCCTGGCGGCCTGGTCAAATCCGAGGATCTTCTGGAGCCCCTGGAAGTCTTTCTCGACCGGGCAGGCAAAATCCCGACTCCACTCCCACCATGACCCGGGGTAGTTTCTGATCTTCTCATAGCCCACAAGCTTGAGGATGAAATAGAGCCAGGCCGATCGAACCCCGCCGGTACAGTAGCAGATGAGTTCCTGACTGCTCTGGATTCCCTTCTCTTCCAACATCCCTTTAATCATGTCCAGATCCTTGATCGTCGCGTCCTTGTTCAAGAACCCGTTCCAGGCCACGTGCATCGCCGACGGAATGTGTCCGGGACGTGGAATACCGGACACCTCTTTCCCCAGATACTCCTCGAGACTCCGGGCATCCAGAATGGCCGTCTGAGGATGCGGGGCCCGAACGATCAGCTTGAGATCATCCTTCGAAATTGTAATGGCCTTCGCCGGCTGAGCCTTAAAGTTTCCCGCCACGGGCGATACGCGGCCATGTTCGAAGGGCCGTTTCTCCGCCGTCCACTTGACCCATCCTCCATCAAGAATTCTGAGCTGCTTATGGCCCAGATACTCCAACATCCAGAACATCCGCCCCTCGTCGCCCCAGTTATCGAATGGATTGGAATAGATCACAACGTCGCTGTCCTGGTTGATCCCCAGCCGACGGAGAATCTGCTCGATCTGTCCGAGATCAGGATTGAGCAGCCCCTTCGGGACGGCATTCGGATCACTGTACTCGTGCCAGGTGGAATGCACGGCCCCGGGAATATGCCCGCCGAACTCATATGCCGCCTTCCCACGTACGTCGATGACGACGAGCCCCGGCCGGCCGAGCTGCTGCTGAAGTGTGTCGGTGTCGATCAATAACGGATGTGTCATGTTGTTCCTTTGCAATGAGCTTTCGGCTTTCAGCCTCCCGCTCTCAGTTTGCACTGCCTTTCCTCTTCCTGACGGCTGACCGCTGACAGCTGACGGCTGGCTGCATCCAGCGCCGCCGCGAGTTCCCCGGAGAGGGGAAACCCTCGCTCGTAAATCACAAATCGATAGGGGTCGGTTTCGGTCAGCCCGTACTTCGTCTGCAGCATCTCGTGCTGCTTATCGGTCAGAATGTGGTACTGCACCCGTGTCTTCAGAATCAAGCCCTCGGCCTTCGCCGGGATTTGATAGGCAAACTGGTATTCCCGGCTTGCCAGGGGCAACAGCCGGTTATCATACAGCTCCACGATCGCCGGTTGCCACATGATCCAGCGGCCCATCGTTGAGATTTGCCGGTCCAGAACATGCCCTTGCGGGTCTTCAACCGCAAACTCCACAGTAAAATAGCGATCCGGGTCTCCCGTGGGAATCTTGTGACCCGCTCCCGCGTTGATTAACGTCAGTGTGAAGCCGACCCGATCGCCCGGTTTCGGTGAAGTGCTGTCGGCCTTCACCTGAACTGCCACGGCCCGTTTGATCATGTCGGGATCGTGCCCGCCGCGCCAGAGATGCTGTCGGCCCCGCCGGATCGGCCCGTTGACCGCCACCGGCCGGTCGATCTCCGGCATGTGACAGCTCTGGCAGATAAACCCGCGTTCCTGCATGAAGAACTTGCCCTCATACTCCGCATACGTCCCGCAGGGGCCGACATTGTAGAATTGGGCCGGGCCGGACACGACGTTATGACAGCGCTGGCACACCTGGGCGGTGCGGAAATTGGGATCGAACTTCGTGGGGTGCGGTGCGGCCGAATCCTCGAACGGCCCGAGGATGACGCCGTCCCGCACATGGCAGGCGGCGCACGTGATCGCTTCCTTCTGATATTCCGCGTCGTAGTGCGGATTCGGCTCCTGCACAGCCTTTTCCACCCGCCCGCGCGGAATTTTCTTGATTAATGTCGGCTGCTGATTCTCCAGCGGCGTGTGGCAATTCAGACAGACCCAGATGTTCTTGTCCTTCTTCCAATAAGCTTGAAAGAACGGGTCTTCATACGCATGCGCATGAATGCTGGTCTTCCATTCATCATAGATTTCCCGATGGCATTGCCCGCACGATTCGGCCGTCAGGCTGGTCAGCCCCTCCGGAACTTTCTGAAATGGAATCGCGTGAGCATAGTCGGATCGCAGTCCGAAGATCACGACCGGCTTAATCTCGGTGTAGTACAGATACGTTGCGCCAAGCAGCACGACAGCGGCGATTGCGAGCTTGCTCACCGGTTTCATGAATCCAACAGAGCCTGAATGTGACACTCAACTGAAGCGGACAATGCCTTCAGATTGTAGCCGCCTTCGAGAGACGAAAGAATGCGTCCCTTCGCGTGGCGCTTGGCGATCTCCGCGACGATCCTGGTCAGATCTGCGTACCCTGCTTCCGTCAGCCCCATGCTGGCCAGCGGATCGTCTTTGTGGGCATCGAACCCGGCTGAGATGATGACGAAATCCGGGTTGAAGGCATCCGCGGCCGGCACCAATGCCTTGTGAAAGATCGCACGATACTCGTCGTCTCCCTCACCGGCTTCCATCGGCACATTGATCGTGCAACCTTCCCCGGCTCCCTCCCCTTGCTCTGTGGCGCGACCGGTTCCCGGATAGTGCGGGTATTGATGCGTACTGAAGAACAGTACCGAGGGATCGTCTTCAAAGCTGTGTTGAGTGCCATTGCCGTGATGCACATCCCAATCCACGATCAGCACGCGTTTGAAGCCATGTTTCTTTTGAACATAGCGCGCCGCAATTGCGACGTTATTGAACAGACAGAAGCCCATTGCCCGACCCGCTTCGGCATGGTGCCCCGGCGGTCGCACCGCGCAAAACACGTGGTCAACCTCCCCGGCCACGATGGCATCGACCGCCGCCAACGCCCCGCCCGCGGCCATGTATGCGGCGGACAATGAACCCGGTGACATCGAGGTGTCGGGGTCAAGCGACACTCGCCCGCTCGTTGGGGCATGTCGACTCAGCGCTGCAACATAGTCGGGGGTATGTACCTGCGTGATCCACTCATCTTCGGCTTTCCGCGGTTCAATCCTGATAAGACGGGCGGCCGTTCCGCTCGTCTCTAACTGCTGCATGATCGCGCGCAGCCTGTTCGGCGACTCGGGATGTCCTGCACCCATGTCATGTTCAAGATAGGCTGGATGATAGACGAGACCGGTCTTCCCCATGGCAGAATCCGTGTAGCGTGGAGCGTCCTTCAACCCAGCTCAGGACGGTGAGCTTGTCCTCTGACGATGCTCGGGACTCTGAGTCCATCGAAGGGTCGAACCGTGAAGGGTCGTCCGCAACCTGCAGGACACGCTTCACGAGATACGAGGTACGTCGCCAGATTAGCACGCAGGAAACAGGATAGACAATCGGCGGAAACGCGTGCTACGGTCGTCGATGCCACCATCCGGATTGGAGATAGCAATGCCGAATCCCCGCATCGAACCGCTGAAGCGAGTCCTTGTCATGGAGCCGACCGATGAAGTCGCGTGGTTCGGCCTGGGGAAAGCCTACATGGAGGACGGAAACTTTGACGAAGCGGCCAAGGCCTTGCAGCAATGCGTCACGGTGAAGCCCACCTATTCAGCGGCCTATTTTGCGCTCGCCCAATCACTGCACAAACTCGGTCGAATCGACGAGTGCCGGGCCGTCTGCGCCACCGGCATCGATGTGTCGACCAAAAACGGCGACGCAATGGTGACGAAGAACCTGGAGATGCTGAGAACCTCTCTCCCCTCTTAACATACGGCCTCAGAGAATCTGGCGGAAAGCCTCTTCTTGTCGTTCAGTCAATATCGCCGACGCGGCGGGATTCCGGATAAGCAGCCGCGCGCGTGGCTGAGTCCGTTGATGCCTGCTCCGCTCGGTCAGGTCGACGTTTGCCAGCCTGGCGGCCGACTTTGCTGGAAGCGGATGAACATCCCACAATGAAATCAGCACGGCACTGAGATGCCGCAATCGTGTCAGCAAGACCGTCACGGAACCGCCCAAGGCCTTGAGATCCATCCAGATCTCCTCACGTCGACCGGTTCTTCCGCTCTGCAAATCCGCGCGCGGAATCGAAATGGTCAATACCACAGGGTCGCAATAGTCGGCGAGCTGCTTCGCCTTCTGATGGATACGCGCCAGTATCCGGTGATTCAAGATGATACCGCGGTCCGCCTCCTCTCCCTGCTCCTCATTCAATACAATCCCGCGCAGCGGGAACCGCCGCCGCTCGGCGGATCCGACCATGGCCGTCACTTCGACAAAAAAACGTTCACGGCCCAGGACACACTCCAGATCTGCTGTGCACGCGCGGGATTCAGGCAGAAACGCTACCCGGGCTCCGACACGGATCAGCTGCGTTGCCAGCTCCAATTCCGCCAGTGCAGATTCCTGGACACCGGGATCATGATGGGTAAGCCGATGAATGAGCCGTCCCAGCCGAAGCTGACTCGACTGATCGACACATTGCCGATGGAGCATGGTCCATCGGTCTTCAAGGTCGCGCTCGAGCCCTTGCCTGGAATCCTGCTTCCGGAGCTCGCCAGGCACGCTTTGTGGTTCCCGGAGGTGGGAATGCAGCTTCACCGTACGTCGTGGCCGCCACCGGGCCATGGGAACCTCCGTCGTTCGTTCGTTGTGAAACATGTCTCGAAGGAATCAGTCTTATGAACGAGACACGAACGACGCTTCACAGGCGACGATGTTGACTGCTAGACGGGCTCGGCACCCTCGTCGTCATTCGATGCCTGGCCGAAGACCTCCGGCTGTCGCTTGGCGAGTTCGTCATAGACTTCATCCAACCATCGGCTGGCGCAGCCGAGCACTTCACGGACTAACGGCTCAGGCTGCCCGGTTCGCTTAATCGTCCATTGAGACACATATTCCAGGAGCGCTTCGCGTTCGAACTGCCTGGTCGAGTGTGTAGCCAAGGCAGAGAGTTCGCCCAGACCCGTCTGGATAATCTCTGCAACCGTCTCCCGCGCATAGGAGGTACTGGCCGTGACATATTGAACCGCCCGATTGAGTTCTTGAGTTGTCATCGGCAATTCCTTCCGGCCGGATTTTCACATCCCCCCTGATCGCTGTCAACGCAGCGGGGGGTGAAACCGGGGCGCCCCGCACACTTTTCCACCCGCACCTCACTCGGGCAATGGTATGATTGACGCTCGTGCCTGCGTGCTTTACGAAGGAGAAGACTATGCCCGCCAGGACTCTTGCGCGAACCGTCTCCAACCCACGCCGCCCTGCGCGCCAGTCCTTTCCGGATCACTGGGACCTGACGCATCTCGTTGAGGATCCGGTCCGCCGACTCGACGCACTTCTAGCCGACCTGGACGCGAAGGTCGTTCAGATCGAGGCCGCGAGGCCGCAATTGACTCCCTCCATGTCCGGCGGACAACTGCAGGCGCTGCTGAAACTCAGCGAGGCGATCGCTCAAGGGTCATCGCGACTCGGCGCCTATGCCTATTTGTGGTTTTCCGAAGACACGAAGAACGCGGAAGCCCGCTCGTTTAAGACTCGGGTCGAAGAGCGGCTGACAAGCCTGAACAATCGTCTGCTCTTCTTCGAGCTCTGGTGGCAGAGCGTCGATGAAATGAATGCCGCCCGCCTAATGGCCGACGCCGGAGACCTGCGCTATCACTTGGAAACCATCAGACGATTTCAACCGCACACGCTGTCCGAGCCGGAGGAAAAAATCATCAACCTTAAGAACGTTACCGGCCGTAGCGCGGTCCATACGCTCTACGATGTGGTGACGAACGGGCTGACCTTCACGCTCACGGTCGGCGGCAAGAAGAAGGTCACGAATCGGGAAGGGCTCATGGCCTACGTGCGGAACCAGAAGGCCTCGGTGCGGCAGGCTGCTTATCAAGAACTCTATCGGGTCTTTTCAGGTCATCGCGACCTGATCGGTGAAATCTACAAGACGCTCGTGAACGATTGGAAATCCGAGAATCTCGGGCTCCGTCACTTTTCCTCCCCCATCGCACCTCGAAACCTGGGCAACGATGTGCCCGATCAAGCCGTTGACCTCCTGCTCTCGACTTGCGCCAAGAATGCCGACATCTTCCAGACCTATTTCCAATTGAAAGCGAAAATCTGCAAGATTGCGCCGATGACCCGCTATCACCTCTATGCGCCCCACCGGACGGAAGCGAAGAAGTACCGGTACAGTGACGCCGTCGCCATGGTTCTCGAAGCCTATCGCGGCTTCTCTCCCCGACTCGCCGATCTGGCCGAACAGGTATTTCGGGACCGCCACATCGATGGACCGACCAGGCCGGGCAAGCTCGGCGGTGCCTATTGCTACAGCGTTGTCCCCGGCCTGACCCCGTACGTGATGCTGAACTACACCGGGGAAGCCCGCGACATTGCTACGATGGCGCATGAACTCGGCCATGCCGTCCATGGGATGATGGCAAGGGACCATTCTGTGTTCACCTTCCACTCAACCCTCCCCCTGGCAGAAACGGCCTCGGTCTTCGGCGAGCGTATTCTCTCCGATGCATTGATGTCCCAGGAACGGAACAAGGCCGTTCAGCAGGGATTGCTCCTGACCCAGCTGGATGACATCTACGCCACCGTGCTGCGGCAGGCCTATTTCGTTCGTTTTGAGAAACTGGCGCATCAGATGGTCGCGGAGGGCGCGACGGGGGATCAACTGGCTGAGGCCTACCTAGGCGAATTGAAACAGCAATTCGGCAAAGCCGTGAAGGTGCCGGGAGAATTCCAATGGGAGTGGCTCACCATCCCTCATCTCTTCGCCAGTCCGTTCTACTGCTATGCCTATAGCTTCGGGAATCTGCTGGTCCTGGCCCTCTATAGAATGTACAAGGAACAGGGAGCGGCGTTCGTGCCGAAGTACCTGGATCTCCTGACCACCGGCGGTTCTCAGGCCCCCCGGAACATTCTCGGCGGAGTCGGCGTCGACATGACATCCGAAGCCTTCTGGCAATCGGGATTCGACACCATCCGCGACATGGTCGCCCAGTTGGAAACGACCCTCTCCTGACCCAACAATAATTAAGGACAGGCAAAACACCTTGTCCCTGGCCCTTCGCAAGGGGCTTGACAGAGTTCCGGCCTGGTGGCATACTGAGAATGCTTCTCATAATCGACCAGAGGCTGACCATGTACGTATGCCTGTGCAAAGGGATCACTGAATCGGATGTCCGCGAGGCGGGACGGGCCGGCCATATAATGCCCTGCCAGCTCAAGTCCAAGTTCGGGCTCAAGCAGAACGGCTGCTGCGGCCGCTGCGCCAAGAACATTCACGAGTTCGTTGAGATTGCCGTTCAGGGGGCATCGGCACCCTGCCCCAGCTCTGCAGACCGGTAACCCTTTCCTTCAGTCGTTCACCACCACGAATCCCTGTAATTCCCAGGGATGATGCACTCGATCCAGAAGGAATACTCCGGATTGTCATCGAGAGGGATACTCTGTCGACGCGGGATATTTCTGTTGGAAGGACTTAGTGCGAAGATGCTGCCCTGATGAGTTTCGCAACGTCGGCCACACGCTGGCCTAAGACTCTCGCATCCGCGAGTTCTTTGTTGTCGATTCCCGGACTGTCGCCTTCTGTTGTCGCCGAGGCTCCAAACGAACCGCCCCCGCTGACCACGATCATCTGATTGCCCAGCATTGCCGCAAGAATGGTCAACATGGTGATCTCCTTGCCGCTGGAGATCTGGCCCCCCGTGGCAAAGGCCGCCCCGACCTTGTTCTTCATCTTCATCTCGGGGAAAACACCGAACTTGAATTGCCAGTTGTCGAAAAAGGTTTTGACCTCTCCCGACATGTTAGACCAATAGACCGGCGAACCGACGACCACAGCATCGGAGGAGAAAAGGTCCTCTGCTGTCACCTGTCCGACTCGTTTGAGCAGGACTTCCGTTCCCGGAACCGTCTTGGCCCCATCGACAACCGCTTCCGCCATGCGTTCAGTGTTGCCGGAAAGCGAATGATAGGTCACGAGGACTTTCACCAGCGGAGCCGGCTCTTCGGCGAAGGTCTCGCCGAGTCCGCTTCCCAATATCAGGAACAGGACAGAGAGAAACAGGGAGCCGAGAGGGCGGAATCGCCGGGTAAGGGTGAGTGCAGGACGCGTCGACTCACAGGGAGAAGGATTCGGCGCGCAGGGTGGACGTCGAATCAACGACGGAATGTTTCCTCTTCCATGCGCTCTTCGACGGACACGTCCGTGAGCGCCCCCCGGTAGTCGCACTTGTGGCAGCGAACTCGCCATGCTTCGATCCACTTCTCCTGGATGTAGGACTGGCGGCACTTTGGACACACGAACACACCTTTCACGTAATGGACCTTCCGAACTTCTTTCATACACGCCTCCTCCCTAATACTGCAGGAAGATCTCACAGGTCTCGTCGGGATTGCAAGGCTGCCGGAACCCGCAGCCCGATCCGACAGGAGCGGGAGACCGTACCTTGACTGGTATCAGCCCAGCCAGTACCATGCCCCCGATGTTTCTTCGGTCCCTTCTGATCAGCGTCGTTACAATAGCACTTGCCGCGCCGGCCTGTGCAGAGGCCGTGGCCCCGTCAGTCGTGGCGGATTCCCGGCTCATCCCGATCCAAACTCCGTCAGGCATTACGATCCAGGCTGAAATTGCCGACACGCCGCAGAAACGCGCGACCGGCCTCATGTACCGTGACCATCTCAGGAAAGACCACGGCATGCTGTTTATCTTCGACCAGCCTCAGGCCTGGACGTTCTGGATGAAGAATACGAAAATCGCACTCGACCTCATCTGGCTGGACGGCAAAAAAAAGGTCGTTCATATTGAGCGGAACGTCCCGATCTGCACCAGGACCGATGAGTCCTGTCCCCAATATCGATCGAATAGCGATGATGCGATGTACGTACTGGAAATCGCCGGCGGCACGGTGGAAGGATACAAGATCGAGAAAGGATCAAGACTGCAGTTCGCCCAACCCCGATAGATGCACCAGTCAGTTACTCGTTTCGAGATTTTTCCTGCCAGGACCGAACCCTTCGCGCCGTGATGACTCCGTTCACCCGTTCAATGGCTTTCAGCACGCGGTGCAAATGCGCCGTGTCGGCAATCTCGATCACAAAATCCAACTCGGCCTTGCGGTCCTCCCGCGTGATGATTTCAGCACGACTGATGTTCGCCTGGCATTCGGCAATGGCCGAGGAGACATTCGCCAGCACCCCGGTCTTATCCTCGGCAATCACGGCCACTTTCACCGCATGCTGACCGGGTGTGGCGGTGTCCCACTCCACTTCCACCAAACGCTCGCGATCATAGTCCAGCGCTTCCAGGTTGGGGCAGTCCACGGCATGGATCGTCAGCCCGCGCCCGCGGGTGATGTATCCCAGAATCCGGTCACCGGGAACAGGATTACAGCAGCGGGACAGCTGCATCAACAAATCCCGCGCTCCCTTTACCTGGACGCCCTTGTCCCCGCTCTTTCCACCGGGGGCTTTGGGATGGGCCAGCGGCTCTGCCGGGGCCGGTGCACCGCCGGGCGCCGGAGCGACTAGCTTCCCGACGATCTGGGCCGTTGCCACATTCCCGAATCCGATTGCTGCAGCCAGTTCATCGGCCGTTTCATATCCCTCTTGCCGGGCCACCTCAAGCAGCTGATCAGACTTCAGCACCTGGGCCGGCGCCAATCCATGACGCCGCAACTCCGACTCCAGTAAGCGACGTCCGATCTCCAGGCTCCGCTTCTGCTCTTCGGCCTTGATCCAATGTTTGATCTTGGTCTTGGCGCGCGACGTGCGGACAAACTTGAGCCAGTCCTTGTGCGGAGTCTGATTAGGCGACGTCAGAATTTCAATGGTGTCCCCGCTCGCCACCTCGTGCTTCAGGGGCACAATCTTCCCGTTGACCTTGGCGCCCACACAGTGGTCGCCCACTTCGGTATGAATGGCATAGGCAAAGTCCACCGGAGTCGATCCTTTGGGCAGTTCTTTCACCATTCCTTTGGGCGTGAACACATAGACGACATCGTGGAACAGCTCCAGCTTGACCGAGTCCATGAACTGCCGGTTGTCGGGCAAGTCCTGCTGCCACTCGATAAACTGTCTCAGCCACCCGAAGGTTTTGGTGTCCTTGTCATCGACCCGCCCCTGTTCCTTGTACTTCCAATGGGCGGCGATCCCGTACTCGGCAACCCGGTGCATCTCTTCGGTTCTGATCTGGAACTCGACATGCTCACCTTTGGGCCCCACCACCGTCGTGTGCAGCGACTGATACAAGTTGGACTTGGGAATGGCGATGTAGTCCTTGAATCGTCCCGGCACAGGACGCCACAGGGAATGGATCACGCCCAACATTGCGTAGCAACTCATCTTCGTGTCGGTGATGATCCGCAGGGCGGTGAGATCGTAGACCTCCTCAAACGAGATCGACTGTTTCTTCATCTTTTGATAGATGCCATAGAGATGCTTGGGACGGCCGTAGACCGCGCCGACCAACCCGTTCTCCGCCAAGGCTTTCTCGACGAGCACGGTGACTTCCTGAATATACTGCTGCCGGTCCTCATCCCGCTTCGCCACGCGCACCCGCAAGGTCTCATAGACATCCGGATTCAGATGCTTCAAACACAGGTCTTCGAGCTCATTCTTCACCCACCCGATTCCGATGCGATTCGCCAAAGGCGCATAGATTTCCAGCGTTTCCTGGGAAATTTCCTGACGCTTATTTTCGCCGAGATATTCAAGCGTGCGCATGTTGTGGAGTCGATCGGCGAGTTTGATGATCACGACCCGGATGTCATCCGCCATCGAGAGCACCATCTTTCGGAAGTTCTCGGCCTGTTTCTCTTCGGAACTCTTGAACGCAATTTTCCCGATCTTGGTGACGCCATCGACGAGATGGACTACCTCTTTGCCGAATTCCCGCTCAAGTTGCTCTGCCGTCGCCACCGTGTCTTCCAACGTATCGTGGAGCAATCCGGCGACTACCGCCGCCACATCGGTCTTGAGCAGCGTCAGCACCCCGGCCACCGCCACCGGATGTTGCACGTAGGGCTCCCCTGAGCGCCGCGTCTGGCCCTCATGGGCTCTGGCGGAGAACTCGTAGGCCTTGCGGACGATCCCCAGATCCGCATCCGGCTGGTAACTCCGGAGCCGAGTCAGTAACTGATCGATGTCGGTAACGGTTTCGTACACCATATTCCGCTACTCACCGGCCGTGGGACGCATGTCGCGGATTCGCAACTGAATCCGATCCAGCCCGTTCCAATGATTTAGCTCCGGCGTAAAGGCCACATCCACGGGAGTCCCGAGCGAGAGGCCCTGCGCTTCCAGAGATTTCATGCCGAAGCCGATGCTGTCGAAGGGTTGTGACCGCCCCTGCCGAAGCGTCAGTTTCAGATGCTTCTCCCCCACGACGCGGGCGTTCATAATCTCGAGCCGCTTCCCCGCGAACATGGGTTCCGGATTGCCCGCTCCGAAAGGGTGCAACGTTTCGATCTCCTGAAGGAGGCGAAGCGTCACTTCATCCAATCGCACCTCGGAATCGACGTGCAGCGTGGGGACATTCTGCGTGGCCCTGGCCCATGCGCCGGCCACCGCGGCAAACCGCTCGGCAAATTCCGGCAGTCGACTTTCATGAATCGTCACCCCGGCCGCACTGGGATGCCCGCCGAACGCCTCGAGCAGATCGCGGCAGGAGGCCAGCCCTTCGTAGAGATCAAATCCGGGAACGGTCCGAGCCGATCCCTTGCCGATCCCCTGCTCATTGACGGCAATCACAATCGTCGGCCGATGAAACCGCTCCACGAGACGCGCCGCCACGATCCCGACCACTCCAAGATGCCACCGTCGGGAAGCCAACACGATGGCGTCAGGGACTTCACATAGTTCCACTCGGGCAAGCGCTTCTTGCATGATCTCGGCCTCAAGCTGCTGACGAGCTCGATTCAACTGTTCAAGATCCTCGGCAAGCTGCTTCGCTTCCGGTTCGGATTCCGTCGTGAGCAGCCTGACCCCTTTGATGGCGTCATCCAGCCGCCCGGCCGCGTTCAACCTGGGGGCGAGCTTAAAGGCGATCGTTTCCGCTGTGCAGGCCCTCGTCACCCCGGCCGCCTGCTTCAACGCTCTGATGCCGCAGCGCGCTCCGCGCGAGAGTTGCGTCAACCCTTCCCGTACGAACGCCCGGTTCTCATCCTGCAACGGCACCACGTCGGCAATAGTCGACAACGCCACCAGGTCCAACAGAGATTCCAGGGGTACTGTTCCCGGCCCGTACTTCGTCCGGTATGCCACCGCCACCTTGTACGCCAGACCCCCCGAGCACAATCCCCGGAAGGGATACCGCGCGTCGGGCCGATGGGGATTCATCACCGCCAGAGCAGGGGGCATCAGCTCATCGGTGTGGTGATGGTCCGTCACGATGACGTCGAGCCCGAGGCCATTGGCCAGCTCAATTTCACGATGCGACGTGGTGCCGCAGTCCGACGTCACCAGCAAGGTGATACCATCGGCTGCCAGTTTGCGGATCGCGCCCTCGTTGAGGCCGTACCCTTCACGAAGCCGATGCGGTACGTAGGCGCACAGATCCGCGCCGAGCCCGCGAAAGAACGAGTAGTAGATGCTGGTCGCAGACATCCCGTCGACATCATAATCACCATAGAAACAGACCCGTTCTCCCCGGCTCATGGCCTGATGCAGGCGATCCACCGCCCGTTCCATATCCGGGATCAGAAAGGGGTCATGGGAGCGAACCGGGGACATCCACGCGGTGGCTTGATCGAGGGTGGTCACGCCGCGAGCGAGAAGGAGCGCAGCCGTGGCCGAGGAAATCGACAAAGCTTGAGCCAGGGCGGCCCGTTGCGTGGGATCGATATCGCGAAAGACCCAGAGCCTAGACTTCATCCTCGCCTCATCGTGGGCCTACGCCTTGTCGGGAGCTAACTCGCCGGGATTTAAAGGGATGGTAATGGCTCCCCTCCCCTTTGTCAAACCGGTCGAGTCTAAACGAAACCATCACGGCAGAAAGGAAAATTTGTGAACGACGGCACTGCGGAGGGAGTGCGGATGAAGGACAAAAAGCAGAAAGGGGAACGCGAACAGGCTGTTCGCTATTCCCCTCCCTTTTGAACGTAGTTCTTGACGAATTCTTCGGCGTTCTTTTCAAGCACGTCGTCGATTTCGTCAACGAGCTTGTCGATGTCTTCCTTAATTTTCTTGCCGGCCTCGACGACCTTCGGGTTCGCCTTGACTTCTTCTTTGGCCTGAGGCTCCCGCTTCGGTTCCTGCTTGCGCTCCTGTTTTTCCATTCGAGCACCTCCCGTGATTCGGGGCAACTCTCGTGGATCAACGCTGCGCGTGATCCCTTGCGCTCAACTTACCTCAGGGTCCGCGAGCCCGTCAAGCCAAGGCGAAAACCGTGAAGGCGTCGCCCGTGAAGCCTGTCCCGCCAAACAACCCATCCGACCAGCACCGGCAAAAGACGCGCGACGGGAAACACATGCCTACTACTTCACAATCAGCGAGACGATCAGCAGCGCCACAATGTTGATGACCTTGATCATCGGATTGATCGCCGGACCGGCCGTGTCCTTATACGGATCGCCGACCGTGTCGCCGGTGACCGCCGCTTTGTGGGTATCGGTCCCTTTCAGGCCCTGTTCTTCGATGTACTTTTTGGCGTTATCCCAGGCGCCGCCGCCGCTCGTCATCGAAATGGCGACGAAGAGACCGGTCACGATACTGCCGACGAGGACGCCGCCGAGAGCCTGCGGCCCCAGGATCACACCGACCAGAATCGGTGAGACCACCGGAATCAGTCCCGGCACCATCATCTTCTTGATGGCGGCTTGCGTCACAATGTCGACGCAGGTACCGTATTCGGGTTTGCCGGTGCCTTCCATGATCCCTTTGATCGTCCTGAACTGCCTGCGCACCTCTTCCACCACGAGACCGGCTGCTTCACCCACCGCTTTCATGCAGAGGGCTCCGAAGATGAACGGCAGCATCCCGCCCAAGAAGAGCCCGACCAGCACGGAAGGATTTGAAAGGTCGAACGTGCTGGCGCCGCTCCCTTTACCGACCTCACGCGCGTACTCGGCAAACAACACCACCGCTGCGAGACCGGCCGATCCGATGGCATACCCCTTCGTCACCGCTTTGGTCGTATTGCCCACCGCGTCCAGGGGATCGGTGATGTTCCGCACCTCTTTGCCGAGGTGAGCCATCTCCGCTATCCCGCCCGCATTGTCCGTAATCGGCCCGAACGCGTCGATCGCCACCACGATGCCGGCCATCGACAACATCGACACCGCCGCCACGGCTACGCCATACAAACCGCCGGACGCCGCACCGCCGCAGATCCAGTAACTCGTCAGAATCGCGGCCCCGATGACGACCACCGGCGCGGCCGTCGACTGCATCCCCACCGCTAACCCTGCGATGATATTCGTCGCATGGCCCGTTTCGCTGGCCTTGGCGATGGCCTTCACCGGAGCATAGCTCTTGGAGGTGTAGTAATCGGTGATAAACACCAATGCCAACGTCACAGCCAGGCCCAACAGCGCCGCGATGTAGTAGCTCATCCCGCTCACGCCACCGACGCCCTCCATGATCATGGTCGTCACAGGATAGAAGGCCACCGCCGCAATCCCGCCCGCGACAAACAGTCCCTTATAGAGCGCAGGCATAATCTCCCCGCCCTGACTGACCTTCACGAACAACACGCCGATGATCGTGGCGAAGATCGTCACGCCGCCCAGCGCCAAGGGATACAGAATCGGCGCGGTGGCTCCTTTGAAGAGCGTAAACGCCAGCACCATCGCCGCCACCGTCGTCACGGCATAGGTCTCGAAGAGGTCTGCCGCCATGCCGGCGCAATCGCCGACGTTGTCGCCCACGTTGTCCGCGATGACCGCCGGATTGCGTGGATCGTCCTCTGGAATCCCCGCCTCGACTTTACCGACGAGGTCCGCGCCCACGTCTGCCGCTTTCGTATAGATTCCACCGCCCACACGGGCGAAGACTGAGATCAGGCTGCCGCCGAATCCGAGACTGAGCAGCGCGTGAATCGCCTTCTCCTGGCCGGCAATCGATTGCGCGATCGTATAGAAGCCGGTAATCGCAAGCAGCCCCAAACCGATCAAGAGCAACCCCGTCACGGCCCCGCCACGGAATGCGACCGTCAGCGCCGCGTTCATCCCTTCGTGCGCCGCCTGCGCCGTCCGCACGTTGGCGCGCACCGCGATGATCATACCCACATACCCGGCGAGAGCCGACGCGCCCGCACCGATCAAGAATCCGACTGCGGTCAGCAGGCCGAACTTGTCTGAGGCCGCGCCGGCTCCCCACAGCACGACAAAGAGCACGGCGGCCACTGCGCCTACTGTCCGATACTGCCGATTCAGGTAGGCGCCGGCGCCTTCTTGAATGGCCTTGGCAATTTCCTGCATCTTGGCATTGCCGGCGTTCAACTTGAACACCCACATGGCCAGATAGAGGCCGTAGGCAATCCCTGCCACTGCCGCAATCAGAGCAAACGTGATAATCGCTGAGTCGCTCACGGGATACCCTCCTGGTGGATAAACGAGCTTTCTATGTCACACACCTCCCCGTGGCTTCAACCCATCCAAAGTACATGAGCCGAGGGGGAAACCGCAGGGTGGTACAGAGTCGGTCTTGCAGCTAACTAGTCGAAAATTTTGGCCATTCTATACAGATGGGATCAGAGGATCAAGATGAATTACGGGCGAGACGGGCAATCCCTACGGTTCACCGCCGGAATGAAATCAAGTCCCAGGGTTTCATCATAGGCAATGACGGGAGCGACTATTGCGTCGCGGGAGCTTCTTTGCAGAGCGGACACAGACTTGCTATAGTGCGCGCCGGAGAAACGGTCGATGGGACTCGAGCCGAACTATATCGTAGTAGACGGCCAAACCTTCAGCAAAGCGAAGCTGGCGCTGGACAACCACGTCTACAAAAATTGCCAGATTGACGATTGCGATCTCTACTACAGCGGCGGGCAGTACGAGCTGCTCGATACGCATATCACCAATTCGCGCCTCATCCTGAATCACCCCGCCAAGGGCATCTACAACGCGCTCCAGATTTTCAAGATGAAGTCCCCCGGTTCCCGCATTGTCTTTGAGTGACCCGCAGGCAAGCGGCACGAGGTCGGAGGCAAGGGGGTAGATCCGTCGTTCTGGGCATCGATGCGATCCCCTCGCCGCGCGCCCGAAGCCTCTCGCCTATTTCACCGGGATATTCTCGGTTCGCCTGACGATGTCGATGGATTGGAACACCGGGTCCTGCGACCCTTTGGAGGATTCGGCTTCGACGCGCTGGAGGAACGGCGCGGGGCCGGTGATCGGGCCGTAGTTGAGCGTCACCTCGACGTCAAACGTCCTGGTGTCTTTCGGCGTGGGGAACGTGAAGGTTTCGACCCGCGTTTCCTCCGGCTTCAGGACGGTATCTTCGAGGACCTTCGCCGCCTCGAAATCAAAGATGGTCTTCTGGCCCTTGGCATCCGCATAGGTCCGGCCATAGACCCGCTTGTCGGCAAACACGGACTTGAGATTTTTCCCTTTCACATCGAGATCCAGCACTACCGTGGCCCAGGCCGGGTGGGTCGTGGGCAGATTGTGCGGCACGAGGCTTTGAACCTTCACGGTGACGGTGGTCTTGTCTCCCTCAATCTTCGTTTGCACATCCAACTTGGCCGCTTCCTGTCGCAGCTTGCCGATGCGACCGGGGAACGTGTGATTGGCGGTCTTCCGTTTTTTCTCCCCGTTGGCGGACTCCCCGACCTGTTCGGGCATATGGCAACTCTGACATTCTTTCCCTGATTTCACGGCCTGGCTTTGATCCCAGTTCCCGAGAAGATCGTTGGCCTTGCCCAGATTTGCAGCGGAGGGCACCGACTGGTGGCAGTTCAGACAGAGATCGGACTTTTGAAACAGGCTCAATTCCATCGACTGGTGGGCGAGGTTCTGAACAAAATCCTTGTAGGGCCCGTAGAGCGTCTTGCTGCCGAGTTCATACTTCGGCTCCGGCGGATGCTTGGCCCGGTCAACCTGCTTGATCAAGTGGCATTGCGCGCAGGCCACGCCGTCCAACGACGGATCGCCCGCTTTCGCCTGATCGACAAACATCTGCGCCTGCTCCGGAAACTCGCGCACGTGCGGCGCGTGACAGCGGAAGCACAGCGCCTTGTCTTTGCCCGCGGAGGAGTTCAGGTACGCATCCAATGAGGCGCGAAAGGCCGGAGAATGGATCGACCGCGACAGGGGAGAGGTTTCCCACTCTTCGAACACGCGCTCGTGGCAGCGCTTGCACTTGTTGGAATTAGGAAAGGCTTTCTCGATCAGGCCCTGCGACTTGGCGTCCTGGGCGAAGGTCGGCCTGCCGACGCCGCCTGATGCAATGAGCAGGGCGGCCAACGCGACGACGGCTACCCCCACTATCTTCACGAATCTTGCTGGCCCCAAGAGTATTGCTTCCTTCCTTACAGAGTCTTGGCGCGGTAGGTGAGCACGCGCGGCTGCTGGTACTCGTTCAGAATCCTCTTCGCTTCGTCCCGCTCTTTGTCGCTCCCCAGCGTGGCAAGATACTTATCCCGCAATGCAGGCTCCGGCGTGGGAATCAGCGCATAGGTGAGCACCGCCTCCACGGTCGCTGCAGTCGTCCCGGACGGCAGCGTCTGCGCAAACGGAACTTTTCTGGTGTTGCCGCCTTTGATGAACGGATCAGGGATCGGACCACGTAGAATCTTGTCATACGGCAGACCGAATTGCTTCGTCTCAGCAACGAGGACCTTGCCCTTCGCATCCTTGGTCGTGACGGTCAGAAAGAACTGTTTCAGGACCGGATCGCCGTCGGGAAAGCTATGGGGCAGGCTCCCGATCTTCACGAGAGCGACCCCTTCCATGGTCGCCCCGGTCTTGGTCACGTCGATGTCGATCCGCGGCATCCACTCAGCCTGGAGGTTGCGATTCTTCAGCAAGGTACCGGGGATCACCACGCCGCGAAACCAATGGCGGCCGATGGCTCTCGTCATGGCCCCGCGCCGGGACGTCGAACTGCCGGTCGAAGGCTCCATGTGGCAATCCTGACAGATCGTGCCTTGCAGAATTTCCCCCGGCAGATCCTTTTGTGTGACGTCTTTGACTTTGTCGAAGTGGCAGGAGGCGCAGTAATTCGCGCCCCGGAACAAATCCGACTGCTGTGCCGTATGGACAAGGTTTTCTTCCGGATCGGCATAGGGGCCGTAGAGCGTCGTCCCCGGCTGAAGCTTGAAGGTCGGCGGCGGGGTCGGCGTTTTTTCCACCGCATTGATCAAGTGGCAGGACGCGCATCCGATTCCTTCGACCTGCGGTTTCCCGGCCAGGACCTGGGCGGCGATTTTTTCAGCATGCTGAGGAAACACGGTCGTGGAGGGCACGTGACACGACAGGCAACGGCGCCGATCGTCCGGCGACGGGTTCGTCTGCATCCAGACCCCGAGCACTGTGCGGAACACGGGGGATTCCAGCGACGTCCCGTGCAGGAGGGCCGCATCGACCCGGCCGAAGGTTTTCAAGTCCGGCGTCTGCTCCCTGACACCCTTCCACTCCTCATAGTGGCGATCATGGCACTGTTTGCAATCCTCCGACCGGATGAACACTTTTTCAATCTCCGCCACCCAGTCGGCCGGAGCCTGACCGTCCGATTTTTGCGCGATGGCCCGCTCGTGATAGAGCGCGTTCAGGCCCACGATCAGCAGCACCAACCCGATCGCCCCGATGGATCGCACCTTGCTCATCGCCCCGGCCTGCCTTTGCTAGTCCCGCTTACAGCCGACAAAATGGAAATTGACGCCCCACCCGACCGGATCGCCGGGATCTGCCGGCTCATACGTCCCGACCGTAAAGTTGCATTCCTTCATCGCCTTCTTGATCGCGTTTCCGAAATCAGCCATGGTTCGAATTTCGTGCTTGTCGATTTCTTTGATGACCGACCGGACCTTGATCCCCGCGTAGTCCGCGCGGGAATTACCGATCACCTCGAACACGGCGACGCCTTGCGGCTGCTGCAGTTTCAGCTCCTTCTGAATTGCTTCGTCCACCGCCCCGACGACGATCCCGAACTCCTCCCCGAGCCGCGCGGCCTCCTCTTCCGTCATCGTGGCGGGCTCAGTCGCAGCATACGCCGCTCCCGCCAGGAAGAGGCTACTCAACAGAAAAAAAGCCCGTCCAGAGAGGAGGGCTTCTTGTGCGCGCGCTTGAGATCGAATGGACTCCCCCTCTCATAATCCCGCCGCCGGACGCATCGGACCGGCTCAGGCCTATTTCATCATACAGTGAAATCTTACAGGATGCTCAAAAAGACCATCCAGCGAGGCCGCAGCGGGCGTAGAGGCGAGTCGTACTCTGTCCCGTACGTTGAGCCTCTGAGCGACGCGAGAACAAAGCTGGCGGACGTTTTCAGCATCCTGCTAGAGCTTGGCAACCGGATCAATAGCCAGCTGAAACCACGGAGCCACGGCCTTCTGACCGTTGCGTTCTTTGTTCTCTCCGTTCCAGACGGCGAACGACACGGTCTGCACCCGGCCGGGGACGAGCTTTGCTTCGTTCTCCTGCTCCTCACTCACGAGAGGGCGGCGCATCACGACATGCCAGACACCGTCTTTCCACAACGCCTTCCCCTGCACACGGCCCTGCTTTTCCTTCGTGGTCAGCGTACTGAAACCGCCGCCGATCAAATCCTCCACCGATGAGATCCGGCGCGGGATGACTTCGAACGTCCGCACGCCGCCCTCCTTTTTCTCGGACGTCCGCGCCGCCCGCCGATCGATGTCGCTTTGCCAATCCGCTTTCCAATGCCAGATATTGATGTAGTGATCGAGTTGTCCCATGCAGAAAAAGGCCGGCGCGTCGCCGAGGGGAAGGCCGATCGCCACGCCGTCCCGGAACGTGCCCGGCGTCAGCCGGTCGTTCTTGGTGTTATCCTGCCACTCGAGGAGGAATGCGATGTCGGTTGCATTGTGCACCGAACGCACCACGAGCGCCCGCGCGGTCGGCTCCGGCCAGACCGGACGGGTAATCACCTGTCCGCTGAGCGGGAGAGTCATGGGCGAGACCTTGGCCCAGGCCGGATCTTCGGGAGCATTCGGCAGATCGCCGTCGACCAGGTGAGACCGGATGATCATCCCCTCTGAACTCACGAGAGGGATCCCCATCCCGCCGAGGATGCTCCCCATGACAAGAAGGCTCGACAGAAACACGAGCAGGAGCGGGCGGGACCGGCCGAGGTTCGTCATTCGCACCATGCAGTACTTCCGAGAACCGACGGAAACCGTCGAGGTGGACCCAGAATACCACAAAATCCGTGCGAGACAAACGAGAGAACGATGAGATCGATAATTACGCGAGCTTCACCCGACGGATTTTGTTTTCTCCACGTTCGCAAATATACAGATGTCCCTGGGAATCCAGCGCCAACCCGACCGGCGAGTTCACCACCGCTTCGATTCCGAGGAGCCCATCGCCGTGTTTGAGCGTCCCGGCGGATTCCTTGGCGACAAACCGCGCAGCGCCGCAGCCGCCCATGTTCTTATCTTCATACCCGCTGTCGCCGTTGCCCGCCACCGTCGTGATGACACCCGTCACGGCATCCACTCTGCGCACCCGGTGATTCATCGTATCGGAGACGTAGAGGTTGTCCTCCCGATCGAAGACCACGGCTTCCGGAGCATGCAGCATGGCTCTGATGGCCGGCTTATCGTCACCGTCGTAGCCATACCGGCAGACGCCGGCGACGGTCGAAATCACTCCGGTGCGCGCATCGATCTTGCGGACGCGGTTGCTGCCCTTATCGACGATATGCACGTCGCCCTTGCCGCTCACCGCAATCCCGACGATGTCGTAGAGGCGCGCCTCCAGCGCGGGCTTGCCGTCATCGAGATACATCGACATGTCGAGGCCGTCCGAACAGACCGGCATGAGCCATCCGTGGTCATCGCTGAAATCGATACCGATCGCATCGCCTGAAAGCACCACGAGATTGCGGGCGACCAGGGGCTGCTCGCGCGCATCATCTTCCGCAGTCCAGGTCCCGGCGATCGTCGTCACCATGCCGGTCTTGGGGTCATACCGTCTCACCTTGTGCGCCTGCGTATCGGCGATATACAGCACGTCGTCCCGGTCGAAGGCGATCGCGGCCGGCCACGTCAGATTCACCTCGAGCGCGGGGCCGTCTCCGTTGAATCCGTGCTGGCCCGTGCCGACCACCGTCGTGATGATGCCCGTCTCGCGGTCGACCTTGCGAATCCGGTTGCTCCCCGAGTCGCAGATATACAAGTTGTTCTGCGAGTCAAACGCAACATCCAACGGCAGATACAGCCCGGCTTCCCCGCAGAGGCCTTCGTCGCCGCTGTAGCAGGTTTCCCCGATTCCGGCGAAATTGTGGAGGGTGCCCTCCTGGAGATTGATGCGCCGGATGCGGTCGGAACCGGACTCGGCGAAGTAGAGCCACTGCTCATCCTTGTCGAGAGCGGCGTGGTGCGGGAGCGGGATCCCCGCTTTCACCGCGCGTTTGCCGTCGCCCGTGCTCCGGGCCTTGCCGTTCCCCGCAAAGGTTTCGATGTACCCGCCGGCCAGCTGCAGTTCTGTATCCATAGAAGTGTCGTGCGTCTCCTAGATGATACCGGACGATTTGCTCACGCGTGCGTGGCTGGCTGCACAGTCGCCGCAGGCTGGTCCACGGTGACGGGCTGAGCCGGCGCCGCGGTAATGGCCTGGGGAGCGGCCGTCATCTGCTGCTGTGCCGCCGCCTGGGCCTGGGCTTCGGCCTCGATCGCCTCCGCCTCGTGCACGGACTTCTTGAATCCCTTGATGGCCTTGCCCAATCCTTCGCCCAGTTGCGGCAGCTTCCCCGCGCCGAAAATAATCAGGACGATGACCAGGATCAGGATCAGCTCTGTGAAACCAAGACTCCCAAACATAATGCACTCCTTCGTAAAGGGTAAATCAGGCCCCGGAACTGTCTTTCGCTTTCTTTGCGAACCGTTCTTTCAAACGCTTGCGGGCCTCTTCGGCCTGCTCGAACATCTTGCACTTGTCGTACACGCTGATGAGGTTGTAATACGCCAGCGGCTCATCCGGGCTGTGCTCGACGGCGCTCTCCATGACTTTGATCGCCAAATCGGTTTTCTTGTGATTGAGCGCGATTTCCATCAGCTTGAAGCTCGACTCCAGATGCTTCGGATCCAGCTCCAGCGTGCGGAGATAGCACTGAATCCCCATATCGATCGTGTTGTAGTCGGACACTTGAGGATTGTCCAACTCGATATAGACGCCGGCCAGGTTGTACCAGGCGATCGGATCATCCGGCGTGATTTCAACGAGGCGCTCGTAATAGTCTTTGGCCTCCATGTACTTCTTCTTGTCCGCATAGACCCGGCCCAGATTGAAGAGCGCCAGCACGTCGTGCGGAAACACCTCCAACGCGTGCCGGAACTCGGCCTCGGCCTCGTCGCTCATGTTCTTTGTGGCGTAGATCGTCCCGAGGTTGGAGTAATACATCGCCAGCGAGCGATTCATCTCCGCGCGCAGGCCTTCAGCCATCTCGATCGACTTCTTCACTTCAGCCAGGGCGTCATCGAGCCGGCCCTTGCTGAAGTAGAGCTCACCGAGGCGGCAGCGAGCCTGGAAATCGTCCGGCTCGGTCGCGAGCAGCTTCTCGATTTCGGCGATTTCCTCGTCTGCCGACAGGGGCTGATCGCCCGGATCGACCGCGGTACCCGTCTGAATTGGTTCTGACATCGGTGTTGGTGTGTCCATACGATTATGCCCCGTGTGTTCGGTCCCTTCTTAGGCCTGCCCGGTGATGAGTCCATCGGGTGATTCCATCAATGGACTGCTGGTGGCTGACGCGGGCTCCGCGACGGCCGGCTTGATCCGATCGAGCGTGAGCAACATCACCCCGAGAATCACCATCAGGGTGAGATTGGAAAACAACAGCGCGTACCCGGCCATGAACATGAGGCCGATGCCGTAGCCGGCCAGTCGTCCCATCGTGAGCAACTTGATGACGGTGTACGACCAGCAGAGTAAGCCCCCCATGTAGATCGCAAACGGAAGATAGAATGTATAGCCCATGCCGAACTGGAAAATCCAACCGATGCCTTGCGAGGCCTGCCGCACGGCCGAGGCCAGGGCCGGATCATACAAACCCAACAGGTAGTCGGTAAAGATCAGCGTCGTGAAGATCGTGCCCGTGGTTGCCCAGAACCAGATCGCACGGTTTCGCTGACGGCGATTCTTTGTCCGCAAGGACAGCCCCTGTCCGTAGGCCACGAACACGAGATAACTCGCCAGGACCATCAGCGCTTCGCCGATCCGATGGGATTCGTAGACGAGGGGCGGCGCCGCCAGTGTCCCGGCCAGGCTGTAGATCGTCGAAATGATCTGGTAGTACAGCCATCCTGAGATCCCCAGATAGTACGTGACGCCGAGAATGCGCTGGGCCCGCTCGTGATGCGTGGTCAGATACTCCAGCATGAACAGCGTGAGCGTGACCAGCGCCAGACCGTTATAGATGACGGAGCCCAGCATTCCCGGTTGCACGATCAGGAATCCGACGGTCAGCAGCAGCAACAGTGCGGTGCCCGCCATCGCCAGCTTGGACAGCCGGCTCGTCTCCTGCGCCGCGCCTCGATTGACCATCGCGACGGTCAGGCCCAGGAACAGGAGAATGGCCACAATGTTGAGCAGCCAGGTCCCCACTTCGGTCAACGCGGTAAACGTGGGCGTAATCCACGGATGCGCCACGGCTATCTTGCTCAAATGCATCCCAAGGCGGGACACAAGACGATAGAGCACCAGCTCAAGAAAGGAGGTTACCAGAACGAGCTTGATGGTGTACTCGAACAGAGGACCGAAATCCCCGACCTTGCCCGCGAGTCGCTCGCCCATCGTCGCCGCCTTGATCACAAACTACTCCTCCGCGCAGCAGGCATTATATCCATCAGAAAAAAACAGGGTCAATGCTGGCCGGCACTACGAGCCGATCGGCTGAGGCACCCGGCCGGCCTCTTCCTTCGCCTTCGCGATGTATAACAACCCGTCAGCCATGGAATAGTTGAAGGGCAACTCGCAGACCACTTCGCTGACCCGTTCATACACGTGCTGATAGAGTTTTTCGGCCTGATCCGGTGTCATGCCCTCTTGAACTTCATAGAAAAATCCGAGGCTGAGGTCCTCCGCCGACGGACGCATAATGCGCCGGATCCCGTAACCGGCCGGATCGCTCATGATCGGCGCTTCCTTCTCCAGATCGAAAAGGCAGGGCTGGCAGGAGAAGCCGAACGAATCGTGGAGCTTCTTGTTGTCCACGATAAAGTTCATCGTCTCGAGCGCCTCTTCTTCCTTTTCCGTGGGGAATCCGACGATGATGTAGCAGTGCACGGCAATACCGAGATCGACGCAGTCGTCCGCGATGCGCCGCACCCATTCCTGCTTGATCCCCTTCTTCATGAAATCCATGACGCGCTGGTTGAAGGACTCCAGTCCGAAGACGATCTTCAAGCAGCCCGCATCCCGCATCGACGCCAGGAGCTCGCGCGTGAGATTCTTCTCGAAGCGCATCTCGCACGTCCACTTCACGTTGAGGCGTCTTTCGATCATCTGCTGGCACAGCCGTTTCGTCGGGGAGAGGGCAAAGCACTCGTCCGTGAAAAAGAAATGCTGCGCCCCGTAGCGTTGCTTGAGCCAGTCCAGCTCTTCGATCGTTCGTCCCGGATCCTTCTGCCTGAAGTTCTGGTGATCGAGGGTGAGCGCACAGAACGCGCAATCCTTGTAATAGCAGCCGCGTGAGAACTGGACCGGAAGCACCGGCTCCGGTGACAGGTAGCGGCCGAGCGGAAATCCGTCGTAATTCGGCGCCGGCAGCTGGTTGACGTTTTCGGAATAGAACGGCTGATTGACCGTGATCTTCCCGTTCTGCCGGTAGATCAGGTTGGGCACCTTGCTGTAGTCCTTCTTGCCGGCCAGCTGGTTGACCAGCTCCAGCAACGCCGTTTCTCCTTCGAAGACGACGATATCGTCCGCCAGGTCGAAGAGACTCGGACACCGCCGGATGTTGTCGACAAGCCGCGTGAAGATGCTTCCGCCGATCGTCACATGCAGATCCGGCGCGGCCTCTTTGATCAACCGGCAGAGCGTGAGGCCGGGGATGATCTGCGACGTCGCGGTGATCGACACCCCGATGAGGTCCGGGCGATCGTGCACGATCGAGGGGATGAACTTGTCACGGAAGAGACTGACATAGGGATTCTGCGCTTCATCACGAATGACCTTCATCAGGTCTTTTGAGGAGTAGATCGAGTAATTGCTGAACTGATTATCGACGACGGTCAGTCTGGTCGGGAAATAGATCGACGACACCAGCTCCAGCCACTTGTCGATCATAAACAGACTGGCGCGATAGGCATCGAGATCGTAGAAGCCCTCGCCCCGAAGCGTCTCTTTGGCGAGCTCGATCCGATCGATCAGATAGGCAAACCGGTCGAGCGAGTCGGTGACCTTCGCGTAGTGCTCCCGGCTCCCGGCTCCCGTCTGCCCCGACTGTGTCCGTTCAAGCTCGCGCTGCTTATCGATCAACTGCTGATGAACTTCAGCACCATAGGATCTTGTCAACACCCCATCCAACAACTCGATGCCGAGATCCCGTTGCGAGACGTCAGAAACACCTCCCTGGTGCAGGAATCCGGTCAAAGATGGCAAGGATAAATAGGGCTGCGAAGGATGCCAGGTTGGAGGGAAAAGCAGCGAAACTTTCATAGCAGCTCTACTTCCAATTGCATCGGAAAATCAGCAGGTTTCGAGATATATTCCCTTGGGTTTATACACTCCGCACTTCTTGAAATGCAACCCTGTCTCAGTCATCGATACCAGTACAATAATCCCTTCTCTCATTCGCAAAAAAGAAGAGGCCCCGGATCGTTTCGCCACTCATCGTGACGCTGATCCGGGGCCTCTCTTTGACTCCTACCAGCTCTATGCTCTCCTACGAACGGAGAGTCACGGTCTCTCCGGAGACCGGCCCGCTCACGGAAGCTTGAGCGTGAACCAGGTGGAGAGCGCCTTCATACCGTTGCGCTCGACGTTGTTACCATCCCACACTGCGAAGGCGATGGGCACAGACATCCCGCCCTTGAACTGCGTGTCGTTCGCATCGCCGGTCTCCAGCGTACGCTTTACGACCACGCGCCAGGTCGGGCCTGAGTAGGCGCCGCCCTTGACGGAACCGGCTGGCTCCCACACACCGTTCCCGATCACATCCTGATGAGCCTGTGTCGTGAGGGTGCTGAAGCCGTTCGCATTCAAGTCTTCGACCGAGCTCACGCGGAGCGTCGGGTCAGACATGATGTTGCCGGACCAGATCCCGGGGTTGAACGGGCCAAGGCTGCGACCGATCCGGTCAGGATAGGTCACGCCGCCGGCCGGCTCTTCAAAGTAGTAGTCCCAGAAAATGCCTGGGTACTGATCGTCCACGTCCCAGAGCCCGGCGCTGTCCTTGCCGAGATCCTTCTGCCATTCCGCATTCCAGCGCCAGATGTTGGTGGTCCCGCCGGATTGCCCCATGCACTGAAATGGCGGCGCACCGGAGGTATTCACCGGGAACATGATGGCGGCTTGGTCACGGAAATCCTGTGGACCGATCGTTGTGTCGTTCTTGGTCTGATCGTTCCACTCCACCCGCAACCCGACTTCCTTGCCATTCGTCATGGCCTTCACGAACACCGACTTCACAGAGATGTTCGGGTGCATGGGGGTGGTGATCAACTGGCCGCTCAGCGGAACTACGACACCCGGAACGCTTTCCCAAATCGGGTTGGCGCCATCCATAGGAATCGAGCCCTTGATCGCCTTGGCCGGAATCGTGACCGGCTGGCTCACGGCCAACGGTACTTGCCCGATCGTCAACATGACGCCGACGATGAGGGCAGAGAGAAGAATGCCAAACACCAATTTCTTGTTGGTCGTCTGCACAACTCTCATACGACTAACCCCTCCTCTCAATTAAAGATTAATAACATCGCCCAAAAAGACCGCTTGCATGAAACTCAAGATGAATGCTCGGAACCTAGGCGGTCCCGACTGGTCCCCCCTCCTCTTTATCCTTCTCTTTGTCCTTCACATCCATGAATGACTGCGCACCCACCTCGTTCAACAGCACACTCAATTCGTTGCCTTGATCCTGCGCGCCACATTCATAGGTTTGACCTTCAGGGGAATTGAAGGTCGCCGGTCGATAATCGGTCTCGGTATAAGGCTGGGGCGTCACGCCCAAGAATGCCGTTTCAAAGTCCATCCAATCGGCCGTCATGTCCGCAACCAATTTAAAGAGGCCGGAGTCCGCCTTCTTGGTCAGCATGCGGCAGAAAAGCGGCACCCAACGACCGATGTGATTCTTGACAAACTTCTTCTGGGCATCCAGGACGATCTGCGTCTTATCGGCCCCGTCATGGCAGCGCGAGTAGGATTCTTTGTAGGCGAGGAAATGCATGAACTCGAACTCGACGCTGAGATGATCGAGCCGTTCATGAATATCCTTGGACAGTTCGACGCCGAAGGCTTTGTAGAAACCCGAGATGTCGCCCATGACATGCGACTGCGCGAAGACGTGATCATTGCCGAAGAGTGTTTCGTAGGGCGGGCAGTCGAGGGTGATGACGTTACTGAAGACCCGGCGATGCTCGGATTGCAGATCGCTCAGCTGCCAGTTGACACACTCGGAGGCGATCAGCTTCTCGGCCAGATCCAACTGCTTCTTGAGCGAGAGGAGCTTCTGCTTGGCGCGATCTCCCCCATTGTTATCCAGCACGGCCTGCAATGCATCGATGGCGGCCCGACCGTCCTCCACGAATTCTCCGCACTGGAGGTAGTCGAGAAATTCTTCATCTTCCGGATAGAGGAGACTCCAGGAAACGAGAAGATAGATTTTGCTGCGGTTGAGAGCCCGTTCGACTGCGGGGGAATCCTTGATGGTGGGAGGAGTGGGAATGACGGCGGTTGCGGAGGTGGTGACGCTCTGCACCGGCTGTTTACTCGTCATAAAAAGTTCTCCTGGATGTCGCGTTCAACCCAGGCCTCACAACAACTTACATAACGCCCGTGCGAACTTATTTTCTTAGCCCGAGCGTGCGTATGATAGGTAAAGGTCCAGGGGATGTCAAGCGCGAACTGGTTAAGAAGAGGCCCATCGTCAACCTGCTGATTTTCAAATTCAAACCTTGTGGATTGGCGCATTTCCACCAGGCTCGGTTGCCCTGCGTTTTCGCTCATCGATCGATTCTCGCGAGTTGTCTGGCCGGCGTGACGCGAATCGCGACGTGATCGTTGACCGTGTTACACACGGACTCACAGATTCCGCAGCCGACACACAGCTCCGGAACAATCACTAAGCGTAACGATTCAAAATTCATCGCGAGAGCGTTTGTCGGACATTTCGATACGCACGCATGACAGCCTTGCCCCGCCGTACAGAGCCGCTGCGAAATGCTGGCAACACCCATGCGCACATTGCCGACGGCGTCGACCGGCAACAGCGCGTCCGTCGCGCAGGCCGCAATACAGGGAAAATCGTCGCACAACAGACAGGGTGATTGATCGGCGAAAAGAACCGGCGTGCCGTCACCGGCGTGTGCGACAATCGCGCCGGGCGGACAGGATTTGATGCAGTCGCTGCACTTCGTGCAGCGCTCCAGAAAGAGCGCTTCCTCGGCTGCGCCGGGCGGCCGCAACCAATCGGCGCGGAGCGGCGGCGGAGCCTGTACGGGAGCGGCATCGGCCTGTTTGGAAAATTCCTGCGCCGCTTTGGCGACAGAGAGAACGGAGTCCTTGAGAAAATCGCGCCGGCCGTATGAGGGATCAGTCGCCACAGGGTCACCGCAGTCCGTTATTCGTCACGCGCGAATCGTGCGAAGAGCAGATCCTGCTCGCCGAATGACGATTGACGCATGACACTGCGCCGTTCACCATGCTGCATTACATCACACCGTCGGCCCGCAGCTTGTACACTTCCACGCAACGATCGCAGGCTCCGAACTCGATATCCCACCCGGGATGATTCTCACGGATGAAATCGAGCACGTAGGGCTCGATCTTCGTGCCCATGTCTTCGACCCAGGAATAGGTCGGGAACCGGCACAGCGGACAAGGAAATCCCGGCATGAGCATGACTTTGTTTTCGCTCTCCGGCACCTCGCCGCCCTCCACATCGACCGCGCGATCCATCACGCGGAGCGTGTCGGTGGCCATTTCGATCAACTCGGAATGCGTGAAGTAGGACGTCTGCCACAGCCCTTCGAACACCGACTTCAATTGAGGCGGCGGAATTTTCCGGTACCACGACCGGAATTCTTTGAACCGGTCCTCTTTGCTGAGCATCGGCTCCCGCCCGGCTGCAACCAACCGGCTGTCCACGCTCAAACTCCAGAGCACGCGGTACCGCTGCAGGATCAGAGTCTCTTCGCCGGGATTCTGCCCCACTTTGGTATCCGGATCGTAGCCGAACACCGGATCGATCATATCGGAGATGTGCATCAGCTCATGGCGGCAGTAGCGCGTCAGCGCGGGATCGTAAAACCGGCGGGGGATCAGCTTGATCCCGACGCCCTTCATGCCTCGCTCCTCAAACTCTCTGGCCAATTCCTTCTCAACCGATCCCCACTTGCGCAGGATGTCGACGCCTTCCTGATCTTCCTTCAGCACGCCTTTGACCAGGACGATTCCGACTTTCTCCTTCAACAGCGGATACTCATTGAATGAATCCCGCACGATATCCGAGAACCCCCACGTCCCGAAGAGGTACTGATAGAGCTTCTTGAACTCGCCTTCCCGGTCTTCGAGAATGAATTTCTCGTAGATCGGATCGGCATATTCATGGAACTCCTTATAATAGGTGGGGTCCCCTTCCCGTTCCGTCTTCTCGACGAACGAGTCGATCACTTCCTGAAGCAATGCGGGCTGAAACCTGATTTCCATGGAGGGTCCTCGAACAGTTGAGGTTACGGCTCGGAGATAGCGGATCGCGGCGAACCGTCTATCTAATGGGCGCTGAGGGCCGGCTTGACTTGGCCGCAGAGCATCTCTTACGATCTCGCAAGCGCAACGGAATTATACTGGCCTAAAAAGCTGATTTGCAATCAAGGACCTCGGCCAGGTGGTCCTCAGTGAAGGAAGAAGGTTGCTATGACGGAACACACGATGTCCCCGCCCCTGCCGAGCACCGTCTCCGGATCAGCAAGCGGCACGGCGCCGACCCCTCCCGTCGACTTTCTGGAGTATTGGAAAACCGATTGCCGCGAAGTCAAAACGTTTCGAGGCCATTCGCACGGCGTCTGGGCCGTGGCGTTCTCGCCCGACGGCCTGACTCTCGCCAGCGGCGGCGCCGAGCGACTCGTCCGCATGTGGGACATCGAAACCGGCCGGCTCCTGCGTTCCCTGCGCGGCCACACCAACGACATCCGGGCCATCGTCTTCACCCCGGACGGACAGACGCTCGCCACCGGCAGCGAAGACCGCACCATTCGCTTGTGGAACGGCAAGACCGGTGAACCGACGAAGCTCCTCTTCACCCGTTACGATCATAATGTGTGCAGCCTCTCGCTCTCGCCCGACGGCCTCATGCTCGCGCGCGGCAGCCACAACAAAGACATCAAGATCTGGGAAGTCACGACCGGCACCGAATTGATGACGCTGCTCGGGAAAGACGAGTACGACCATCACTGGTCCGTCTGCGTCGCCTTCTCACCGGACGGCATTCACCTCGCCCACGGGACCGACATCGGCAAGATCAAGATCTGGGAAGTGCTCCCGAGCGGCGAGGAAAAGGTGTTGCACGACGGGCATTGGCGCCGGGATGTCGAGGACTCCACCGAGACACGCGGCTACTTCGTCGAAGACGACGGCGGATTCCAAAAGCCGATGGATTACTGGATCGGCGCCATGACCTTTACGCCGGACGCCAAGCTGTTGATCACCGGCAGCCGGGACACCACCATCAAGCTCTTCGAGATGCCCAAGGTCATCGAAAAGAAAACCCTGACAGGCCATACCGGCTGGGTCCGCAGCCTCGCCGTCTCGCCGGACGGGAAAGTCCTGGTCAGCGCCAGCGACGACCAGACCATCAAGTTCTGGGACCTCGCCACCGGCCGGAACTTCAGAACCGTCAAGGGCCATACCGGCGGGGTGCGCTGTATCACCTTCTCACCGGACGGCCGCCGTCTCGCCAGCGCGTCCTGGGATCGTACGATCAAGCTCTGGGAAGGCGGAACGCCCGCGGCCGAGTAAGCACCTCCCACGCGCCCGGCGCAGAACAGGCCGGGCGCGCCGACAGCACCGCGTTACCCGTTTACATTGATCCGGTTCGAAGGCAGGTCAAGCACGTACCCGGCAGCATCGAGTCCGCCGGCGTCACGGCATCGGCAGCTTCACGCTGATCGCGCCGCCCAGGTCTCCTTCCTGCGCGCCCTCCCGCGGGTAGCCCGTCACATCGCGCTCCCCTTTCGGAGTGCCGTGGCAACTCAGGCAGGCTTTCCCATAAAAGAGCGGCAGCAAGACCCGCAACGACTTCCCGTCCTCCACAATCTCGCTCACGATCTGTTCACCCACACGGGGAAACGACGGTTCGCTCATCTTCTTCATCTCCGCCGCTTCAAATGCGTCGGGTTTGTTCTTCGGATTGCGGATCAGATGGTCGGGCGCCGTCTGTTTCAGATACACACCGGACCATGATTCAAAACGCTTCCCCGTTTCCGTGCCGAACGTGGCCGGGATAAGTCCCTTGTACTTGATCCCCGGCATGTTGATCACCATCTGGTAACTCGCCACCGTCTTCCTGCTCTCCTCCAAAAGCCTCGCCAGCAGAGGCTTCGCCATCTCAGGCACTGGAGCATCAGCCAGATGCGTGAGATCATGCCCCGTGCGCTGTTTGAATTCCGCGATCGTCTGCTGCGCAAACACCTCAGGCGTGAACCCCTTGTCTCCCCTAGTCGGGTCATTGAGGAGGAGCTGATTCTTCCCGATCGTCACCCGCCCGGCATCGAGCAGCACCGCAAGCAGGCGGCCCGTTTCTCGAACCGCCGATTCATCCCCCGCAACGGCGGTCGATAGCGAGGCGGACAGCACAACGACACAGCCTACTGACGCAATCCGGGCCACCCAGCGCATAGTCATTGGTACTGCTCCTCCCCTGTTCATCTCGTTGTTGTCAGGCCCGGGCCCTTGCGCCAGAAGGCTAAAGCGCCTGTCAGGACCTGTCAACCACACGGAAGAGGTAGAGCCGTCGACGAGGACGAGGGAACCCGGGGGTCGTGAGAAGGTGAATGAGAGGAAAACGGCAGGACCTTACTGCCAGCCTCGAATCCGGTACCCGCGCGCCGTCAGACAGCGTTCAATCGCGTCACGATAGGCCTCGCGCGACGGCCAGACGGGATGCGGCCCGTCGGCTGTCCCGAGGACCACGCCATGGTCCGTCGAGCCGAGAGGCGGAAGCCAGCGTGGCTGCATGGTCATCTGCGCCCCGTCGCGGACCTGGGTCTGACAGGCCGTCAGATCCTGCAGGACCAGGGGGTCTCCGGCCAGCGCGACAGCATCGCCGCGCTGCAAGATGGGTTGCGGAACATGGCGGGCAGAGACACAGGCCGGAAGCGAGCAGAAGAGCAATCCGATGAGGAAGTGCTGAACCGATCGTCCCATGGGCATCCCACCGTTCCAGAGCAAACAGTCACAGTCTATGCCCCCATTATAGGAGGCGCAATGGGGCATGGCCGTCTGCTCAGCGGCTGCGCAGGGGCCCGTCCTGACACTTGACGGGCCGACCGGAGTACGGCATCTTCCTGAATATCGAGAGGAAGGATCCGAAAGGAGGCCCCATGGCCATGACGTCAGTCATGCTCCCGCTCGGAACGCCGGCGCCGGCATTCACACTCCGCGATGTCGTACGTGGTCAGGTCTATTCGCTTGACACGTTTCGCGACAAGGCCGCACTGCTGGTTATGTTCATCTGCCGCCACTGCCCTTATGTGGTGCACGTCGAACAGGAGATCGCAAGGATCGGGCGCGACTACAGAGACACCGCGCTGGGGATCGTGGCGATCAGCAGCAACGATCCGGCCGCGTACCAGGACGATGCGCCGCCAAGACTCAAAGAAATGGCCGGGCGTCTCGGCTTCACTTTTCCATTTTGTTTTGACGAGACGCAGGACGCCGCAAAAGCCTATCAGGCGGCCTGCACGCCGGACTTCTATCTCTTCGACCGGGAGCGGAAGCTGGTCTACCGCGGTCAGCTCGACGACAGTCGCCCCGGCAACAACAAGCCGGTAACCGGCCGCGATCTGCGCGCCGCAATCGAAGCGGTGCTCGCCGGAACGCCGGTCGACGGCAACCAGAAAGCCAGCATCGGTTGCAGTATCAAATGGAAGCCGGGCAATGCCCCTCTCTATGCCCTGTAGAGAATTAGTCCCCGGTGTGATGTCGCTGCACGAAACCGGTCCATTCCTTCAACAATCCCAACGACTCCGCCATTTCTGCAATCTGTTGCAGGTCATCAGGCCGCGGCTGTCACACCCTGAGGATCAGTTGGGCATCAAGAATGTCCTGAGGAACGCCTGCATACAGCTTGAGGAGAACCAATACGTGTAAGGACACGACGGGAAGGAGCCGGTCCATGACCGATAGCGTTTCAACATGCCGAAAGATGACCTCTGTGAATGCGGAGGAAAGAAAGACTAGTTGCAGCGGGATAGGCCCGGAGCCGGCCTCGATGGAGGCATGCAGGGCTCCACTCAAGGGATCATCCGGCCCGGCATCTTCGTCACGACCATCTAAGGATGCGGCCAGAGCGTACAGATCAGCAGACCCGATCGCAACCGCAAAATCGACATCCTGCGTCGCGCGCGGAACTTCCCGGATCGACACGGCAAAGCGACCGATCAACGCATAGGCTCGCAACACCCGCGGGTCCTGGCTGCGTCCGGACGAGAGAGTGGTCGCTAACGATTCCTGGAACACGCGCGATGGAGAGCGGCAGCGGCATCCGACAGTTCGAGCGCGACAAGCAACCGCTGTTCGGGAGTGAGGCTCCGGGCTTCATCAAGCTTGTGTCTTGCGAGTTGATCTCCAAGTTTGCTTGAACGCCGCGAACCACTTAAGCTGAGGACCGAAGCATTCCGTGTCATGGGGCGATCTTAGAGAGAACGCTCCGGTCAGTCACTAGTGCAGCCAATCCGATCGGTGGCTGGAGTTCGATGTGCCGGCGGCATCGAACGCGGTTGCCGGGAGACAATACCATCCATGTTATCCCGCCGATCGATGCGGTTCGTTCCTGTCTTCTCTGGCCCCATTTTCTGCCTGGCGCTCGCCGCTTGCGACGGCACGCAAACCGTCGCTCTCACCGCCGAAGACTTTCGCTTTACGCCCGAGGTCGTGCGGGTCAAGACAGCCGCACCCCTCACGCTCACCATCTATAACGCCGGCCGGGAAGTCCACGAATTCGACAGTCCCGTCCTCATGTATGCCGCCCACGCACCGTCATCGGGCGCGGCCGCGAAATCCGCCGGCCCCGGTATCCTCCTCGAGCCGGGGCAATCCCTGCAACTGGCGATGGCCCCTCCGCCAGGAACCTACCTCTACATCTGTCGTCGGAAAGGTCATGCGAACATGACCGGCACGTTGATTGTCGAGTAGTGATAGGCACGGACGACGACGGAGCGTCGAGGTCACGACCGGGGATTGAGAGCAGACCGCTCGGACCTTAAGGACGCAGCAAATCGCGTTGGAGTTGTTCCAACCGTTTGCCGAGTTGCTCCAGCTGACCGCGCGTCTCCTCCAGACCGGTCTCCCCCTCCGGGGCGAGCCGTTTCCCCCGCGCCTCCTCGAGCCGCAACGCACTCACGGCCCGGCCGAGATCCTGAGTCCGCTCATTGAGCTCCGTGTTGAGCTGTTCCGTCAGCTGCGAGAGCCGGATGGCGAGCAGCTTATAGCCCACAATCAACGATGCAAGCGTCCAGAAGGTGATCGCGCCGAACATCCGATTAGTCAGCGCCACAGACTCCGGAGCCAGCGGGGGCGAGAGGGTGAACCCGACGAGGATCAGCGTGGTGCACAGAGCGGCGACCCCGAAAGGAGCATAGCGCGGAGAGGTCCAATAGGTGAGTCCCAGGGGAATCACATACAGCAGCCACGGGGTGAATCCCAGACCCATCCGGATATCGACGAGGAAGATGCCGGTGAGCAGTACAGCGATGCCGGCCCATAGCACTATCTGTTCGGATTTCATCTAGTGATCATCGAGCGCCGGCTGGAAGCCGATCGTGTCATTCAAGAGCGCCTGCCGCGTAATCGCGAGGCCGCAGGTCGCGCAAGTCAAAAATCCACCGTTGGACTCCAAGGCCGTCTCCAGGCAGCGGGGACAAGCCGGAGTCCCGAGGACACACACAGGGCGACTCGTTATCGGCACACGTGACATGCAGGGTACAGCTGAAACAGCCGCCTCCCCAGTCGAGCGTAGTGACCGTAGCGTCTTGGTTCCCGAAAACCTGCCGGCAGAACGGAAAGAATGAGGATGAAAACGAAGACAGGAATGAAAAGTTGGCCCATTGTACAGATTCGGAATAATTTGTCAAAAACTTTTTCGGGCATGGGCGAGACAAAGCATACGCGCCCGCGCCGGGAACCGGACGAACTTTTTGAACTTCGGAATGCCGGCGGCTGTCGGAGAAGGCAGCAGAGGAAATCCCAGTGTTTTTTCTTCCAGGATCGACGCGGAAAAAATGAAGCGGACGGGATTCTGGCACGAAAAACCTTCGTCCCCACCTTCTGTGGATAAACCTGTGCGTAAGTTCATAACCGCGTACGGGACCGCTTGAACTGCAGAGTTATCCCTGCAGAATGCCTATTTTTTAGGCATCTGTAGTTCTACCAGCGCGCCCCTACATATAGTGGCCTGAATCGAACTTCCGGAGTTTTTTGCGCATTCCTGGGCGGACCGGCTTGACATCCTGAATTGCCGCTAGTGACGCGGCTCCGGCGTGAGACAGTGGTCTCAATATCCACAGCCCTAAGGGTTTTCTGGGAATAGAGACCCAAAACCACCGTCCCGGAGCGGGGTTTCTGATCCGGCCAACAGGCCTGTCGAACGAAAGAGATCTCCAGGGGGAAGCAGCACAGGTCGGGCGATCACTCACAGCGGGACTTTATGGCGCCACGGGGGCATCCGGCACGCTCACTTTTTCCGGTACACGTTGAGCCCGACTTTTTCGTCGCGATTCGGGATGGTGACATTCCCCTCCGTCGAAGCGATGATGATGGTCTTCCCGGAAGCCGACGGCCCGAATTCTTTCGAGAGATCCACCTTGATCGTCAACAGCGTGCCCTCAACCGTCATCTCGACGTTCTTCATGATCCTGTCCTTTCGGCCGGCGCTCGTGCGATGGCGTCGGCGACCGGAATATTATTACGACTCTGCCCGGTGATGCGATCGCAGGCAACCTGCGTCGCCTCCACCGGCACATGTCTCTTGCACTCATCGGTGAGATCGGGCTGATCCCCTCCTCTGCTCATTCTCCGGACAATTTGATCCAGACATAGGGCGTCAGATAATAGCCTGCGATGGACACCAGCAGGCCGAGGACCGCCCCGAACAGCCCCGTGACATAGAGCCCGGCGAACGGGGACAGAAACACGATCAGGATCATCAGAATCGCGATGGACCGGTGGCTTTCGTAGAAGCGACTGCGCCGGTCGCCGGTGAGAGAATCGGTGAATGAAAGCTCCGAACGCAGCGCCATGGGCGCAGTATAGTACAAATAACGAACCGGGACAGCAGGAAGAACCAGAACTGTAGTGAGGGCAGTCAGCGGCTATAAAATCGCATGGAGGAATGGCTAGGGCTTTACTTCCAGTCGGGGGACCGCGCTGCGGATGTATGCAATCAGGTCATCGATCTCCGCATCCGTGAGGGCGGGATCCCAGTCGTGCAT
>DATIGF010000019.1:0-5797 GCA_035454865.1 Nitrospiraceae bacterium | reverse complement strand
CCTGGTCAGAGGAGATCGTTGCCATGTGGCGCTTCACCCGCAACAACGGCATCACCGAAGGCTTCCATACGAAAATGGAGGTCCTCCAACGGCAGGCGTACGGGTTTCGAAACTTCAACAACTACCGGTTGAGAGTTAAGGAAATGTTCTAAAGGAAGGGGAGGCAACGTTTGACGCTGATGTTGATCCAAGATTGCTGAAAATGCGCAAAGAGGGCAAAAAGATTCCAAGAACCGAGGAAGGACTTCCGGATCTCCCCCCATCGGACGAAGATGACACGGACCCTGAAGCCGAGGCACTTAGGGACCGGTACAGATGGCTCGATCCTTGGAGTGTGACCGGTGTCGAGAGCGCGATTCACGCGTGTGAGTTTGTTGATGAACCGCGTTTTGTTCCCACTCAGCACGAACTCGCTAAGCTGGCAGTGTACTGGCAGAAGGTCGCACTCTTTGTATTGCAGCTCTCTGAAGATCGGCTGTCCGACGACAAGCATTTTGCGGTCTTGCCCTACGCGTATCGGCGGATTGCGATGATTGCGGACTACATCGGACCCGAGGTCGTGAGTGAGGCGATCGCACCTGCCTTGCGACGGGACGAAGCTGTTCGCACCGGCAAGCCTCCGGAGCAAGGGCCTCCCGCTTGAGCTTCTGGCGAAGACGTCCTGGGGAGGGCTGTCAATACGCCCGCATGACGTGTTTGTGCTTCGAGTAGGTCAAACGTGAGGGCTTTTCTTGCTCGACCGCCTGCCCTACAATTGAGTCCAGATGGTGCAGCCGAACCAGCCCGCTAGCGAATCACGGATTGCTCCGGCGACATCGCGTGATGGCAGGGTTCGCCTGTCTGCGGCAGCCCAAAAACGCACCGAAAGTGCCGCTCAGGCCGGTGTTCTGGACCTTGCGCTCGGCGCGGCCGTCTCGATTCAACCACGCGATGCCATCGAGGCGATGCTCGTGGACCAGCTGGCCGTCGGCCACAATGCCGCCATGCGCCTCAGTACGCAAGCGTCGATCGCGCCCAACGCGGTGGATATGGTGAGGCTGGCCAACGCGAGCGCACGGATGATGGAGGTCTTCCAGCAGGGCGCGCTGGCACTACATCGACTGTGCACCGGCGGGCGGCAGACGGTGGTGGTGCAGCACGTCCAGGTGGCCGATGGCGGACAGGCGGTTGTGGCAGGCAACTTGGAGGCTGCAAACCGGGGGGCTGATGGAACAGAGGGGGAGTAGCCCAGAATTCATGCAAAGACCCTTTGAGAGGGTGTATCGGTGGGCATTCCTGAGCGCGCCGCGTTGTGGTGCGAAGTCCAGGCGTGGGACGCCGTGTGAATGTCCCGCGATGGCGAACGGGCGCTGCCGCCTGCACGGCGGCCTGAGCACTGGGCCGAAGACTGTGGAGGGCAGAGAACGAATTCGACGTGCACGCTGGAAGCATGGGCGGTATTCGCAGCGGGCCGTGCAGGAACGTCGCGAAAAGCGGGCGGGTATGCGCCAGTTCCGGGCGGACATAGCGGAGTTGGCGCGTCTAGTGAACACCTATCTGCACCGCTTGGGCCTTCCGAAAGTTGTTTAGAGATCACCGACAAGCTTGGTTATGGCGAGGGCAAGCTGAAGCCGTAGGATGACTGGGTTGCGGACAAGGGCGAGGAAGGCTTCCGTGGGTCAGTGGAGCTGCGAATCCCGTGATCTGGCCTCCATGTCGACCACATAAATCGCAGGACGTCCCATTCCGGGCCTCGAGGTGGCTGGTGCTGTCGATTTGGCGATCCTTGCAGGCGCCGGAGGACACGAAGTTGCCACGGCTGCACCGGATCCTGCAGTTGCTGTTCAACTGGGAGGACTACCATCTCCACGACTTCGTTGCCGGCCGGCGGGTCTACAGCGTTCCGGACCCCGACGACGCCTTCAACGAGCGCAAGGTGAGCGACGAGAGGCGGGTTCCGCTCAACCGAATCGTCGCTCGCGTAGGCGATAGCTTCGAATACGTCTACGACTTCGGCGATGATTGGCGCCACGACATTCTGCTCGAAGCAATCCTCCTGCCTGAGCCTGACGGGTTCTACTCTCGTTGCGTCGGCGGCGCCCGCAACGGGCCGCCGGAAGATGCGGGTGGCCCGTGCGGCTATACGGACTACCTGGAGACGCTGGCCGATCCGGAACATGAGGAGCACGAAAACATGTTGGCCTGGCGGGGAGACTTCGATCCTGAGGCGTTCTCTGTTGATGCCGTCAACGCCTCCCTGAAGAGGACCTTCCAACGCCGCGCCCCGGCGAAGCGCGCAGCCGTGGTGGCCGCCGATACCGAAGTCGAGGAATTGAAGAATCTCATGCTGGCCGCTCTCCAGGGACATCCCGCGCCCGATGTGCCAAAGAAACGCGTCGCGCCCGGCACGGTACTCCCGCTGCAACTCGCCGACCGGGAGCGCGAACTCGTCCTCAAGCACAGCTTCGCCCCCCGATGAACTGACCCGGCAACTGAGGGTCGTCCCGCAGCCGGGCGACCCGGCGGTTGCGCGCTACACTCTTGACGACCTTGACGATCTGGCGGGCTACGTGGCGTCGGAATCCAATCACGCTAAGGACCGCAAGCTCCACAAGGAATGGGAGCGCATCTACGTGAAGATCGCGGCCCTGCTTGAATCGTACACCGACGGGCAGGAGTAGATCCAGGATAAGAGTTGAAAGATGGCCTCTCAGAAGCGATTCGTGCCAAGGACGTGACCGGAGCTATGGCTGCATTCGCTCGGTCGGGTAGGCCATTGTGACGCGAAGTTCGGTCCGCAGTCCGCGTTTCCGCTCTGAGGCTTCGAGGTCAAGATGATGCTTCGACACGTCTGATGAATTTACGACTCGGAACCCGCGTCGAAGATAGAACGGTCCGTTCCACGGGACATCACGAAACGTCCTCAACGTCACCGCCGGGTATCCGGCTGTTTGCGCCCACGAGCACACCGCACTGAGTAGGGCTGAGCCTAAGCCTTGCTGCCCATGTGAGGGCAGCACATCAATCTCTTCGAGGTGCGCGAAGCCCGCGATCTCCATCACGAGCGCAAAACCAACGACTTCGCTCGTCGGTGTCACGGCGACCCAGAGACGCCCAGCGCGCTGAGCATTCTCGAACGTCTCCACCGAATTTGCCTCCCTGTAGATCTCCTCAGTGAGTCCGGCCTCCCCTGGGTACGTTTTGAACAGCAAGGCCGCGGTTCGCTCAACATCTTGCAGCAAGGCGATGTCGTTCGGGGTCGCACGCCGAACCTCGTACCCCGCTGGGATTCTCGTGTCTCGCATTTTCGCACCTGCCTATCGACCGCCTTGATCCCATGTTAATCCCGTCCAACTCCAGTTCGCGGCACCTCGCTTCACGCGCCGGCCATGATCGACTGCCGTTGGGGGAACCTGAGGGCGAAATTTCGCCACAGAACAATCACGGGCGCGAGCACGGCCATTGCGGGTGAAAAGGGCATGCTATAGCGTGCTGTCTCTGACATCCAGTTTCACGGCTGTACGTCCGAGTTAAGTTATTGAAAAAATAGGTAGATCATGGCAAATTCCTGCCTCTGCGCGCACGCGCGAGACCTGTTTGTCGTTCAACTCGTGATATCCAAGCCGCCCTAACCATCGACAACTGCCTGTGCCGACTCGGGCAGGTCCCTCCGTCCGAAGGGATGTATTTCTTGGGCTTTTCAGGGCATTTTTGGCGATTAACTTGACCTTTTCGATAGCACGTCAATCGCACAGTTCCTTCTTATTTTCTATGACTTGTGGGCAGGTTGATCTCTGCCGGTTGGCGGGCGCGAGAGGGGGAGCAGTATATGTGTTCAGCCCCCGGCACCTCCGAGTCACTCAAAAATTCTACAGGGTCCGGTGACGTGCCAGCGGCCCCATGTTTTCTTCAATCTACACCGCCACTTCTTCTGGATCGCACCAAAGTCTTCAGCCTCCACCCAGGCGACCATCTCGTAACTTCCGTCAGGGGGGTAGATGCCCAGCATAATAGATCCGGGGTCTCGGGTGAGTGATGGGAATTTCGCGGTGTCAGGGGCCTTCAAAGTGGCCCTTAAAAATTTCTGCCCCATGCGGTACGCCTCCGCTCGCTTCTGCTGTTCCGACTTGGGCCAAAGAGCGAAGATCGCCGCGCCGACGATCAAGAGTCCCAGACAACCGAGACACCACTGCTTGATTCGCTTGTTCTTCCTGCTGTGTTCCACTCCTAATGTCTCCCAATGTCAAATCTGAAGCAAGCTGCCAGCCGTGGGCAAAGCTCAACCGAAGATCCTGCGGTAGGTTGTCCGATGCCGAAGGCGCTCAAAGGTCCTTTGCTAGCCTCGCTCTCACGGGGAAACACGTTGGGGCGGATTCTTGCGATAGTACTCCAACACCCTTTCGGACTGCTTCTGAGGGTCCATCTGCATGGGGTATACCTCCACACGCTGCGATGGGAGGTTCATCTTGAAAACGACGAAAACCCCGCTGTCGCTGGGTCCTCCATCGAGGTTGTAGACATCGCCCGTCACAGAGTCAAAAATTAGCTCATCCGTGCCCTTCAGATGGAGCGAGTATCTGGCGATGGGTTGGGGTGCGGGCTGGGCGGTGGGCTGTTTTCGGGGTTCGCCAATCACTAACCAACCAACCCCAAGCAGCACAGCTAGCAGCAACACCGTCTGGATTCGTTCACTCATGTAGTCTCCCTTCCGAATGATCTCTTTAGGCAGGCAGTTTCGCCGTCAGGAAATTCACAAACGCGGAACAGCATACCAGCATGAACTTGGCGTCGTCGAAGCTCAGTGTGGATTCCTCTAGCAGGGCGTGCCGGATGCCCTCGGCGTCGTTGGTGTAGCCGTACAGCTTGCCGAATGCGTCTTTCAGAGCGGAGTGCAGGGGCACCCCGTTCTGCTCTAGATGCTTCAAACCCTGGCCCAGCGTTGCGCCAGATTGCCCAGTGACAATCTGCACCAGTGCCTCGACTGCGCTAATAGATTCCTTGATGGAGTTGCGATAGTCGGGTGACTTTCGGTCCGAGAGCAACGCCAATGACCGCTGAAGGTGGTTTCTCACCGGCGTAAACCTATCGGTAAGGTTGAGAGCATCTTCAATCGAGGCAATCTCCTCGGCTGACGTGACTGGCGTAAAGACACCACCTACGAAACGATAGCCTGAGAGTTCTCGTTCCAGAACAAGATTTAGCTCTCCGAGAAAGCTCTCGCGGTGCCCAACGTCCCAGGGATAGTTCTGAGCAGTGAACTCAACAAAGTCATAGACCTCGTACCATTCACGCTTAAAAAACAAATCTCGCAGTTCCACAAGAGCTTGGACATCGCTGGTCGGCTTCTGATCGAGCGGCCACTTGAGGAAGTTCATCCACACAAGCGGGAAGAAGACCTGAGCTCTTGAGACGTCGTCACTCCACGATCCGACTCGTCCTCGGAGTGTACTCCAGCATTTGACAGTCAGGAGATTCCACAGTCCGTTGCGCAACGCTGCATCTATCGACTTGGTCTGGATCTCGGTTTTGATCGGTTTGGCACCGATCCTCTCGGAAAACCGCCTTCGCTCAGGCATGTCGTCTGCAATTCTCGCG
Source organism: Nitrospiraceae bacterium (assembly GCA_035454865.1). Lineage (GTDB taxonomy): Bacteria > Nitrospirota > Nitrospiria > Nitrospirales > Nitrospiraceae > Nitrospira_D. Next base: position 223 of record DATIGF010000019.1, on the reverse strand, counting down.
CATGGTCGGCGCGGAGGACAACCGAGGCCGCCAAGCCCGTTTCCTGGTTTCACGAAATATCCCCCCTACCCCATACTGTTTCTTTTCCCTCTCGTTAGGGAGGGATAAGTCGTGAAAAGAGGGGCCAGCACCTCTGGCAGTCGAATTAGATCGAATTATTTGGGTATTTTTTCGATTTAACTGGCGGTGTCTAGGCTGTCTGCTGGACCAATCCTTCCCGTTC
>DATIGF010000018.1:0-16078 GCA_035454865.1 Nitrospiraceae bacterium | reverse complement strand
TGTCCCGCTCGATTGTTCCGGTTCCCCGACTTCTGCAGCGATCATCCGAGCCCGGTCGGTGATTGCGATTATTTCTCGCTCCACGGGCAGACCGGTGCTGTAGGTATCTTCTGCGTCCTCATAGTAACCGCTGTATCCGCTGTCACCGGCCGGCAGGGCTGTTGCCATGAAGCATCCGGGACGAGTACCATGGGGCCAGCCGGAGGACGGATACTTTCCATGGCACAAATTCCCAGCCAACAGCTACGGCGAGTCGGTTTACTCGTCTGTTTGGTAGTAAGCGGCTTTCTTGTCGCCCACTCGATTAACGCCTTTGTTGCGGAGGCCTTGTATTTTGTGCCGGACCATCCGCAAGGATCGGTCGACAGGAGTGCCGTGGTTCCCGTCTCGTATGCACCCACTGAATACGCGGAAGATGTTCGTTCCAGCGGTCTCTTTCTGCTCCCCGCTGCCCCCCAAGGTGTGGCCAGTCAGGGGGTTAGTGCCGGTGCTCCGGTTCGCGCCTCATTGGGCGTGGCTGCGAAGCTTCGACTGATCGGAGTGGTGTTGGGCGCTCAGCGCGGCGTCTTTGCGATCGTCGAAGAACTGTCGTCCAAGAAACAGGTTCTGTATCGTCTGCATGACCAGATTCCGGAATTGGGGGAAGTCAGCGAGATTCGACGGGACGGCATGGTGGTCCGGCAGGGTGATCTGGAGGAACTGCTGGAGCTTGGGCTCTCGGATAAGCTGGCCGTTGCTGCCGTAGGTTCGAGTCCGGCAACCCCCCAGGCTCCCGGTGCTCCCGTTCGAAAAGTGATCGACCGCCGCGAAGTTGAACTTGCCATGAACGATCTGCCAAAACTCCTGACGCAAGCCCGTGCCGTGCCGAACATGGTCAATGGAACGGTGAATGGGTTTCGTATCGACTACATTGCTCCTGCCAGTTTCTATGAAAAGATAGGTGTCCAAGCCGGGGACGTGCTGCAACGGGTTAACGGGGTCGATATCCGCGACCCCTCCACTATGCTGAGTTTGCTCCAGCAACTGAAAAATGAACGGGTCGTCAAGCTCGATATGGTTCGGAATAACCAGCGCTCGACGGTCACGTACGAACTCCGCTGATCCACTGCGATAGACCCCGTTCGGGTGAAGACCGCAATGCCCTGTCCGTCCGGGGCTTCAGTCCTGCTCTCGGCGGATACTCCCGATCAGAATTCTCATTTTGCGGCAATAGACAAGCATGTTACATCAATCACATAAAGAGCAAACTTCATGTTAACATTCAGATCAAAAACGGTCACGTCAGCTGGTCGCTCTCCTTGCCAGCCTCTTCGTGAGAAGAGTATGGTTGACAGGCAGAGCAGCTTTGCCTGAGCGACCTGTAACGGGATAACCATGTTCTCCCCTTCCGTCAGGGGCGCCGCGAGCGCAATCAACTCAGTACAATCGGGGGCAGGATACATTGTCTGATTTTGCGAAACTTGATCGATCCGAATCGTCCTACGGCAGGCCTCTCCTGGGCCGTATCCTGGGGGAGAAATTCAACCTATTGGACTCCAAGCTGGAGGAGGCGCTGGCCTATCAACGGGAGAAAGGCGGCCGGTTGGGCGAGGTCCTGCTGCATCTCCGCTTGCTCAGGGAAGAGGAACTGCTGGAGGGGCTGGCCTCTCAGTTTGAGATGCCCTGGATGCCGCAGCTGGAAACCGCCCATGTCGATCACGAGTTGATCAAGAAGGTGCCCATCGCCTTTTCCCGGCGCTATCGGGTGTTGCCGCTTCGATATGAGGAAGGGGCCATCATCGTTGCGTCAACCGATCCCCTCGAGACGGTCGCGCTGGACGACCTGCGCCTGCTGTTAGGCAAACCCATCAAACCGGTTCTGACTACCGGGGTCGCTCTCCTCGCCTGTTTGAATCGCGCCTATGACGAAGTGGCCAGTCCGGCCGGCGCCGAAGAAGTCATGGAGGATATCGCCGCAAGTGAGAGCCTCGATCAGATAGCCCACGAACTCGACGAACCACAGGATTTGCTGGACGCGACCGATGAAGCCCCGATCATTCGATTGGTGAATTCGGTCTTATTCCAAGCCGTTCGGCAGCGTGCGAGCGATATCCACTTCGAATCCTTCGAGCGCGGATTAGTGGTGCGGTATCGCATCGACGGAGTGCTCTACCCTGTGCTGACGCCGCCGAAGCATCTGCAAGCCAGCATCATTGCCCGCCTGAAAATCATGGCCGGCCTGAACAGTGCCGAGAAGCGGCTGCCGCAGGACGGCCGGTTTGCGATTCGAACTGCGGGCAAGGATGTCGACCTCCGTGTTTCGGTCTTGCCGACGTCCCATGGAGAGCGGGTCGTGCTTCGGTTGTTGGAGAAGGAAAATCGTCTGCTGAACCTGTCTGAGATGGGCTTCGCCGGGGAGCGGCTTTCGGCCATCCATCAACTCATCCAGCTCTCCCACGGCATCATTCTCGTGACGGGCCCGACGGGAAGCGGCAAGACCACGACCCTCTATGCCGCGTTGAGCCACATTAATGCGCCGGATAAGAACATCATTACCGTCGAAGATCCTGTTGAGTATCAGTTGCTCGGGATCGGGCAGATGCAGGTGAATCCGAAGATCAATCTGTCGTTTGCGGCAGGATTGCGGTCCATTCTCCGGCAGGACCCCGACGTCATCATGATCGGCGAAATTCGCGACCGCGAAACCGCGGAAATCGCCATTCATGCCTCGCTCACCGGACACCTGGTGTTTTCCACGCTCCACACGAACGACGCCGCAAGCGCCGCCACGCGACTGATCGATATGGGAATCGAGCCCTTCCTCGTGGCCTCCTCGGTCGTCGCTGTGCTGGCGCAACGACTGCTCAGGAAGATCTGCCCCGATTGCAAGCGACCCTACAGGCCGAGCGCGGAGGAATTGAGCCGCTTGGATTTGCCGCCGGGTTCAAAGGTGACGTTATACCGGGGGGCGGGATGTGCGGCCTGTTCTCAGACCGGTTATCGGGGGCGCACCGGGATTTTTGAACTGATGGTGTTCGATGATGACATCAGGCGGCTCATCGGGAGCAAGGCGGACTCGACGGCGATCAAACAGACGGCCGTTGCCAAGGGGATGGTGACCTTGAAGCAGGACGGCGCAGAACGCGTTATTCAGGGCCAGACAACGTTGGAAGAAGTGATGCGGATCACGCAGCAGGAAATTGAGATCTAGTCATGCCCGTGTATCAATACCGCGGCTATCGGAACGATGGCGGAGCCGCAACCGGGATTGTCGATGCGGAAAACGTCAAAGTTGCACGACTGAAGCTCCGCAAAGAAGGCGTGTTCCCGACCGATGTCGTGGAGCAGGGGCAATCGTCGGCCCGACATCCGGAAGGAAGCCGCATCAGGGCCACCCATACGATCGGACGCTCGTCCACCCTCTCTACAAATGATCTCGCTCTAATGACCAGACAGTTTGCGACGTTGTTGGTTGCGGGGCTGCCGCTGGTCGAAGCGCTCGGAGTCTTGGTCGATCAGGCTGAAAAGAAACCGGTGAAGGCGCTCTTTGCCGACATCCGGGAACAGGTTCGGGGCGGAAAAGCGCTGAGCGCCGTGCTGGAGACCTACGAGAAGGATTTCTCCGCGATTTATGTGCACATGGTACGGGCCGGAGAGGCCAGCGGAGCACTCGACCAGATCCTGTTCCGCCTCGCGGAGTTTCTCGAGAAACAGCTGGCCCTCAAGAACAAGGTCACCAACGCGATTCTCTACCCTGCCGTTATGCTGATTGTCGGCGTCTCCGTGTTGTTCTTCCTGATGACCTTCGTGGTGCCGAAAATAACGGCCGTGTTTGCCAGCATGAAACAGGCGCTCCCCTGGCCTACCGTCGCCTTGATGTCGGTGAGCCGGCTCTTTGCGGACTACTGGATGCTGGTTGTCGGCGTCCTGATAGGCGGCATCGTTCTCACGCAACGATTTATTCGGACAGAGACGGGTCGGATGACGGCGGATCGTGTGATCTTGCGCGTGCCGTTGGTCGGGGATGTCGCGCGCATGGTGTCGATCTCACGGCTGACCGGTACGCTGGCGACCATGCTGGCGAGCGGCGTCCAGCTCCTCGATGCGCTCGATATCTCCAAACGGGTCATGAATAATCGCGTGCTCGAGGAGACGGTCGAGGGTGCCCGGCAGAACATCCGCGAAGGCGAAACCATTGCCGATCCGCTGAAACGGAGCGGAGAATTTCCGGCGCTGGTAACCCACATGATCGCCGTGGGCGAACGGAGCGGTGAAATGGAAGAGATGCTGCGCCGGGTGAGTCAGATTTATGACGGCGAAGTGGAGCGGGTGATCACCCGGTTAACGTCGCTGATGGAGCCGATCATGATTCTGGTCATGGGCGTCATCGTTTTCTTTATCGTGGTCGCAATTCTTCTCCCCATCTTCGAAATGGGGCAAATGGTTCGATAGCCTGTGACAAGTGATGTAGGACCGGTGAAAGATGAGATGAAAAAGGGGGTATCTGACGATGAGTGATTCGCCTGGTTGGAGAATGCAGTTGATGACAGTCCGGAGGAGACGACGCGGGGTGTTCGCCTCCCGCTCCGTGATGCGGGCCTGCGGTGGCGCCGCCGGCTTCACCTTCATTGAGATCATGGTCGTGGTGGCGATCCTGGCCATTCTGGCCGCATTGGTCGTTCCCCGCATCATGGGCCGTACCGATGACGCAAAGCGCACGGCGGCGAAAGTCCAAATCCGGAACATCGAGGGCGCGCTGCAACTCTATAAGCTTGATAACGGGGTTTTCCCCTCGACGGAGCAGGGGCTCAAGGCGCTTATCGAGAAGCCGTCCGTCGGGGTGGTTCCCAAGAAGTGGAAGCTTGGAGGGTATTTGCCGAAGCTCCCCGAAGATCCCTGGGGAAACCCGTATAAGTACCTCAGCCCGAGTCAGAAGGGGGACTATGAAATCACCTCGCTGGGAACAGACGGCGAAGTCGGCGGGGAAGGCGTCAATGCCGACATTACGAACTGGAATCTGGACAAAGATTAGGCATGAGGCAAAGGGCTACAGATGAGCGGCCGGCAGGAGAAGCCAGGCCAGAGGTCAGGAGCGTGAGGCTAGAGGTTGAGGGAACTTCACCCCCCTTGCCTCTCATCCCGTGCCCCGTGCCCGCGGCGAATGGCTTTACGCTGCTGGAAATACTGATCGTCATGTTCTTGCTGGCGGGGGTATTGCTGCTCGTGATTCCAAAAATAGTGGTCGGAGAAGACCTGCCCTCCACGGGACGGAAGTTCATCAGCGCTCTCCGGGCCTTGCAAGGACTGGCCGCCACCGGCCAAAAGCCCGTGAAGCTCTATGTGGATCTCGATCAAGGAACCTATTGGGCGATGGTGGTGGAAGGCAAAGAGGAGAAACTCCCGATCGATGCCAGCTGGTTGACGCCACGCATTCTGCCGGAGGCGATTCGATTTACGGAGGTGTCTGTCGGGCAGACCAAGCGGGTCTCCGGCCGGATCGATTTCTCCTTCTATCCGAATGGACGAATCGATCCGGTCACCATTCACTTCAGTGACGGGAGCAACAATCTATTTGCTCTTGCCGTCGATTCGTTGACCGGGGCCATTCGGACGAGTGACGAACGGATCGAACCGCCGCGGAACCGGACCATTCCGGACCGAGTCAAAACATTGCTGCAGGCGACCGTGCAGGGAGGGGCGGTGCCGCCCTTCGGCGGGAAACTATAAACCGATCGTGAATGGATATGCGGCGTGATCAAGATAAAAGACCGGCTGCCGGCGAAGCGGGGTTCACGCTGCTCGAAGTGCTACTGGCGATCGCCTTGCTGGCGATTGCACTTCCGGTTCTCCTCGGGCTTCGCAACTTCGACCTGGACCTGCATGCGCGCGCCGGCGAGTTGACCGCCGCCACCTTGCTGGCGCAAGAGAAGTTGCTCGAAACGGAACTGCTGGGCGTGTATCCCATCGGGGAAATCACGGGGGATTTTCAGAATCCACCCCTCGGCACGCAGTCTACATTTCAAGCGGGTGATCGCGCCGCCGGCTACAAATGGAAGCGTACGGTGCTGCCGACGCCACTGGAATTGATTCGGGAGGTTCGGGTGCAGGTTTCCTGGCCGCGAGGGGCCGCGGAAGAAACGGTGGAGGTGAGCACGTATGTCTTTGCCGGTCTCACGTTCTAGCACCCAAGCGGGATTTACGCTCGTCGAAGTTCTGGTGGCGATTGCGCTCCTGGCGACCATCGGAGCGATGGTGTTCGGCTCGCTCGTAACGTCGACACAGGTCGTGGACGCCGGACGGGAACAGGCGGCAAGAGAGCAAATGGTCAGAAGAATCCTGCGCGTTATGGCCGATGATGTGTCGATCAGCAAATTCACTCAATCCTTTCCCTGGGTGGGGATCAACGGAACGCAGGACGGGCAGCCGGCCGATACTCTGGCCTTTCTCGGGATGAGCGATGGACTCGGCGTCTCTGCGGTGAAGGAAAGCGAGATGATCCGTGTGGTCTATACGCGGGAAGGCGATCGCTTGATCCGGTTTACGCGTAAGAACCTCTACGGGCTTACCGACGAGTCGATGGATCAGGTGGAACTGGCGAATCGTGTGAAAGGATTCAACCTGCGGTATTTCGACGCACAAGGTCTCGTGTGGATGGACGAATGGCTTTCAAGCAATAAGATGCCCAGAGCGCTGCTCCTTGAGGTGACGTTTCAGCCGCCGGAGGGCGATCCCTGGACGGTGCGGGAATGGGTCACGATCGGAACATCATGATGAATGTGAAATGGCTCGACGAGTGGAAGGAGATTCTGGTCTGGACCGTCGGCGGGATTTGCGTGATGGTCCTGTGTTTAATGGCGACCTTCCCCTACGGAGCGCTGCACGCGAGAATCATCGCGGAACTGAATCGTGCCACCGGCATGGAAGTCCGGGTTGCCGACTGGACAGTGGGATTGCCGCTTGGGATCGAGTGGCGAAACGTGACCTTGACGAGGTCGGATTGGGGACCCATACAGCTGGGCGTGCTGCAAGCCAAGGTGGGGATCATGAAGGCGCTCGGGGGCGGGTTTGGACTTGATGTCGTGGTGCACTTAGACGAGGCGACGCCCAATGCCGGTGTTGCAAAAGGAGCGCTCACGGCCTCCTCGTTTTCCTTGACGGGCCCGGTGGCGGTCAAGGGACAATTTCAACAGGTGGACCTTTCAAAGGTCCTCCGGCGCTATGTCAGTCATGGGGTTCTGAATGGAGATTTTTTTCATCGATTGGACTCGGCTCAGGCGACGACGGGCGCGATGAAGGGAGAAGGAACCTGGAAGGCCGAAGCGAGAGACTTGGCGATTGATCAGATCCCCGTGGGGAACGGCCGTACGCTCTCACTGGCCTTCAGCAGGGTTTCAGCCGGCCTGGTATGCCGCGATATCATCTGTGATGTCACCGAGTTAAAGGGCGACGGGATAGATGGATCATTTACGGGAGAAGGCAAAATTACGTTGCAGCAGCCGTTTCAGAACAGCCAATTGGCCTTGACCGTGACCGTAGTTCCCGGTGTCGGCTTTGCCTCGAAGGCCAGCGCCCTTGGCCTTCCTCCCCTGCCACCCGGTACTCCTCTGACCGTAAAAATTGTCGGGACATTGGCACAGGCACGCATCGCATTGTAGAGTACGGGGCCAGGATGCTGAAAAAGTCCACCAGCGGCGTCCTCGCACCGTTCAGGCCCTTGAAGGGCGCCGAGGGAAATTAAGAAGACTTTATGGCGATCGTTACAGAATGTGTGGGCCTCGATATCGGGCAGACGGGCTTGAAGGCCGTCCGCTTCCGTCGCCGCTTGAGCGGGCGCGAAACGATCGACTACTTCCAGCACCCGATGCCGTTCGCCCGTCCGGAAGACCTGGAACCGGCCAGGCGCGTACAGTCTCTGCGCGGATTTCTCTGGCAGCACGGGCTCTACGCGACCGATCGACTTGTGACGGCGATTCCCTGCCAGGATCTCTTTGTCCGGACGCTCTCATTCCCCTTTAAAGATTCCACGAAACTCGCCCAGGTCGTTCCCTTCGAAGTCGAGAATCTCGTGCCGATGCCGTTGGAAGATCTGGCGATCGGCAGCCTTGTCCTGCCTCCCGGACTGAATCCGGAGGGAAATCCTCGCGAAAGCAAGAGTTCAGAAGTGCTGGTGACCGCTGCACCGAAAGACAAGGTGGCCGAGCATCTCCGGTTTCTCGCCCAGGCCGACGTGGAACCGTCGGCCATCAACGTTGATGCCATGGCGCTCTTCTCCGTGACTCAGTATTTGCGGGGAGAAGGCGGCCACGTTCCACAAGATTTGGCTATCATCGATGTGGGTGCGTCGAAGACGACGCTCTGTCTGGTACACGAAGGACGGCCGGTGGTGCTGCGAACGATTCTGTGGGGCGGCAATCATCTGACTCACGCCCTGGCTGTCCGGCATGCCTGCAGTTTCGCGGAAGCCGAGCGACGTAAACGGGGCATGACGGTGGACCAGGTGGAAACCTGGTTGGAGCCGCTCCTGAGAGAAGTCCGTGTCACGATGCAGGCCTATGAAGGAGTTGAGCGAGGTCGGTTGACTCACTGCTGGGTCTCGGGAGGCGGATCCAAGCTGCGGGAAATCGGCGGCTTCGTGGCCCGTCATCTGGGGCTCTATCCGGTGGGACCTCGACAGGGATTCGGTGCCAACAGTCCCCGCGCGTTTTCAATCGCCTTCGGGTTGGCCATTCATCCCAAGATCATCAAGCCGCGCTGGCGGTTCAAACCTTCGCCGACCGGTCTTGCGCTCGATCTCAAGGGCGTGACCGACGCGGCTTCACCGAAGTCAGACACGTCCAGGCAGGATCGTCGTTTGGCCGTCGGCGCAGCCCTGGTCATCGGGATGCTCGCCCTGGCTGATTTCTCAGTGCATCTCATGTTGCAGGACCAGCGCGTTGCCCGACTCAAGACCACGCTGCAGAAACAGTACGAGCAGTCTTTCGGTGCCGGCGTCGCGCCCGGCGATGAACTCGATCAAGCCCGGTATCGCATGGGACTGATCGAGAAGGCGCTCGCCGTGGTCGACGGTTCGCAAGGGAAGATCCTTTCGACCCTGTCGACCTTTGTAAAACAGTTGCCGGGCGGGACATCCGTGAAGGTGCGCGAACTGACCGTGGACGGTGCGCTGATCCTCCTGGAGGGCGAAACGTCGTCCTTCGACGCAGTGGAGAAGATCAAGCAAACGTTCGCCTCCAGTCCTCAGTTTCAGGAGGTATCGGTGACGGAAACCCGCGTGGGTGCGGCGCCCAATCAAGTCATCTTCAGGATGACGGTCACGGTGCATACGTCATGATCCATTCGTTGCGGGAACGATGGCAGCAGATGTCGCAACGGGAGCGTACCATCGTCCTCGTGGGCGGGATCCTGGTGGGACTCAGTCTGCTTTTTGTCGTAGTCGTCGATCCCCTTCTGGCCAAGCTCGATCGTCTGGAGCGGCAGGCCTCTCGGAAGCAGAAAGACATCAAGGAACTGGCGTTGCTGAGTCAGGAATATGCCGCCAAGCGGGAACGTCTGACTAGGGCCGAGAGTCGCATGCCGGCCCCGGACAGTCAGTTTTCTCTGCTGACGTTCATGGAGGAAGCGGCGACGACGGCCCGCGTGCGCGAACGGATTACCGGTATGCAGCCGCAAGTCCAAACACTCGCACAGGGTTATCAGGAAACGGCGGTGGATCTTCGATTGGAGGGTGTGCAATTGCCGGAGTTGCTGGCGCTGCTCGTCGCGATCGAGCAAGCGCCGTACCATTTGCAGGTTCGTCACCTGCAAATCCGTCCGAAGTTCGACAATCCCGTCAATCTCGACGCAAATGTCCGGGTCTTGAGCTATGCGAAAGGCTGATGAACGCGGTGTTGCGCTGCTCCTGGCTCTCCTGGTTCTGACCCTCCTGGTCGCCCTCATCCTCGAATTCGATGCCGAAGCGCGCCGCGAGTATCGTGAGGCGGCCGCCTTCAGGGACAATTACAAAGCCAGCATGCTGACGCGTGCCGCTGTCCAGGCCGCGCGCGCCGTTCTGCAGCAGGATTTCTTCCGGGACAAACAGACCGGGGAATTCTTCGACGGGCCGGCGGATCTGTGGGCCCTGCCGATCAAGAACTATGCTCTCGGCGACGGGCTTCTGAGTGCGCAGCTCGAAGACGAGCGCGGGAAGCTGAACCTCAATGACCTGGCCGCCGGTGCGGGTGACGCACTGCAGCAGAAAACCAGGATCCAACGGGTGAAGCGACTGTTCGAGCTGCTGCAGATCAGCCCCGATCTGGTCGATGCCCTCGTCGACTGGGTTGATCAGGACGACATCCCTCAGCCGGCCGGCGCGGAAAGTTTGTACTACCAGTCCATGAATCCGCCCTATCGAACCGCCAACATCCCCCTTGCATCGCTCGGGGATCTCCGCCTGGTGAAGGGATTTACCCCTGACATTGTCGACCGGCTCTCACGCTACGTCACGGTCTTTCCGCCGGAGGGAGGCGGGCTGGTGAACCTCAATACGGCGGATCCCATGGTGATCCAGGCTCTCGATCCGGCCATTACGCAGACTATCGCGATGGAGATCGTGCAGGGCCGTCCGTATAAGACCAAAGTCGAGCTCGACCGGGTCGGTAGTTTCCAGGAAATCGGCGCCCGTATTCGCCCCGACTATGACATCAAGTCGGAATATTTCTCCGCTCGTCTCGCCATCACAGTGAATGACGTGACGAAAACCGCGATAGCCGTGTTGCGCCGGGATGCGAACAAGGGTGACAGCAGCGTGCAGTACCTGCGGGTCTTCTAGTTTCGCCCTCTCCTGTCGCATGAAACTCATTTATCAGGCAAAGTTAACAATTCTGTAACATTGAGGTTACTTCCCTGCAATCCTCCCCGGGTAGAGTTGTTGCCGATACCGGCGTGTACTACCACATATGGAGGGCAGAGGATGTTGCTGCTGAATCGTTCCATTCGTCAATCACCTTCCCACAGAACATCACCGCGGGCTCTTGTCCTGTTCTCACTGCTTCAGGTGGTATGTGCTGTCGATCAGTCGTCAGCTGAAATAAGCGGCCCCCTTGCGGCTGCGACTGTTGAATCGAACCTGGCCCGATACAATCCGCAGGCTCAAGTATCCGGAAGCTTCAAGATCCAGGGTTCAGAGACGATGTATCCGTTGTTGAATCGCCTCACGATGGAGTTCCAGCGACGCCAGCCGAAAGTCACGATCGACGTCAAAGGCGGCGGGTCCACCAAGGCTATCGCAGAATTTCTTCAGCCGCCTCTCAGCAAGACCGGGAAGGTCATGCTGCGGGAGGAGCGCGCCAGCCATTTCAAGCTGGTTGCCACATCGAGAGAACTCTTCGACGCGGAAGTGAAGGAATTCAGCGCTCAACATGGATACGAACCAACGGTTATACCTGTGGCGGTCGATGCGGTAGCCCTGTACGTGAATAAAGATAACCCTTTGTCAGGCCTCACCCTCGATAAGGTCGATGCCATTTTCTCGACGACGCGCAAGCGTGGATACAAGACGGCCATCAGCCAGTGGGGAGAACTCGGTTTGACTGACGGATGGGAAAAGGCCCCGATCCAACTTTATGGCCGCGACAGTAAATCAGGTACCAGGGCGTTCTTCCAAGAGCATTGCCTCGCCGGCGGGGAGTTCAAACCGGGCTTGCATGAGGATCCCGGGGCCGCATCGGTCATTCTGGATGTCAGTCGGGATCAGTTAGGAATTGGATACAGCGGGCTTGGATTGCACGCTTCCAGCGTGCGGGTGGTTCCGCTCGCGGAAGCAGAGGGTATGCCATATGTTACCCCATCATCGGCGACCGTGGCTGATCAGACCTATCCCCTGCGACGCGTGCTGCATCTGTATGTTGGTAAATCCCCCAACGAGCCGTTACCTGCTGCAGTGCAGGAATTCCTGACCTTCATCATGAGCCAGGAAGGTCAAGAGGCCGTCGTAAGGGCAGGGTTTTTCCCCCTGCCTGTGGATGAGGTAAACAAGAGTTCCGTGGCTCTCGGTATGACTTCCATACCGACACAGGTGATCCCTCAGTGAGCATCAGTCAGGAAAGTAAATGCGCCGGGGTTAGGGTGATGGTGTTTTTCTAGTGGGTGGTCGTTTGGCTTTCGTGTGGTCCAGCTCCTGCTGAAGACGCACCAGTTCATCTTTCATCTCCTGCAACTGTTTGGACTGTTCAGTGAGACGCGAACGAAGCTCTTGGTTTGACTTGTTCAGCTCTTGAATCTGTCGTAGCGTCTCGTCCTGGTGACTGGGTGCCTTGCTCAACGCCAAGACTTCGTTGATGTTCATTGATACATAGACCGTTTCAAAGGGCACCCAATGTGGTTCTTCGTTCGGTGGAAGCGATGCCGCTCTGGCAGGGCCTGCAACCCATAACTTCATCCCCTTCGTGTCCCGCAAGTCTCTATCGGCGTCGCCACCACCCGTGTCAGCTCGCGTGAAGGCTGCATGGTCCGTCACCACGACATGCAAATGGGGACCGCGGACAAATAGCGCGCCCGTAGTTCGATCACCGCTGTATGAGGCCTCCGGATCCGGCAATGAGAACCGGACCCGCTCGTGAGGACCCGCCTGCTGAAGTGCCAATGCGAGCGGGGTCGCGATGACGTCCAGGTCCTCTTTTCTAAATAGTAGAATCGGCTGAGGGTTCGAGATCATACCCAGGATTGTGCCGCTCCAACCGCTGATCCGCAAGGCGCTCAACAGGACACGCACGTCGTCCGGAGACATCGCCGCAGGATGGCTATTCGGTGCGGGTGGAGTCGAACGATTGACGCTGCGATCTGACTCGATTGATATGCGAATCCCCTGTTGATCGTATATGATTCGTTCGCCGGTAAGACTCGCGCAGGCTGACAGTCCCAGGGCAATGAGTAACCATTCGACCCCTCGTAGCACTCTCCTCATAGTTCTCCTTTAGTTAGATCTAGTCTATTCGCATGTGAACTGGATTCCCCATAGGCGATTTGTCCCGATCTGACCGCGCCACGCTCGATCGGCAGCCGCGCTCACCTTCGGGAGTTCACCTTCTTTTACAATAGTCGAACCTCTTGGACACTTCTCCTTGATCATGCGAAGAGCCTCGCGCCGGCCTGGAGAGGTCAAAACATCAGAGTCTGTCTCGATCGAATAGGAGATAACGCCTCCGGCCGGGGTCTCACGGACAAACTTAGCGTCTTGTCCGCACCCGATGAGGCCATTGATCATGGTGAAGAGGATTGCCAGGGATCGGAATCTAACAGGAGTCATGTCGTTGTATTGACGACAACACCCACGGAAGGTATTTTGGTAAGCGCGTTTGGGCTAGTGTTACTTGCTACCGACACAGAAAGTATTCTCTTCAAGCGGTTCATATCCTCCCCCGTACGACGGAAAATCTGCAATCTCTCGCCCCCCCGTGTTCCAGATATGTAGGCACTGTGCGGTGATGGACGGCAGACTTCGTTGCATGTCATTCACCGCAACCACCTTTGCAGCTTGTGTTGTCCCGACAACGATCAGTCGATTTCCTCGTTGCAAGGCTAACCGGTCAATCTTTCCGTTGTAGAAAATAGCGAATTCCCCACTCCGCTTTCCCGTGTCCTTCGGGCCATAGGCAGGGTGATTGATGATCGGGAGTTGCGCAACGACGATGACGACTCCCCCGTCGTTGGCATCACCTTCTACGATGCGACCGCCCAGTTGTACTTTGTGATCGGTCTTTGCATTGGGGACCATGCGCCATTCCATGAAGTCGAAGTTCTCATCGACGCCCTCCAAGACTTCAGATGGGAACGGTTGATAGGGTACGCAGGCGCTGAGAAACAGACTGCACAAAAGCACGATACCGTTACGTCTCAAGTTCATACCATTTCTCCTTACTCCTTGCCGTTCGATATTGCAACGGCGGGTCGTTGAGCTAGTCCGTTTGACAACAGTTCCGACTACATGAAACGAATCTGGAATTGGATCAGTAACGCATTATTTCCGAACGGGTCGGTCGCGGGATTATATGGGACTCCCGGACCAAATCCCTGATGGGTCCGGAATTCATAGTTCAGCTGTATCTTAGATTGCACCTTGGGGGGGAAATTCTCAAAGTAGTAGGTCAGACCTAGAATCGTGCGGGTGTACTTGTCATCGGGAACTCCAACTTGCGGATCAAATTGCTCGTACATGAACGTAGGTTCCAAATTTTGAAAGAATCCGTCCGATATGAGGTACTTGGCCAGCACATACCAGGTACGACGAAATGCCCCCGGGGCCCCCGACCCACCGCATTGCGCTGGCACCTGACATGCCCCGTTCGCAGGCGTTCCCACGACTGTCGCGTTCGGTCCGTCATGTCCTTGCCAGTACTCACCCTGCACCATAAAACCGGGCAGGATTTTGGACGTATATCGCGCATCAATACCATACCGATCCATGTTTCCTTTCCCGCGTCCGTTTATCTGGGTGTTGGCATTGTTGCTTTCTCCTGCGATCATCGTGAAGCTGACAAATGAAACATCGTTGAAGAAGTAGCGAAGGCGCCCGTATCCGGCCTTCGGTCCATTGGCGCCGGCTCCCTGAGAAAGGTAGTTGTTGTTGTTCATGATACCGCCGACGTAATCGAGACGATTGGCAATCTTACCTCTGACGTCGACGAACAGGTCGCGTTCCTGAATAAAATCAATCAGCCCGCCGGTGCCTTTGTTGTTCTGGGGGGAGGTGCCTACCTGCGTTAAGTAGGGGCTGCTGATAATGTCGCGGAGACCGCCGGAGGTTTCGGTGAAAATGCCGAAGGGCATACGGAACGTTCCCATCCGGATCATGTTCAAGACCGGCGCCCAGCTGACGACGGGACGGAAATCAATATACGTCTCGCGAAAGAACGTCGCGTAGGTCGGTACACCGGGTGCCGTACCACTGTTACCAGTGGGTGTGTTAGCGGAACTCGTGATGCTCTGAAACTCAAACAGCGCGTGCCATCGCGGGATGTTCTCACTGATCTTTCCCCAAAACAGAAGCTCCGACCGACGGATCGAGAAATTGTCCTGGCTTTTACCCTCCGGTGCTTGCGCATCCGAGTGAGTATAGAGAAATTGAAGAGCATTCAACCCGAAATTCAC
The DNA here is from genome assembly GCA_035454865.1 of Nitrospiraceae bacterium. Classification (GTDB taxonomy): domain Bacteria; phylum Nitrospirota; class Nitrospiria; order Nitrospirales; family Nitrospiraceae; genus Nitrospira_D. The sequence continues at coordinate 976 of DATIGF010000018.1, read as the reverse complement.
CTTGTCTCGTAGAACAGGTAAAATCTCGGTCTTTGTTTTCCAATCCTCGATCGCGTCGATCCGCCTCGATTGATCGGCGGTCTTGTACTCCTGCTCGGCACGGATCTGAATCCACTCATCCATTGTGATGGCGCCCTTCTGAAGTAGGAGATCTTCGATCGAGGTTCCTCCGGGAGGTAATTCGCGAGCTGGTGCAGGGCCTTGCTCTTGCTTCGAAACCGATTCAGTGGCCTGCGCGAGAACCGTCGGCGCTCGCCTTGATTCCTGGCTTGTTCGCAGCTCTCCGGCCCATGGGGTGGACACCCCTATACCCAATAAGCATGCCGTGAGGTTGGCGATCCCTGCCACCCTGCCTAGTCCTCTCATCTCGACGTACCCCCTCTGTTGAATGAAGGATTGTTCACTGTCGCATTACAGGTGTCGCACGAAATGGTCACGAAACCGTTGCCGCCGTGTTACGGGATTGTTAATAATTCATTGGTCTGAAGTTGCTTGAATTGCCTCAATTGGGCAGGGAGAGGCGTGAGAGGAAGCTCAGTCGTGCAGAAGTTAACGCAGAGTTAACGTACATGTAACCGAATGGGAAGAGACTATGGCTAATGTGGCGACCAGGACGGAACGGATTTCTACGGATTTCTATTGATCGGTCGCGACGAGTCTAGAAGGAGAAAAGAACGATGCAGGGAGTAACGACAGCCTGGCCAAGAATAGCGCTCGGTCTGATCATAACGGGTTGCCTGGCCTGGCCGGTGGCCTCGACTCATTCAGGACCTGTAACGCTGGTCAAGGTAGACGGATCGAGCACGGTCTTCCCTATTACAGAAGCTGTTGCCGAGGAATTTCAAAAGAATACGCGCGGGGCGGTTAGGGTTACGGTAGGCATTTCGGGTACAGGAGGCGGGTTTAAGAAGTTTTGTCGCGGAGAAACTGATGTGCAGGATGCCTCCCGACCGATCTCGACGAGTGAGATGGAAGC
>DATIGF010000017.1:0-5207 GCA_035454865.1 Nitrospiraceae bacterium | reverse complement strand
CGACTCCACCACCGCGATTCTGACCGTGACGGAAGGCGGTTACGGCAAGCGGACGCCCGTGGGGGAATATCGCGTTCAGGGCCGCGGCGGCAAAGGCATCATCAGCGTGAAGACGACTGAGCGAAACGGCCTGGCCGTCGGATTTCTGCAAGTGCGGGACGGCGACGAAATCATGCTGATGGCCGCACAGGGCAAAGTGCTTCGCTGCAAGGTGGACGACATCCGCGAAATCGGCCGCAATACGCAGGGTGTTCGCATTCTCGATCTCGACGGCGAAGAAGACCGGGTGGTGGGTGTCGCCAGGCTGGCGGAAGTGGTCGAGCGCGAGGAACCGGCCGCCGGTGAGGATGCCGGCGGGCAGTAGCCCGCACGATCCATTCTTCGAATCCCTCTTATCCCGCCCATGGACGAGCCGATCACTCAGGCACCACCTCCGGCCAAGAAGAAGCCGCTTGATACGGTCGTCAAGTTGGCGCTCATGGTCCTGTTCGGTTCGTTCGGCTTGATCTGGGGCGGGATGTATCTCAGCCGGCCCGACCGAACGATCCCCCCTTACAGCATTGGATCACAGGAAGGGACGGCCGTGTCGGTCCACGTGCCGCCCTGGACCAGCGATACCGAGATCGAAACGTTGATCGAGCGTTTTCGCAAGGTCGGCCAGGAGACGAGAAACTTCGGGCCCATGAAAATCAGGCCGACGACACCCGAGGATCCGGGCGGGCGGTACCGGCGCATGACCATCTTCATTTTCACGCATGATGCCTGGGCGGAGGCGGACATTCTCCACAAGTACCTTGCAGGCGAGGATCGGGAGGTTCGCGAGGGATTCCGAAGAGCCCTGCGAGGGCTGTACCGGCTGACGGAATCGGAAGAAGAAGGGCGGATCGGCCCGCTGGTCGACGGCCCGGACTCCGCGGCGACGGCTGCGTACTCGCGACAATTGTTCAAAGGACCGGTTCCAGCGCAGCCTTAGCGTGCCGATCGAGACAACGCTTCGGCCATCACCCGGGTGAGACGGGATCGGAGGTCTGGGTCTTGTACGGACGCCGCATGAGATGAGGCTTCCGTCAACGCTGCCTCACTGACGACCGGCTGGGCTGCGGGGTTGAGAGCCGAGTCAGTCTCCCGGTTGTGAGCAGGAATCTCGCCCACGCGCAATACGATCTCGTTGACCAGCTCCGTTCCGGCTTCGGCGTTGATCTTGGCCAGCAGAGTCGGCTTCAGGAAAGTGAGTTGCTGGAGCCAGACTGAGTTCCGCACCACGAGATACAACTTCTTGAAGCGGATCTGGTCCGGCCAGGTATGGGAGGCGATCGGTTCTCCGAGCATCTCCCGCCAGTGGTGCTGGAGACGGAGTTCAAGCAGCCTGGGTTCCAGGCCCAGGCGTTTTGCCAAACCTGAAAGGATTGTGCCTAACGAATCAAGCGGACTCCGTGCTACCATCGCGGCATCTTAGGCTCCGGCCGCGAGAGGGTCAAGCCACCGGAATGTGAATCTGCCATGAGCAAGGAAGACAAAGATAGCGGCAAAGTCGTGGTCACGAATCGCAAGGCGTACCACGAGTATTTCATCGAAGAGAAGTTCGAAGCCGGCATTGTGCTGAAGGGGACCGAAGTCAAATCCCTGCGGGACGGGCGGGCGAACTTGCAGGACAGTTATGCCTCCGTGCGGGACGGAGAAGTCTTTCTCTACCATTGCCACATCAGTCCCTACAGCCACGGTAATATCATGAACCAGGACCCTATCAGAGTCCGCAAGTTGCTGTTGCACAAGAAGGAGATCAATAAGCTGCTCGGCAAGACGCAACAGAAGGGGCTCACGCTCATTCCTCTCCGCATTTATTTCTCCAAGCGCGGCCAGGCCAAAGTTGAACTCGGACTGGCGAAGGGCAAGAAACTCTACGACCGGCGGGAGTCCGTCAAGACGCGCGAGGCCGGTCGCGAAGTTGAACGCGCCATCAAAGACAGACGCTGAAGAGTCGATCTCATCCCCGCGCAAGTACCGCCATCGTTGCCTCGGCTGCAAGTCGAGATCAAATCTCCTCTATTCGAGCCACGGAACCAGCTGATCTAAAAGCGGAAAATGTACGGGTGTCGATCCGGGACAAGGTGCCCCTTGACATTGGTTCTAGCTAGAACTATCTTTGCTGGGTGACGAGGGAGGGGGCTTGTTCTCTCTTCTGTGGTGAACTCATCATGACGGGGGGTGCCGCATGAAAGCATTTTTCAATACAGAGGATAGTTGGCCGGGGTTGATCCTGCGACTCACGCTGGGTCTGGTGATGCTTCCTCACGGCGCGCAGAAGCTCCTCGGCTGGTTTAACGGATTCGGGTTCAGCGGCACGATGGGCTTCTTCACGGACGTGATGCACCTGCCGTGGATCATTGCCTTTCTGGTCATCATCGGGGAATTCTTCGGGAGTCTCGGGCTGCTGGCAGGGTTTCTCACCCGCTTCTCCGCGGCGAGTCTGGCCGTGATCATGGCCGGCGCGATCATGACGACTCATATTCCCCACGGGTTCTTCATGAACTGGTTCGGCAAGCAACAGGGTGAGGGGTACGAGTATCATCTGTTGGTAATCGGTATCGCCGCTGCGTTGCTCGTCACAGGTGCCGGGAGATGGTCGGTGGATCGACTCATTGCAGAGAGGGTCGGGCGATAAGCAAGAGACATGGTTAAAGATTGGCGAAAGGAGGCGTCACCGTGAACACGATCGAAAGAAAGCCCTCCGAAATTGATATCCGTCGAGCCTGTGAACGCTTTCATACGCAGATCAGCTGGCTCGATTCATGGCACAGCTTCAGCTTTTCGAACCACTACGATCCGGCCAATACCCATCATGGGCTGTTGCTGGTGAGCAACGACGATACGGTGAGAGCCGGTACCGGATTTCGCACGCACCCGCATGAGGATATGGAAATTGTCACCTGGGTGCTGGACGGCGAGCTGGAACATCAAGATTCCGAAGGCAACAAGGGAATCCTCTATCCGGGGCTTGCGCAGCGCATGAGCGCTGGTACCGGGATCTGGCATTCTGAGATGAACCCCCGGGCCGATCAGGATGTGCATTTTATTCAGATGTGGGTCGTTCCTGATACCCGGAGGATCACCCCTGGGTATCAACAGCTCGACATCAACGGGTATCTTGCGGGGGGCGGGCTCGTCCCCGTGGCCTCCGGGAAGGGACATGATAGCGCGATCTCGATTCACCAGAAGGGAGCGATCCTCTGGGCCGGTCGGCTTCAGCCGGGAGAAACCGTGAACGTCCCGGACAATGCGTACGTTCATCTATACGTGGCGAAAGGGTCGGTGCAGCTGGAGCAGGCCGGTCGTCTGAACGCCGGCGACGCCGTGCGCCTCACGGCTGCCGGAGCGCGGAAGCTCACGGCAGACGGGGCGACCGGGTCGGAGGTACTCATCTGGGAAAATGAAAGAACCATTGAAGCCTGAGGAGAGACGTCCATAGACGTCACTGGCAAGACCAAGCTCGTGACGAGCGGAAGGAGAACAGCTATGAACCGCCATGCCACAGTTGAGACCACAGTGAACAAAGATATCGTCGGTATCTATCAACCCGGTTCCACTCACATGGTCGGCGACGGATTTCCTGTGCGGAATCTCTTTCCGAGCAACGACTTGGATCGTGAGGTGAGCCCGTTTCTCATGCTCGACTATGCGGGACCGCAGTACTTCACGCCGACCGATCATCCTCGTGGCGTGGGGGAACATCCGCACAGAGGGTTTGAAACCGTCACCATCGTCTACGAAGGCGTAGTGGCCCATCGCGACTCTGCCGGAAATGCCGGCGTGATCGGTCCGGGTGATGTGCAATGGATGACTGCAGCCTCCGGTATCGTCCATGAGGAGTTTCACGAAAAAGCGTTTGCAAAGCAGGGCGGCACGCTCCACGCCATTCAGCTGTGGGTGAATCTGCCGCGCGCATCGAAAATGTCCGCGCCCGGCTATCAGACGATTCTGAATGGCGAGATTCCGGCGATCGAGCTGGAAGACGGAGCCGGTCGATTGCGCGTGATCGCGGGGTCGTTCCTCGGTCACAAAGGCCCGGCTCATACGTTTACGCCGATCGAGCTGTACGATCTGCAGCTTAAGGCAGGCCGGCGCGCGGCCCTGACGATGCCGGACGGGCACAATACCTCGATCTTCCTGTTGCAGGGTCGCGCTTCTGTGAACGGCTCGCGCGAGGCTGGTGAAGCGGAGCTGATCGTTTGCCGGCGCAATGGATCGTACGTCACGGTGGAGGCCCGTGAAGAGAGCCGGCTCCTGGTCATGAGCGGCGAACCGATCGAAGAACCGATTGCCCGCTACGGCCCCTTCGTCATGAATACCCGTGAAGAGTTGATTCAGGCCGTGCAGGACTATCAGGCAGGCAGGATGGGACATTTGTCATGACAGATCCCGGACTCACGATCGAGATCTATTCCGATGTGGTCTGCCCCTGGTGCTATATCGGCAAGCGGCGGCTGGAACGGGCGCTGGATCAACACGAGAGCGCCGCTCAGGCGCGTATCATCTGGCGGCCGTTTCAGTTGAATCCGACGATGCCGAAGGCCGGGATGGACAGGCGCGTCTATCTGGAAGCGAAATTCGGAGGCCCGGCCGCGATGAAGTCGATCCAGGACCGCGTCGCTGCCGTGGGTACATCGGTCGGAATCGACTTTGCTTTTGATCGTATCGCCAGGACACCGAATACGTTTGACGCCCATCGACTGATCTGGCTTGCCCAGCGGGAAGGCAGGCAGGATGAGGCGGTCGAGGAACTCTTTCACGGCTACTTTGTTGAAGGCCTGGAACTCGCGACGCATGAAGGACTTCTTCTTATTGCCGAGCGGGCCGGACTCAGCCGGGAGAAGACGCTGGCGTTCCTGCAGAGCAACGAAGGCATTGTAGAGGTCCAAGGCGAAGAAGCAAGAGGACATCGCTTGGGCATCAGAGGAGTGCCCTATTTCGTGTTCAACGGATCGACGACGATCTCCGGCGCGCAACCGGTGGAAACGTTTGTGTCGACGATTGGTCAGCTGTCCGGGCAAACCCGGGCGTGAGGGAGGCTTCATTATGGCGGTCCAAGTCTATGGCTGTAACCATGTAGTGATCGAGGTCACGGATGCCAGAAAGGCCGTGAAATTCTATTCAGATGTGTTTGGCTTAAAGATGCTCCGCGGCGGCGAAGGAGCCGCCTGGTGCAAGCT
>DATIGF010000016.1:0-2425 GCA_035454865.1 Nitrospiraceae bacterium | reverse complement strand
ATTGGCGACGATGCCGGGACCGCCGTGGCCGGGACCAATAATGTAGATCATGCTGAGATCCCGCTTCTTGATCGCTCGATTCAGATGGACATACAGGAAATTCAGGCCCGGGGTGGTCCCCCAGTGACCGAGGAGCCGAGGCTTGACGTGCTCTTTTTTCAACGGCTTTTTCAGCAGGGGGTTATCATAGAGATAGATCTGCCCCACCGAGAGATAATTCGCCGCCCTCCAGTAGGCATCAATCAATTTCAGTTCCTTCGGCGATAACGGATTTCCCATAGCATCTCCTTTCCCTCTGTTATAGTAGGCTTCTTGACTTATGAAATGGCGCCTCGCACACACCGGACGGTCTCCCTGGCAATCCAGGTTTCCTCATCCGCTGCGACCACGTAGGCCGCCAACCGCGATCCATCCGCGCTGATTTTTGCTGCGCGACCCGGCGCAAGTCCCACCGCCGCTCGATTGCAGTCGGGGTCGAGCCTCAGGCCGCACCATTCCAAGTTCCTGCAAATCCGATCCCGAATCTCCGGCGCATTTTCTCCAATCCCGCCTCCGAAGACGATGGCATCGACGCCACCTAACACAGCGACGTAAGCGCCGAGATACTTGCGCACCCGGTAGCAGAACAGATCAATGGCCAGCTGCGCCCCTTTGTGCTGCTCCTGCTCTGCCGCGCGAAGCAACTCCCGCATGTCGTTCGAACGACCGGATAGTCCGAGAAGGCCGGATCGCTCGTTGAGCCACCGCTCGACTTCAGCCGCCTCGACCTTCTCCCGCTCCGCCAGGTAACTGACAATGGCGGCATCCACGTCGCCCGACCTTGTTCCCATCACCAACCCCTCCAGGGGGGTAAACCCCATCGAGGTTTCGACCGACCGGCCTTGTGCGATCGCGGCAACGGAACAGCCATTGCCCAACTGCAGGGTGATCAGACGCACGTTCTCCAATGGAGTCCCAGTGGCTGCCGCATACCCGTTCGCGAGTGAGGCATGCGCAATCCCGTGAAAACCATAGCGGCGGATGCGGTGTCGATCGGCCAGGTCCACGGGAATCGCATAACGCTTGGCGACTTCCGGCATGGTCTGGTGAAAGGCCGTGTCGAAGACGGCCACCATCGGTAACGTTTTGCCAAAGGCCGCACGCGCTCCGCGAATCCCTGCAAGGCACGAGGGATTGTGTAGGGGCGCCAATTCGGACAACGCGTCGATTCCGGCCTCAACCTGTTCAGTAATCAACGTCGACTTCACGTACTCATCTCCCCCATGCACGACCCGATGCCCGACCGCTTCGATCTTGCCGAGAGAGCTTGCCAGGCGATCGAGCAGAACTCGCAACGCGTGTGCATGGTCCCGAATGTCCAACGTCGCCGTCGAACGGCCGACAGCCTGACCCATCACCTCAAAGCTTGCGACACTCCCGATGCCCTTCACAGCACCCTGGAGCAATGCCGGCCGAATTGTCAGTCCGCCCCTCGCTTCTTCGACCACTTCCACGAGCCGAAATTTGATTGACGAGCTCCCGCTGTTGATCACCAGAACGAGCATGTCAACGCTGAAGCTCCATTGAATACGGCAAAAAAATGTCAGTCCTCGTGCCAATCCGCGCGATGTGCCGGTTCACTCGCGCCGACCGGTTCGCGCTCCAGGTCATTGGTATAGCGACCCCTCGCCGCCTCACTGTTGCACTTGGCTCGATGATGGAAAGCTTGTTGGCCCGCCTTCAAGTTCTCCTTCTGCCCGTGCCATGCTTCCAGCGCTACATCCTGCAGGGCGCGGCCGTACGAAAAACTAATCGACCAGGGCTTCGGTCCGCCCAGGCGATTGATGGCATCGAGGTGCGCAGTCGCCGTGATGCTCGGCTGTCCGCCGGACAGGAACACGATGCCGGGAACTGCCGCCGGCACATGACGGCGCAAGCAGCGCAACGTAGCCGTGGCAACCTCCTGTACGGAGGCCTGCTTCGGACAGTTCTTTCCGGCAATCACCATGTTGGGTTTCAAGAGCATGCCTTCCAGCTGGACGCACTGTTCGAAGAGTGCGTGGAACACCGCATGGAGCATGGAACTGGTGACGTCCTCGCAGCGCTCGATGGTGTGAGGCCCATCCATCAGAACTTCGGGTTCCACGATCGGCACAATGCCTTGCTCCTGACACAACGCGGCGTACCTCGCCAGCGCGTGGGCGTTGACGTTCACACACATTGGGCTGGGTAGTTTGTCGGTAATGCGAATGACGGCCCGCCACTTCGCGAAGCGGGCGCCGAGCTCCCGATATTCTTTCAGTCGCTCCCGCAAGCCGTCCAGGCCTTCGGTCATTTTTTCGTCCGGCGATCCGGCCAGCGTTTTCGCCCCCGTGTCGACCTTGATGCCAGGCAGAATGCCCTGCTTGGCCAGCACGTCGGCGGGTGGCGTTCCACTCGAGCTCTT
>DATIGF010000015.1:0-32800 GCA_035454865.1 Nitrospiraceae bacterium | reverse complement strand
GCCAGGGCGCGCGCGCTGAGCGTGAGCCGACCCTGGTCGGGGATCAGAAGCAGCACGAAAAGGATCGTGCACATGGAGCCGCTGCCGATGGCGGTCCAGCGCATCATCTGCTCGCGCCGGCGATAGACTTCCTCTTTGAAGAGAGGATAGAGTCCCAGCAACGTCGCACGCTGCTCCTCCGCCGTAATCATTTCAAACAGCTCCTGTCAGATGTTCCGTCAGCCAGTCGGCGATTGTGTTCGTCATTCGCTTGAAGTCCTCGCCCTTCGTGAATTGATGATCGGCGCCGGGCAGGATTTCCAGCCGTTTCTTCACAGAAAGAGCTTCGTACAGCCTCCGGCTCTGGTGGAGCGGCACATGCTCGTCTTTATCGCCCTGCACGATGACGGTCGGAGCCGTGATCGATCGTGCGGGTTCGTACGCAATCTGACGGAGACAATCCTCGTAGAACGCATAACGCAGCGCGATTCTGTCTGTGCCGCCCATGATGTTGGGAATCGTGTCGGTCGCCTTCCATCGCGCCAGTTCTTCATCCCCGAAACCCAGTCGCAACTCTTCTGCGAAATCGACGACGGGACATTTCAAGGCGAGGCAGGCAAGGTCCGTCCGCTGCGCGGCGGTGAGAATCGACACGAGCCCGCCGAAACTGGAGCCCATCAATCCCAATTTTCGAAATCCTTTCTGCTTCAGGAGATCCAGGGCGGCCATCGCCTGCCCGACGGCCAGCGTGTTCGTGATCTCCTCGAAGGGACCCTCACTCTCCCCCTGCCCGAAGAAATCGAAGCAAAAGGTGGCGATGTCGCGCTCCGTCAGCATACGGGTCAGGGTTTTATTCGTCGTGCTGTGTTTGCCGGAAAGAAACCCGTGGCACAATACGGCAATCCGATCCGTGCCGTTGCCGGGAACGGTCAGGATCGATGAAACCCGGTGGCCCAGGTAATCAATAAACGAGAATCGCTCTTCCATAGGCGGAGATTGTAGCAGAGTCCGAATGTGCGGTCAGGGGTCGCTGCCGGACGAGAAGGTGCGGTCACTTGTTTGCCCGGATGCGGAAGTCCACATTGTCTCGAAGCCAGCGCCAGAATTTAGTTTGCTCCTGCAGGTCGGTTCCCGGTTGCATCTGGGCTTTCCACCCTTTCATGACCTCGGCGTCCACCGTCCAGAGCCGGACTCGATGGCGGGGTACATGCGCCCGCCACTGTTCTCCGACTTTCGGGCTGACGTAGGCCAGCCTCAAGGTCACGTTCCGAGAGAGATACTCCAAGGGCTTCAGATCGATCTTCTGGTAGAGCTCTTGAGCCCCGGCCTTTACGCCCGTAATCGAGGAGTCGGGCACTCCATCCGTGATGATTATGACGTTCACCGGCGCGAGAACCAGATTGCGTTCCTTGGTGATACGCGCGACCTCGTGAAAGAACGGATTGAAATCCGTCACGACGTCCGTCGGTGGAAACCATTGTTTCAATTCGGTCTCGATCTCTGAGACTTCTTTGCCTTCGAACTCATGGATGGGGTGAAAACTTTTCGGCTCGCGGAGGTTCTTGCCGCCGACGCTCGCGACAAACATGGCCTGCGGTTTGTCCAGTCCGCCCAGTTCGTTGATATGGCCATAGATGTAATGGGCCAGAAACGACAGGGCGTTCTCGTAGTGGCCCGAGGTGCGGAACGAACCGCTCGCATCCACGCCGATGAAGAGGGTGGACTTGGGCTTGCGCGATTCAACCGGCTCTCCCGTGCAGTTCACGAGCGTTCCCAGAAGGAGGGCGCAGGCAATTGCGAAGGTCGGTCCGCGCTTCATGATGCCACCTTCTTCGGTTCCCATCGGACGGTAGGGAGCAATTCCCGCGCATCGACGATGTCCTTCAAGCTCTTAAACGGAATGCCGAAAACCGGTTTCCCCGTGATCAGGATCATTGCGAAATTGAGCTGGGCTGCTGCCAGGTGCAACACCGGCAACATGAGGAACTCCATGAGTTCCTGGGCTTTGCCATGTAGCCAGCCGATCTCTCGCTTGAAATCTTCCATGGGAGCCTGCCACCAGACCGGGGGCTCGATATGGAGTTGCGGGATGCCGTCGGTTGCCGCCGGTTGATACATCGGTCGGCGCGAGATGAAGGACAGCAAGGGCGGGGTGCCGTACTGTCCGAAGAGGAACCAGGTCATGCCGCGGACGCCGACCCAGCCGAAGGTCGCCAACGAGAGGGTGAAGCCGATACCGAGCCGGAACTGTTCGCCGGTCTGCTGGGCGATCCACGGCGTGATGGCATCCACCAGTTCCCGGTACAGGAACATGACCTCGAAAATCATGACGAATACCTCCACGAGCAGCATCTGCGCCAGGTAGCGGTACTCGTGGTTCTTCATGGCGTCCGCCAGCACTTGGATACAGGCGAAACTGCCCATGATCAACAAGAATAGAAAGAAGTAGAGAATCGTGCCGGTCATGACTGACGCTTCCGAGCCCGTAATGCCGGCGAGCACTTCCGTGACCGTCGGCATGAGCGTGTAGGTGAAGATCGTCGCTTCCAGCAGACACCAGAAGATCAGGAGCAGAAAGGCGATCCACGGCACGCCGGGCTGGAAATAGCTTTGCGTCATCTGACCGGTCATTTTGAACGGCAGAATGACGAGTTGCTTCATCGTTTCCGCGAAGAGCTTGAGGGCCAGCCTGCCCAGCGTGAAGAACCATCCGGCGACGACCATCACGAAGCGGGCGAGTCCGACCCAGTACATCCAAATCGCAAAGGCCGTGTCCCACCAGGCCAGCAACAGCATCCTCATCAATTCGATACGGCCTGACCGGAACGGCAATGTGTAGAGTGTCAGATGCGTGCACCACACTGCGCCGATCCACAGGAGAACGGGAAACAGGAGAAGCAGGTAGTAGATTCCCGCCAGCCACCCGGTGGCGGAAGACAACACGAAGCCGATGAGCGATTGCTGCATGTCCGGAATCCACGAGAGGGGAATCGTGAGGAAATGGAAAAGGCTTTGCCAGGGATCCGGGACCATCTGGGACAGCTGATCGTTCATGGGCGCCCCTCCTGTTACGCCTGTCCTGGTCAGGCGGTGTGCTGGTGGTAAACAGAGCAAGAACCAGGCTGGACACACGGTTTCCCGATGTTCTGAAAAGACGGCAGGTTAGATGCGGGCCAGGAGCCCGGAATTGTTCAGGAGGTGCAGGGACAAGAGTACGAAGTCGAACATGCGTCGATTGGCTAGGTCGATGGCGGCGTCGAACCCTCCGGCTGCCTGCTCAGTACCGCCGCCAGCTTAACGGAAAAGATCGCCAGGCTGCTGAGCAACAGCCCGAAGCACGTCCAGGTAGCGATTCCAATATAGATTGATGAAAGCGGCACGTTCCAGGTGAGCGAGGCGAGGACCGCGAGTCCCATCGTACCCAGGCTGAGTCCGCTGATTTGGACAGTTCGCCAGCGATCCATAATCGTCGTCAACTGATCGAGATAGGGACCGCGCTTCTTGTTGCTCGGAACCCGGCTGACGGCGAGCGTGATGGGGATAAGATGGGAGAGCGCTCCCATGATCGTCTGCAAAACGAATCCCACGAGCGCCATGTGGGTGTAGGCGACGAGGTGGAGCCTGCCGTAGGGCAGGAGCGGAGGACTCGAGAGGTTGTTGGCTCCCACGAGGACGCCCAGGATAATTGTGAACAGCAGGAAAAAGGTACCGGTCAAAAGATGGTCCGCGGCGGCACTGCCCTTGTGGGTGGATGCCATCCAGGTGCGGAAGAGGTTTACGGCATAGAGCGTCGCGCCGACGAAGAGGACTCCGCCGGCAGCCATTTCGATCGGGACGGATGAGTTCATAAATCCAACGATCAAGGCGGCCACGCCCAGCGGCATGAGAAATAGCACGCTCCGTGCGAGTTTCGGACTGGAGAGCGGTGTGTTCAGCACGGTGGGCAGCAAATTGTGCATCGTGCCGATGATGGCCAGGGTGACGAAGCCCAGCAGATTGAGATGGATGTGCGCGAGCCGCACGTAGGCGTGGAGTTGTTGGGTGAGACCGAGGGCCATGGTTTCGCCGCAGCCCAGTCCGCCAAAAAGAGCGAGGAGGGCCACAGCGTAATACCAGAGATTCAGCGGCGGCGAATTAAGGCTCCGGCGCGCTTGGGTCCAGGCGTCGCGGGCAATCCAGAGAAAGGCTCCGACCACGAGGAAGCCGGCGGCCCCCACAACCACGTTGTGCTGCTGCCAGAATCCCACAACCATCCCGACCGCGCCGGCGTTGATCGCCAGAAACAGCACGGGGTGGGAGTCCCGTTGTTTCTGACCCGTCATAAGGAGCGGGGGAATGAAGGCCAGGAAGCCGCCCAGGATCATCTGGGCGACACCGCCGACCAACGCGGCATGCACGTGGGCCAACCGCACCCACGCCGGCAGCGGGGTGCCGCGGACCAGACCCACCAGAATGGCTAAGCCGAGGATCGATGAAAGGACCAGCCAACTGAAGCCGGTAAGGAGAAACGTGACGGGAGGATAGCGCCGTGGCAACATGAGTCCCCCAGGCTAGCGTTCAAGGAAGTAGAAGTGGTCCGTCGGGCCTTGCCCATGGCCGATCGCCAAACTGTGGCGGATCGCTTCCGTCACATAGCGCTTGGCGGCCTGCACCGCGTCCAGCACGGATCGGTCTCGCGCGAGGTGCGCCGCCAATGCGGAGGCGAAGGTGCAGCCGGTTCCGTGGGTGTGCCGCGTCTCGATGAATTCACCCTTCAAGACATTGAAGAACCGTCCGTCATAGAGCAAGTCGGTGGCGCGCTCGGTGAGCAGGTGGCCGCCTTTGATCAGGACATGCTTGCACCCGAAACCGTGAATCACCTTCGCGGCCCGTCTCGCGTCGGCCAACGACTTGATTTCGATGCCGGAGAGTTGCTGCGCCTCATGCACGTTCGGTGTGACGATCAAGGCGAGCGGGAAGAGCTGGGTCTTCAGGGCGTCGATGGCATCCGGTTTCAATAACGGCGCGCCGCTCTTCGAGATCATCACTGGATCGACGACAAGATTCGAGACGTTCTGGGGCTTCAACATCTTCGTCACCACCTCGACGATGGTCTTGGAAGAAAGCATGCCGGTCTTGACGGCGGCCACGTCGAAATCGTCAAAAATCGCGTCGATCTGCGCGGCGATGATCGAGGTCGGCAATTCGAAAACGTCCGTCACCTCTTCGGTATTCTGCGCGGTGATGGCCGTGATCACGGACATGGCAAAGACGCCGTTCGCAGACATGGCCTTGATGTCGGCCTGTATCCCAGCACCTCCGCCGGAGTCGGATCCGGCAATGGTCAAAACTTGCTTGAGCGTGTTCGGCATAAATCCGTCACTGTAGTTAGGGGTTGATGGGAGCGGCGACAGCACCGGAATCCACTTTTATCCCGTCAATCGTAAACGTGGCGTCCCGTCGCGGTAATTCCTCGTGATAGTGTAGCGTGAACTGCGAGGCGGATGCATCCGGCGGGGCAGTGAACGTCAGCACGGTCCGTTCTTTCTGGCGGGGAGCCAGTTCGAGCCCTCGCACGCACAACCCTTCACGATTGTCCTCGACTCCCTGTGGCCAGACCGCGCCATGATCGTCCTCTAATGTCGTGTCTTGCAAGATGCACGACACTTTCAGGTCGCGCGGAGAACGGTTCTCGATCGTGAGATCCAGCGTCGCTCGTCCATCCTGTTCCTCGATCGAGTGAACCACCAGTTCGTAGTGCTCGTTCCGATGGAAGCCAAGACCGGCGGGCAACGGGGGTTCCCCGGGGCCTTCAATAGTCGCCACCAGCGGCTTGTTTACTTCTCTCAGACGTTCACCGAGCGGGCCGTCTTTCGGAAAGGTGCCGCGCACAGCCCCGACGACTTGCGCGTTCAACGGACTGATGAGCTTCGCGGTGACTTGCACGTCCTCCGGGGTTTCAAAATACGAACCGCTGACGAATACGTCGGCGCGAATGGCTTTTGCCGCACGCCGAACGGCTTTGGCGTGGGCGCGGTCGATCTGGTCTACGTGCAGTTTTCTTAAAGTGGACTGGACGAGCGTGCGGTCCACGACGTTCAACTCGCCCGCTACCAGGACCTGTGTTCCGACTTCCTCCGCGAGGAACCGGCCCAGAGGGGTGGCGTTGCCTTTTATATCGGTGAAATCCAAAAACGCCAGCCGCTGTTTCCTGGCTTTGACGGCTTTTGCGGTCACCTCTTGTGCCAATTGTTTAAGACTTTCTTCGTATCCGGCAGTGGCTCCGAGCGAAGCAGTCGGCCATACCTGCAGGATCATTGCGGTCATGAGCAGGATCAAACTCACAAGCGGCATCGGGGTGACGCCATTATACTCAGGACCGGGCCGGTGTCCAGCCTTCCGTAACAGAGGCCTGAGCGTCTGTTGTGACAGGTGATGGGCAGGGGGAATACATCCGGTGCATGCCGGCGATGCAAGCGATTATCGGATCAACAGATTCGAGAAATGTCCGCCGACGGCGGCCCGGTTGTCCTGCGTCTCAGGCCGGCTCTCCATCGTTACGGCGAATCATTGTCATAAAGGCCAGGATGAGACGGCCGACGCCGTAGCCCAGGGGAATCACGACGAGGAGAACGTAGGGGAGAAAGAAATAAACCAAAGCGCCCTGGGCGTCGGGATACATCAGGGCGCTCAGGTGCGTCCAGAATGTCACGCCGGTCATGAGAATCAAGCTGCCCAGAACCCCAGCCATCCGGCGTGAACGCTGGGCCGGTTCCAGCCGGTCGTTCCAGCCCAGGTGAAACAGCAGGAAGACGGCACAGACGACAAACGGGGCTGCGCTGAGTGCGCCGACCAGGAAATAGTTGTAGCCCGGCGCAAAGAAATGCAGCGTCAGATAACGGAACGCTTCACCTGCCGTGCGCCGATGCGCAGAAATCTCAAAGAGCGTCAGCAGGCCCCACGGGAGGGTCAAGCTGAGGAGAAGGCTGCCCCAATAGAGAGCCAGAATAATTCCGGCCGGTCTCGACGACGACGGCTCGTCCGTCATGACGCGTTCTCCTTGCGCATGGGTTCAATGGCTTTGAGTGCCTCGGGAGTTCCGATAGCTTCAAGCGCTTCGGCGGCGCTTTCGATCACGATCGGATCGGGATCGTGAAGCGCGGCGATCAAGTCTGGGACGGCTGCTTCTGCCGCCGGCCCGATGGCCCGGAGTGCTTCGGCGGCGAGATAGCGATTCAACGCGAGGCTGTCTTTGAGCACCGGGATCAGGACCGGCGCGGCGTCGGCGGCCTCCGGTCCCAATTGCGCGAGTTGCTGGAGCGCATAATCCTTTTCGCCCGGGCGCTCCAGGAGGGCAATCAGGTTGCTGAGATCCTGTCGATCGGTCTGGCCGGCATGTTCCAGCGCCACTTCAGCCAGGGACGCGACGGATTTGTCCTGGTCGTTCCGCAGCTCCATGAGAGTCGGGAGCGAAGTGGCCGTGACAGGGATATGAAAGGCGAACTGTGCGACGGCCCGATACCGAACGACGGAGGCGGGGTCGCGCATCGCCTTGGTCAGTGCGGCGACGATTTCGGTCTGCGGAATACCGATCGTGCCGAGCGCGCCCACGGCCCGCTCGCGCACCAGCTCATCAGTATCGTCCAGCATCGTGATGAGCGGGGCTACCGCCGGTTTGGCGACCGGGCCGAGACTGCCCAGGACCACGCAGGCTTTGCGCCGGACTTCCGGGTCCGCTTCCCAGAGCGCAGGCAAATACCCCGCGACGACTTCGCGGGAGGCCTGGAGGTCCAGCGTGTGAATCGCCGTTGCGGCGGCGGCGCTGGTATCCTGATCGGGATCGTTCAAGGCCAGATCGACAAGAGCCGGCACGGCCGACTTGGCATCAGGCCCCAGCTTTGCCAGCCACTGCGCCGCCAGAATCCTCGCGGTTGCATCTTCGTCCTTCAGCTGCTCGATCAATCCGGGGACAGCACGAGGCCCGGTGTGCAGCCAATAGGTAAGCCCGAGGAGCGCGACGAGCGCTCCAAGACTGCCGAGGTTGAGCCAGATCGTTCGATGGGTCAATGAATGCACTCGATGAAAAGGTTTGTCGCGAAATCCGTGTGCGATTCTCTTGAGTTTCAGAAGGCGGCTACGTCCCAAGCCCCCCTGGCTTGGCAGTGCCGAAGAACATCGCTGCCGGTCCCGTACCTGCGACTTGCATAAGTGCAAGGTTGATCAAAAGGACAAATCCGAGCATGCAGGTTAACATGCCAAATTGAACAGCCTGATCAGGCCGGGCTGTTTGCACACTAAGCTCGGCGATCCAACCCCTGTATAGCAGATATTCGCTACAACGATGTAGAGGATGACTCCAACGAAGGCAAATGTTGGAGGGGCTGGCATGCCTGCAGGGTTTCAGACCGGCCACTCTTCCTCGTTCCAGGCCATGTCCCAGAACATCCACTCGTAGCGGGAGCTGATGAGAAAAGCCTCTTCCATCCGCTGCTTCTCTGCTTGGCCCGCGGTTCTGGCCCACTGATCCACTTTCTTGCGCATCCATTGCTGGACTTCGGCAAACTCAGGCGACGCATAGAGCATGAGCCAGTCACGATACGGATGGCTTTTGGGCGGCGGACCTTTCTTTAAGAGATGCTGCCCCACGACGCAGTAGATCCAGGCACAGGGCAGCGCGACGACCGTGATTTCTGCGGCTGAGCCGGCGTGCGCTACGCTCAGCATATGCCTCGTGTAAGCGTAGTTCGTCGGTGCCATCGGCACGTTGCTCATCTGCTGCGCCGTCATCCTCCACCGTTTCCCGTAGTTTTCGTGCAGGCTGCGCTCGACTGTGATGGTTTCCTCCGCCAGTTTGGCGAAACGCAGGGCGCTGTCGGAGTCGGGGGCTTTCACCGCGCCGGCGGCGAAGACGCGTGAGAGATCGCTGAGAAACCGCGCGTCTTGAAGAATGTAATACTTGAACTTCCGGTGGGGCAGCGTGCCTTTCCCCAATGCGACGACAAAGGGATGGCTGTACTGCGCCTCCCAGATCGGCCTGGCGAGTTGTCTGAGGTGGTCCGAAAACGACATGCAGCCACTCCTGCCCGGCTAAACGTTTCTCGTGAGGCGTGAAGCGCATCGCGCAAGCTTCGGACTTCCCCACAAAGGAAGCTTCACGATCGACGGTTCACTAATTTCATTTGTGCGGCGCCCAGGGCCTGGGTAGCCGGTTGATGCCGTCCAGCGCAGCGACTTTATAGCATTCCGCGAGCGTTGGATAGTTGAAGACGGTGTCGATGAAGTATTCGATCCTGCCCCGGTAGGCCATGACCGCCTGTCCGATATGAATGAGTTCCGTGGCCCCTTCCCCGATGGCATGGACTCCCAGGACCTCCAAGGTCCGGCGATGAAAGAGGAGTTTGAGCATGCCGGTTTCATCGCCGATGAGCTGGCCGCGTGCAATCTCGCGATAACGGGCAACGCCGACCCCGAAGGGAACGTCGGCTTTGGCAAGTTCTTCCTCGTTGCGGCCCACCATGGAAATTTCAGGAATGGAATAGATCCCATAGGGGAGCAGTCCCGTGTCCGTGCGATCCGGCTGGCCGAAGGCATGGCAGGAGGCATGGCGGCCTTGCTGCATCGACGTGGATGCCAGCGCGGGAAACCCAATGATGTCTCCGACCGCGTAGATATGCGGAATTGCTGTTTGGAAATGTTCGTTGACGGCGAGGCGTCCGCGAGCGTCCGGTGTGATCCCCACCCGGTCGAGATTGAGCTCCTTGCTTGCCCCGACGCGGCCGATGGCATACATCAGCGTGGTGGCGGAGATCGGCTTGGCATTCTGCAGACAGACGTCGACCCGGCCGTCCGTCTCCTTCTTGATCGCCAGCACCTCTTCCTCATGGTAGAGTGTGACGCCGATCTCCTTCATTTGCCGCTGCAGCGTGTCGATGATCTCCGCATCCACGAATTCCAACAGCCGCGGACGCTTATCGACTAGAATGACCGGGACACCCAGCGTAGCCAGGATCGAGGCGTACTCCGTTCCGATCACCCCCCCTCCGACGATGACGATGGAGTCGGGGATGCGCTTGAGTGTCAGAAGCCCGTCGGTATCGATGATGGTCCGGCCGTCGAACGGAATGTCGTCCGGCCGGGCCGGCTCTGTGCCGACGGCGATGACGATGAAATCCGCCGTGTGTTCGATCGAGCCGGCGCTCTGCTGAATCCGCAGGCGATGGGAGTCGAGAAAGCTGGCCGATCCCGTGATCATTTCGACCCGGTTGCGGGCCATCTGCTGTTGAACGATCTGAATCTCGTTCTTAATGACGTGACTGGTGCGGAACGCGAGATCTTCGATGGTGATCGTTTGTTTGAGCCGGTAGCCTGCTCCGTACAGGCTGCGCTGCCGGAACCCTGAGAGATAGAGCACGGCTTCGCGGAGGGACTTGCTTGGGATCGTGCCGGTGTTGATGCAGACCCCGCCGACGACTTCTTTGCGCTCGATCAGGCCCACCTTCTTGCCGAGCTTGGCGGCCTGCACGGCGGCTTTCTGCCCTGCCGGTCCCGTGCCGATGACAAGGAGGTCGTAGTGCGCCATTGTCTCTCTACTGCGACAGCTGATCCTCTTGCCCGGCACCGGGCTTCCGTCTCAACTGTCTCGTCACGAGGTCCATGTACTCAGAAGCAATGGTCAGCTAGCCGTGATCAATGAACGGGCAAACTGAAAGGCCTCTTCCATATCCGGTAGCTGCGCCAGCTCGGGCGTGATTTGAAGATAGCGAACGGTGTTCTGTTTGTCGACGACCATGACGGCTCTCGCGAGAATGTGCGGATCTTTGAGCAGCAGGCCGTAGGTCTTGCCGAATTCGGCTCCGCGATAGTCGGACAGGAAGGTGACATTGTTGATGTTGGCTTCCTCCGCAAACCGCTTCTGGGCGAAGGGAGTGTCGATGCTCACGGTGATGAGCTCGACCATCTTATCGAGACCCTTGTTTTTTTCGCTCAGGTGATGCGTTTGTTGCTCGCATACCTTGGTGTCGAGCGAGGGGACCACGCTGATGATCCGCACCTTTCCTTCACCTTTTGTGTGGGCGATGTTGACCAGCGAGAGGTCGGGTTGTGCCACCTTCACGTCGCGGAGGTGGTCGCCGACTTTAATCCCGTTGCCTGACAGCATCAGCGGGCTGCCTTTGAAGAGGATGCTGTTTCCCTCACCTGCGACCGCGCTTCCCTCAGCGACAGCGAGGTTCTTGTAAAGGAAGCCCGTGCCGGCGGAACTCCCGGTGCTGCCGCACCCGGCCAGTCCGAGCAAGAGACAGAGGATTGTTCCGATGAACGCCCGATATCCTTTCTGCATCAGGTTCTCCTTTGTGAAACGCATTGGATCATTCTACCAATAACCCGTGATCCTGTCTTCACGCGGTCACGATTGAATAAACGCGATCAGTGATTGATTGACCATGCCCGGCTGTTCCCATTGCGGAATGTGTCCAGCGGCGGGGATCGGAATGAATCGAGATCCCTTGATGGTCCGGTGGAGTTCTTCGCCGACGGCGACCGGGAAAACCCGATCTTCGGCTCCCCAGATGACCAGCGTGGGATGTGTGATCGCCCCGATGCGCGTGGCAAACCCGGACTCCCACAGCGGCAGGTTTTCCCTGACGGTCATGATGGGTTTGATGAGTCCGGGGCGCTGCCGGTTGCGGTTGGACCGCTCGATGACGGCCGGGGTGAGAAGCGACGGATCATGCACGATTTCTTTCAAGACTGACTCGATCATCAGTCCGCCGAACAGCCAGTTACCGAGTGAGACGAGCCAGGACGGCGCACCGGTTTCCAAGGCACGCCTGATTGACGGGCTGGTAAGTTTCTCCAGGACATGTTGCGGTAATCCGCCGATGAGGACGAGCTTGGTGACGCGTGCTGGGTGGGTCAATGCCATGCCGATTGCCAGTCCGGCCCCCATGGAATTGCCGACTAACGTGGCTTCCGTGAGCTTCACGGCGTCCATAAACCCGACAAAGAAGTCCAACATTTGATCCGGCCGGTAGTCGATTTCTGGTTTGTCGGACAGCCCGGAGCCGGGCAGATCGAGCGTGAGGACCCGGAAGTGTTGTGCGAGCGCGTGCTGCTGATGCTCCCATTGCCACATCGATCCCCCGAAGCCGTGGATCAGGATGACCGGCGCGCCCGTGCCCACATCCAGATAGGCGATCCGCTGGTCATGCACCTGGACGGTCTTGACGGGAATGCGCTCAATGGCGTCTAACTGCGCCGGAATCGACGGGGGGGATGAGCAGGCGGTCATGATGTGACACAACAGGATGAAAACTACCAGCGCGATGTGCGGCTTCTCGAAGGCACAGCCGGGTCTACGCGGGTGGATCCGACTATTCCAACTGGATGACCGTTTCATCCGTTTTCACATTGTCCCCTTCGGCGGCCAGGATTGCCGCGACCTTCCCGTCGATCGGAGCCGGCACACGGCTTTCCATCTTCATGGCCTCGATAATCAGGAGCGGATCGCCGGCCTTCACGTGATCGTCCTTCGCGACCAGGATCTTGACGACACGGCCCGGCATGGGCGGCGCGACGTCCCCCGGTTTTGACGGCTTGGGACGTTTCGGCTTGGC
Organism: Nitrospiraceae bacterium; assembly: GCA_035454865.1. Classification (GTDB taxonomy): domain Bacteria; phylum Nitrospirota; class Nitrospiria; order Nitrospirales; family Nitrospiraceae; genus Nitrospira_D. The sequence goes on along the minus strand of DATIGF010000015.1, from coordinate 20,228 downwards.
CGCTGACCCCGTGTCTTGAGTTTCCGGAACGCCGGCCAGCACTTCCTGGATTGCTTCCAGAGAGACTTCTTCGAGCTTGTCGTTGACCCGGATGTAGTAGGGTTTTCGTCCATCGGTTTTGCGACCGGAGCCGGAGACTTTTACGTGATACGTTTCGCCGTGAACGGTCACATTGAACTCCACCGGAGCCAGGTGCAATTCGTGGGCGAAGGCCGGCCCTTTTGGGGCAGAGGCGGCGAGCGGCTCCGGGACCAGGTCCCCCTTCGCGCGGGCTTCAAAGAAGTCCCGCGCAATGGCCGGGAAGAGGGCAAACGACAGCTGATCTTCAATCGTGTCAGCCGAGGCAGGCAGATCTTTCTTGATCGCTTCAAGTTCGGGCTCAAGCCGATCTGCAGGCCTGGTCTTGATCGGGTCTTCATTGCCGATGGCGCGTGTCATGACATCGTTATCCACCGGTCCCGGGGCGCGGCCGTAGAGCCCGAGGAAATAATTCTTGGTCTCGGTGGTGATGACTTTATAGCGCTCCCCCGTCAGGACATTCAGTGTGGCCTGCGTGCCGACGATCTGGCTGGTCGGGGTGACAAGCGGCGGATAGCCCATCTCTTTCCGGACGCGCGGCACTTCGTCGAGAACTTCTTTTATCCGTTCGAGCGCATTCTGTTCCGTCAACTGCGCAGCGAGGTTCGAGAGCATGCCGCCGGGAATCTGCGAAGTCAGAATCTCCGCATCAACGCCGGTGAAGTCGCTTTCGAACTGGCGGTACTTGCGGCGGACGGTGCGGAAGTGTTCGGTGATCGGCAGAAAGGACGCGAGCTCCAGCCCGGTGTCGTACGGGGTGTTCTGCAACGAGGCAACCAGAGTTTCTGTCGCCGGATGGGACGTTCCGCCGGCCAGGGGCGACATGGCGGTGTCGAGCATGTCGAGCCCGCCGAGGATGGCCATCAAGGAGGCCATCGAGGCCATGCCTGATGTATAGTGCGAATGGAGATGGATGGGTACCTTGACGGCAGCCTTCAGCCGGCGCACGAGATGGTAGGCGTCAAGCGGCGCCAGGAGTCCGGCCATGTCTTTGACGCAGAGCGTGTCCGTTCCCATATCTTCGAGCGTTTTCGCCATATCGACAAAGCGGTCGATGCTGTGCACGGGGCTGACGGTATAGCTGATAGCGGCCTCGGCGTGTTTACCGCAGGCTTTGACTTCGCGCACCGCCCGATCGAGATTGCGCACGTCGTTGAGCGCATCGAAGATGCGGAAGACGTCGATGCCGTTGGTCGCCGAGCGTTCGATGAAGCGCTCCAGCACGTCGTCGGCATAATGCCGGTAGCCGACGAGATTTTGCCCCCGGAGGAGCATTTGGAGCTTGGTGTTGGGCATCGCGGCGCGCAGGGCGCGGAGCCGTTCCCATGGATCTTCTTTCAGGAAGCGCAGGCAGGTATCGAACGTCGCGCCGCCCCAGACTTCCAGCGACCAATAACCGACGGCGTCGAGTTTTTGGGCAATGGGCAGCATGTCTTCGGTGCGCATGCGGGTGGCGAGCAGCGACTGATGTCCGTCACGAAGCGCGACGTCGGTAATCAGAATCGGTTTGCCGGCTGCGGGCTGGATCGTGAATTCCTTCGGGCGGTGCTTCCGTCCTTTCGAGGTCTTGATGACCGGTCCGGACGCGCGTCTTGGCTTCACCTGTTTGTTCGCTGCGGGTCGTTTTGTCGCCATGGTGTCTAACGTATCTCTTTGGAATTAGTGCGGGGGCTGCTCGATTACAGCCCTTCGTAGGCCGCGATGGCGGCGGAGAGCGCCAGGACTAAATCTTCCGGCTGCTCAAATTCGTGGTACGAGTACAGGTCGGGATGGGTGTCCAGATAGGAGGTGTCGAAACGCCCGGCCAGAAAATCCTGATCCTGCATGATCTTCATCATGAAGGGGATCGTCGTTTTCACTCCGCGGAGGACATATTCCTCGAGCGAGCGTCTCATGCGGCTCACGGTTTCTTCCCATGTCCGCCCCCGGACGGTCAGTTTGGCTAACAGCGCATCGTAGTACGGCGGGACGGTGTAATCCTTGTAGACGGCCCCGTCGATGCGCACGCCGATGCCGCCCGGGGAAAGGTATGCCGTTACCGTGCCGGTACAGGGCATGAAATTGTTTTTCGGGTCTTCCGCATTAATCCGGCATTGGATCGCGTGGCCCTGGAGGGTGACGTCCTTCTGCTGAAATTCGAGCGGCTTGCCCGCCGCGATGGAAATCTGGTTCCGCACAATGTCGATGGCCGTAATTTGCTCGGTCACGGTATGCTCGACCTGGAGGCGGGGATTCATCTCGATAAAGTAGAAGTGACCTTCCTGATCGAGAAGAAACTCGGCGGTGCCTGCGTTGTCATAGTTCACGGCGCGCGCGATGGTCGTGGCGGCTTTGCCCATCTCTGCCCGCAGTTTCGGTGTCAGGATCAGGGAAGGAGCGATTTCGATGAGTTTCTGGTGCCGGCGCTGGATTGAACAATCGCGTTCGCCCAGGTGAATGATATTGCCGTGGCGGTCCCCCAGGATCTGGAATTCGATATGGTGAGGCCGCTCGATAAATTTCTCGATGAAGACGCTCCCGTCGCCGAAAGAGGTCAGGGCTTCCCGCGAGGCGACCTCCATGTTCTCACGCAGTTCGGCATCGGATCGCACGACCCGGAGCCCGCGGCCGCCGCCGCCCGCACTGGCTTTGATCATGACCGGGTAACCGACCTTCCTGGCAAACGCGAGGGCTTCTTTGACGTCGGTGACCCCTCCCTCGGTTCCCGGAACCACGGGCACACCGACCTCCTGCGCCAACTCGCGCGCCTTAATCTTGCTCCCCATCAACGTGATGGCGCGCGGAGAAGGGCCGATGAAGGTAATGCCTGAAGCCTGGCAGAGTTCGGCGAACTCCGCGTTTTCGGAGAGAAATCCATATCCTGGATGGATGGCGTCTGCGCCGATCCGTTTGGCGAGATCGACGATCTGCTGGCTGTCCAGGAAGCCTTTCACCGGCCCAGGCCCGACCAGGTAGGCTTCGTCGGCTTTCTTGACGTAGATCCCGGTTGAATCTGCCTCGGAATAGATGGCGGCAGTGGCGATATTGAGCTCACGGCAGGCGCGGATGATCCGCATGGCGATTTCACCGCGATTGGCGACCAGGATCTTCTTAAACATGTCTCTCTGGCTTCCTTTTATTCCCACTCGGAGCTCCGCGGAGACCGGCAAAAATGAGCGCGTAAGCTAGCATAAGATCAAGAGGCCTGTCGAGGGAGGACCGGTCAGGAATGGGGAAAAACGGGACCGGGAAGTCGGGATGGCTTCCCGGGCCGGAGGAGATTACTTGGCTTGTACTAAGAATCCCTTGGACCGGGCGTTGCCACCCCCGGCGACCACATCGATGAACGACATGCCTGCCCGGACATCCGGAACCGTTGCTTCGATGGTGGTTTCGTTGACGAAGGTGTACTCGATCTTAGTCGGACCGGCGGCGCTGAAGGCCACGCCGTGGAAACATTCCTTGGTTCCGAAGTTCTCGCCCTTGATGGTCACCTTCTGGCCCGGCTTGGCTTCGTCCGGTTCCACTTTGGTGATTTTGGGCCGTTTGCTGCGGTCGCAGATGGGATCCCGTTCGACTTTGTCTGCATCGGAGCCCTTGATCGATTCCATGTTGTAGAGGGTGAAGCCCGCACCGTCGACGATGGCGCCTTCTTCGGCCCTGAGTGACGGCGTGGGGGTCGCAGCGAGCAGGAGGGAAAAGAAGATCAAGAATACCGTGGATTGCCAGGGGCGCATGAGGACCTCCTTGGATGAAAGATTACTTGTTCGACATCGGTATGTACGTTTCTGCAATGATGGACTGGCCAGGAGCCGATAAGGCGAATTGCGCAAAGGCATCGACCAAAGGGTTGGGCTCTTTCTTTGAGAGCATCAACAGGGGCCGACGTAGACTGTAACGGCCGTCCTTGACCGTCGGGATCTCCGGCTCGATCTTATCCACCGGCAGCAGCCGGACAGCAACTCCGGTCGAGACGACGGACAGGCCGGTGCTCAATGAAATATAGGCGGCGGCCGAGAGCGGCGGAAGCGTTCCAACTACGGTTTTGACGACTTTATCGTCCCGGCCGATCACCTTTGCGGTTTCAGGGATTTTCCCGGTGATCCCAAGTTGCGCTTCAAACGCATCGCGGATGTTTTGATTGCGTGGACGGTCGATCAGCAGAATCTTCGTCTCCGGACCCCCCAGTTCGGACCATTCTTTTACTTTGCCGGAAAAAATGTCGGCGACCTGCTGTTTGGTCACCTCTTTGGTGAAGTTTGAGAGATGAACCAGAATACCGATCCCATCCCATCCGATCTGGGTCGAGGCCAGCGCCGGATCTTCTGCTCCTGTGATCGCGACGTGCGCCTGCCCCGTCTTGACCAGTTCCAGCGGCTTGGAATTGTCGTCCCACATGATGTCGACATAGACACGGGGATTGGTCTTCTCGAACGCGCGGGCCAGCGTCTCCATGGTCGTCATCTCGGGCCCGTTGCCCGAGATGATCAGACTGCCGGCGAACTCACCCTGCGCGAAGGCGGGGAGTGAGAAGATTGTGCCAAGGCTCATCAGGGCTGACGCCAGAAACCGACTCGCGGTCATGGACCCTCCTGCCATTGAGAGAGGAAGACAAGGTGTTATGGACGACGTGAAGGATTGCGGCTGATCCATCGCTTACGATCCAGAGCCTGATCCAATCCCTGTAATGGGATCCGAGTCGGAAGAGGTATTCGGCGCCGGCACGTTGCGCTTGGCATTGAGAGGGGGCAGTTTGGCAAACTTTTCCATGCGTTCATTATTCATCGCATTGGCTTTGAGTTCGGTAAAGGTCGGCTTATGGTCACCGACGACTTTGGATGAAAAAGAAGACAGGAGCCGGGTTGCCTGTCGGGCGTGACAGAAGGGGCATTCCGTGTCTTCAACCCTGGCATGGACGGACTGGGTGGCTTCAAACTGTTTGGAGCACTGTTCGCAACGATACTCGTAGAGAGGCATGGCCTGGTTCCCTTTCTTCCGCCTGGAATGTGGCCAGATCCAGTGGTGTAGGCAGCGCGCGAGAGGTTCTGGACGCCGACGAGCGCCCTTGACCGGCCCGCAACGTTTCGCTTATTGTAGCACACTTGAGTGGTTCAACTGCCAGCGTCACAGGAGGGGTTCGATGTCAGTGTTGATTCGACGGTACAAGAGCAGCGGCGGGATGATGCAGGAAGAACGAATTGATGACGAAGATCGAATCGAGCGCTACATGCGGCTCTTCGAGAAAGACGATATCAAAAAGCTGGAGACGGGCGTCAAGGTCTTCATCGAGAAGGATGAGTGGCAGCTCCTCCCGTAGGCTGTGTCGTCACTGCCGGCGTGGTTCCTCCCAGGGGGCACGAATCATAGTTAGCTCAGAGGTGTGTATTCCGGGTCGTCCATGCTCACGCATGGACGGGCGTTTCGGATTCGGGAGGACGGGTGTGTCATGACCTACTGGATTCACATAGCCCGATCGATCGATCGGGTGACGCTGCACCGGGACCGGTGCTCAGAAGTGCCGTCCAATTCCACTTCCAGTGACTTCTGGGAAGGGGGCTGGTTCGACTATCCCGACAAGGACCGGGCGCTTCGAGCCATGGAACAAGCCGGGACGAACGAGCAACGGCGCTGTCCGCTGTGCAAGCCATAAGGTACGACGCGCAGAGGACCGAGTGCTGAAACTCATGTGAAGCGCTCGCTATTCAGGTCCCGGCACCCAGCACTCACTTCCGAGCACTGTTTTCAACCCCATGCCACGACTCGCACTGCTCCTGACGACCTTGATCTGGGGCGCCACGTTTCCCGCCACCAAGGCGGCCCTCGAACAAATTCCTCCGCTCTCATTCCTGTTCCTCAGATTTTTCCTGGGCACCGCGCTGGTGGGCCTGTGGTTTGTGGTCGCGCGGCACCGATTGCATCGTGAGCGTGCGGTGCTCATCGCAGGCGCCATCGCCACCGTCTTTCTCTTTCTGGGCTACGTGCTTCAAACCGTCGGGTTGGGCTACACCAGCGCATCCAATTCCGCCTTCATCACGGCGCTGTACGTGATTTTTGTGCCGTTGATGCTGCGGCGATTCGATGGTCGGGTGTTGCTTGCCACGGGAATCGCCACGGTCGGGCTCTGGTTGCTCGTGAAGCCCAGCGCGTCCATGAATGTGGGCGATCTCATGACGCTGGGCTGTGCCGTCGCCTTCGCGGGACATATCGTCTGCCTTGAGCGATTCACTCGCACGTTTGACGCGCCCTCGCTCCTGGCCTGGCAGATGGCGGCGATGACCGTGCTGTTCATTCCGACCACGCTGTGGGAACAGGCGCCTGCCAGCGCCTTCGTGCCCACCGCCGTGTTGCTGCTCGGACTCGGGATCACCGGCGGCTTGGCCACCGGAGCCTTTGCGGTGCAGATGTGGGCGCAGCAGATTGTGCCCGCTCAGCAAGTGGCGCTGGTCTTTGCCTCGGAGCCGGCCTATGCCGCCTGGCTCTCGTGGTATTTTCTCGGCGAGACGCTGGATCTCCAGGGGTGGGTGGGGAGCGCGCTGATTTTATTGGCGGTGGTAATCGGAGCGTTCGGAAGCCAGGCTCAAGCACAGCCGCCTTCCGGCGAGATCGTGCAACCGGCCGAGTTGTAAACTTCAAGGAGTGACATGGCGCAGAAATTTGGAAACGGCCGGTGGGTCCACGAAGGGTTTCTGGACAATCGAGTCGAAGGGACTGTTGTCGGACGAATCATCTTTGCAGCCATCGGACCGGTGGATCTCTACTTGAAAGGCAACTTTAAAGCCGACATCGCCGGGCAGGTCATTCGCTTTCGCAATAGTCGGTTTGAGGATGAGGAGATGGCCGGGCAGGTGATCGGCGACATGGAGAACCCGCAGATTGGGACGGTCAATCTAATCTCGTTCGATCCGCACCCGAATCTCGTCCCGCATCCCTACGTGGAGTGGTTCTCACTGGGAAAGAATCACTATCGGTTTGAACTCAATCCCGGTGAAGCCTGGATCGCGCCGGATGCCGAGCGCGGAGAGATTGATCAGGAAAGCCGGAGGATTCGCGAGGCCTTGACCGACCGGGTATCCGAGGGGCCGGCCTCACGCGATGAGTCCGATTGGGTCTGATTGAACAGGAGCCCGTCTCTCGTTCCTCGTGAAGCGTCTGTCGAGCCGGACCAGGTTTCAGCGCTCACGCGAGAGATGGGCGAGGCGTCACGAAGACCGATTCAACGTTATACTGCGATCGCTTCCTGTTTACTCTTCCCCTCACGCACATACTCGGGAACATCCCGGATGTCCCACACCAGCCCGAGCCGCTCCATCAGCTTCAGACAGTAGTAGGTCATGTCGATCTCCCACCAATAGAAGCCTTGTCTGGTGGAAGCCGGATAGTAGTGATGATTATTGTGCCACCCTTCTCCCATGGTGATGAGGGCGAGGATGAAGTTGTTGCGGCTGTCGTCCCCCGTCACATAGCGCTGTGATCCGTAGACGTGGGAGAGTGAATTGATCGTGCAGGTCCCGTGAATCAGCACCACGGTCGACACAAAGAATCCCCAGATCAACATTTGCGGTCCGTTGGTGCCCAAACCGGGAGCATAGGCCTCCAACAACCTGCCCAATCCGAACATCCCGAACCCGGCGAGGGTGGGGACGAGAATGTCGAATCGATCCAAAAAGCGCAGTTCGGGGTACTTCGCGAAATCTTGAATGCTTTTCAGGCGCGGTGCAAAGTGCGTCTTAGACGTAAACCAGCCCATGTGGGACCAGAGAAACCCGCCCTGGCGCGGTGAATGGACATCGTCCGGCGTATCCGAGGCGATGTGGTGATGCCGGTGATGGCCCGCCCACCAAAGTGGTCCGCGTTGCGCGCAGGTCCCTCCGAGGACGGCAAACGCAAATTGGACCGCGCGGGAGGTTTTAAACGTTCGATGCGAAAAATACCGGTGGTACCACCCGGTGATCGCAAACATGCGGACGAAATAGAAGGCGATCGCGACGGCGATAGCCGTCCAGCTCCATCCGACCCAAATGATCCCCAGGCACATGCCGTGGACCGCAATGAGCGGGATGCAACGGAGCCAGTCCATCTTCGGCGGCCCTTCGACCTTCATGTACTCGAGTCCTGCCCAGGAATCGAACCAGCGAAGCACCGTGAACCAGAGATCCTGAGCTTTATTCGCGTGTAGCGTACGCACTTCGGACATTCGATTACCTCCAGGTCAGGGATCGGCAGTGTACTGTGCTGTATTACAGGGCGCCGGGGTCCCGATAAGGCTGAGTGATCTCGCGGCACTTGGTATAGTGAAGAATCAGGCAGGCCGCCGAGGCTGAACTACCGCAACCATGCATTGGTAATTCAGTCATATAATGGGACCTCATTATACACAGAACTCCCGGGAAAGTGAAATCGGGCTTCCCGGGGCGATCTCTTCTGCCAGGTTGATTGTACCGGAATAGCCGGGTCTGTCCATGTTTTGCCGGAGTTTGTGTGAGGTGAATTTGTGTGGCTGCGTCAATTTGACAGGTTCGCCCGCGCGTCTCTAGAATGCCGAAATTATGAACGATCGTTTCCTGAAAGCCTGTCGACGCGAGCCGGTCGACTGCACCCCCGTCTGGTTTATGCGCCAGGCCGGGCGCTATATGGCCGAGTACCGGACGCTGCGCGCCAAACATTCGATGCTCGAAATGTGCAAGACGCCGGAACTTGCGGCGCAGGTCACCCTCCAGCCAATCGATCGTTTTCCGCTGGATGCCGCCATCATTTTTGCCGACATCCTACTGCCGTTGGAACCGATGGGGATCAGCCTGGAATTCGCGGAGGGCGAGGGGCCGGTCATCCACAATCCGGTCCGGGACCGGGCGGCGGTGGAACGACTCAAAGTCGTGGACGGCGATGAACTGGAGTATGTCGCCGAGGCCATTCGGCAAGCCAGACGTGCGCTCAATGGGCGAGTGCCGTTGATCGGATTCGCCGGAGCGCCGTTTACGCTTGCCAGCTATGCGATCGAAGGCGGCGGATCGCGCAATTACCTCCATACCAAACAGATGATGTACGGAGATCCGGCAGCGTGGCACAAGCTGATGGATAAATTTGCCCGGGTTATCACCGGGTATCTCAGGCGGCAGATCAAGGCCGGGGCCCAGGCCGTTCAGCTCTTCGACAGTTGGGTAGGCTGTCTCTCAGCCGGTGACTATGCCGAGTATGTCATGCCGCACGTCCAGCTGATTTTTGAGGGGCTCAAGCGGGAGGGAGTGCCGACGATTCATTTTGGCACCGGCACGACGGCCATCCTTCGCCAGATGCGCGAGGCGGGAGGGGATGTCATCGGCATCGACTGGCGGATTCATCTCGACGAAGCCTGGGCAATGGTAGGGCATGATCGCGCGGTGCAGGGCAATCTGGATCCGCTGGTGCTGTTTGCGCCGCTCCACGAAATCGAGCGCCGCGTCGAGGATATCCTGCGGCGCGCCGGCGGGCGCGCGGGCCACATCTTCAATCTCGGGCACGGGATTCTGCCGGCCACCCCGATCGATCATGTCGCGGCGACGATCGATATGGTCCACAAACTCAGCCAACGCTGAACAAAATGCAAAATGAAAAGTGATAAATGAGTGTAACGAGTTTTTGAATTTTACCTTTTTAATTTTGCACTGAGGATTCTGTGCCGGAACGGCAACGTCCCACCGCGATTCTTCTCATGGCCATGGGCGGGCCGGACTGCCTGGAGAACGTCGAGCCTTTTCTTCTCGATGTGCGGGGGGGGCGACCGACGCCACCCGAACTTGTCGAAGAGATTCGTGAACGGTATCGCGCGACCGGCGGAAAATCGCCGGCTGTCGGCATCACGAAGGACGTCGCAAGGAAACTGGAACAACGGCTGAACGAATCGGGCGATCGTCGATACCGGGTCTACGTGGGCTTGCGGCATTGGCATCCTTTTATCAAGGAGACGTATGCCGAGTTGCTCAGAGCAGATCCTGAGCAGATCATCGGCCTGTGCATGGCGCCGCAACAGTCCTCACTGAGTACCGGGGCCTATCAGAAGAAAGTGGAAGAAGCGCGGGCCGCACTGCACAGCACCTGTCCCGTCACGTATATCGGAAGTTGGCACCGACATCCCAAACTGATCGCGGCGATCGTCGAGCATATCAAGCAGGGGCTCCAGAAATTTCCCGCCGGCATGCGGGCGACTGTGCCGGTGCTGTTTACGGCGCATAGTCTGCCGGAGCGTATCGTGGCGATGAAGGATCCCTATCCCGACGAGGTGAAAGGCACGGTCGAGGCCGTGACGGCCTTGTTAGGAAGTCAGCCGGTGCGGTTCGCCTATCAGAGCCAGGGGCGATCAAGCGAGGCCTGGCTGGGGCCGACCGTGGAGGCTGTGCTGGACGCGTTACACCGCGAGGGGCATCGGCAGGTGCTGGTCGCGCCTATTGGATTTATTTGCGACCACGTTGAAACGCTGTTCGATATCGATATCGAATTGAAGCAGCTGGCTGCAAACAAGGGTATGCAACTGGAACGGATGGCCATGCTGAACGACTCGCCGGCCTTGGTCGAGACCCTGCGAGACATCCTGGCTGCGCACGAATCATCCCTCTGCATTCAGTCGTGAGCAATCCCCGCACAGTGGTCATTGTCGGTGGAGGCATTTCCGGCCTGGCGACCGCCTTTGCACTCCAAGAACAGGCGGCGGCAGCCGGCCTCTCCATCCGCTGCACGGTTCTGGAATCCGGATCGTCCTGGGGAGGCAAGATCGTCACCCATAGGGCAGGTGACCTCGTCACTGAAGCCGGGCCTGATTCCTTTCTCTCCCAGAAGGCGGCCGGTCTGGAACTCTGCGCGAAACTCGGACTCACCGATCAATTGATCAATACCAATGAGACCGGCAAGAAGGCTTTTGTGCTGCATGGCGGACGGTTGCATGAACTGCCTGAGGGACTCGTCTCATTTGTGCCGAAGCAATTGGGGCCATTTTTTCGCAGCGGACTGCTCAGTTGGACGGGCCTGGCGCGTATGGGACTCGATGTTGTCCTGCCACGCGGTCCGTCAGAAGGCGATGAGTCGTTGGCTTCGTTTTTTCGTCGCCGGTTTGGAGTCCAAGCCTTCGATCGGGTCTTGGAACCGCTTCTGGCGGGGATTTACGCCGGCGATGCCGAGCAGATGAGCCTGAAAGCTACCTTCCCCAGGTTTTTCGAACTGGAGCAGCAATACGGCAGTATCATCCGCGGCATGATGGCTGCCAGGAAGAAAGCGCCTTCGGCTCCGGTGGGTGGTGCAAAACGCACGATGTTTGTCAGCCTCAGGAACGGACTCGGCGATCTGGTCACAGCATTGACGAGCCGTCTGACGGAGCAGGGTGTGGAGCTTCGCTTGGGCTGTCAGGTCGATGCGCTGCGAGTACGGTCTCATCAACTGGGTCGTTGGATGTACGATCTCATTCTCCATGACGGATCGGCGCTCTCAGGGGAGAGCCTCGTGCTCGCCACGCCGGCCTATGTGTCTGCAGACCTCTTGCGGCCGCTGACGCCGATCGCCGGTGGGCTGTTGGAGATGATTCCCTATGCGTCGACCGGCACCATCGCGATGGCCTATCCGGCCGGTGCCGTGGCGGGCGCTGTGGAGGGCTTCGGGTTTATCGTGCCTCGAAGTGAAGGCCGGGATCTCATCGCGGCGACCTGGACCTCGCTCAAATGGCCGCATCGCGCCCCGGCTGATCGAGTGCTGATTCGCTGTTATGTCGGCGGCGTGGGGCGGGACGCGATGCTTCAACTGGACGATGGCCAATTGGTGGGAAGAATCCGCGCCGAGCTTGCGGCGCTGTGCGGCATCAGGGCGGAGCCGGGCTACGTCGAAGTCAATCGCTGGTGGAAGGCGATGCCGCAATATACGCTCGGTCATCTCGACCGCCTGACACAGCTCGATGCGGCGCTGAGCCGTTACGGTGGATTGGTTCTCACCGGTGCGGGCTATCGCGGTGTCGGCATTCCCGATTGCATTCGTGACGGAGCGACAGCAGCCGGCCGGGTCGTGCGGCATCTATCAGGCCAAGGTGCGTCATCGTAAGTTCTGCCTCTTGTCATCACCGGTCCCTGGTCTCTATAGTAATTCCGGGACACGCGTCGGCATGGGGTTGCGGGTGACATGATGCAATCGATGGATAGCAAGTTGACCATTTCCGATGTCAGCGGACCCTTTCGGGAACCGCGTGAGCCGATCTTTTCCTACGACTATTCGATTCAGCGAGCGACTTGGGCGACCCCGCACGGAGTCCGCGTGAAAGTGTCGATTCCGGACGAGCTTGATGTGTTGAGGGAACGGCTGTTGGGCCCGGTCAGCGGTTCTCCCGGCCAGCAATTGGTGATCGGGAAGATCCTGTCCCGCACGATTGCGGACTGGAAGATTCGGATCGCCGAGGCCGAAGGCATGTTAGCGGAACGGCGCGATGTCATGCTGGCACCCTTTGTCGGGCCGCTTGCGCATCTCTTTCCCAAGATTGAAGCGCTGTTTGAGCAGGATCAGGCGGCTGTGCGGGCGGAAATCAAGAAGCGGGTTGGTATCTAGCGCTGAAACCCACCGAATCGACACGATCTTCAAAAGATGCGCCGGAAGTGCTTGGAGTGGACGCCGGATTCGTCTGAAAATCCGAGTGATCCTTTGTCCGGGCTGCCGGTATCGTTCAGGTCGATTCGGTAATGGCCACGGACTTCCTCCATCGCGACTTCGAACGGAACGGCGTCCGGGTACAAGGTGCCGGGAGCGTGGGCTCCTCGTGCCAGGGTGCGGATGGTATCGGTTTCCGCATACCTCTTGTCGGAAAAGATGTAAATGTCTGCAATGGCATGGTCGCCGAGCTTGTGGCCCGGGGTGGTGGCCGGCAAATGCTCGCTAAGCTTGCCGGAGAGCCGTTCCTGCTTGAGCCGTTTCAAGAGGCCGATGACCTGACTGTCCGTGGCTTGAGGGGGTACGACAAGCCCGATGGTGTTCATCTCCGCAATGGTCGTTTGGACCTTGAAAATGACCGGCGCCGCTTCGGGATCTTCGACGACCGGAGCGGCCGGGCCTTCGGTGCCGGTCGCCTGTTTGTTTCTGGAACTCGGCACGATCAGCGCAACGAAGAGCCAGAGTCCCAACAGGATTCCAAATACCACCAGCAACGGATGGGCGCCGGCACGTTTCCCTTCCTCGTAGGGTTCCTGATTCTCGCTCATGTTGGGGCATCCTTTTCCAGGGAGGCCTGGGCCTGCTCGGGTGCCTGGTGCGGGCGAACGCTCAAGCGCTGTTTGGCCTCATCCCAAAGAGCATCCATCTCAGCCAGGGTCATGTCGGTGAGCGACCGGCCGTTCTCCGCCGCTTGCGCTTCCACGAGGTGAAAGCGGTCGATAAAGCGATTGGTCGATCCACGAAGCGCTTCTTCGGGATTGACCTTGAGGAAGCGGGCAAGATTGACGAGGGAGAACAGGATGTCCCCGAGCTCCGCTTCTATGTGTTCGTGTCCGGCGGGCTGTTCCGGTGCTGACGGCGTCCCGGACTGACTCCGGGACACCGCGTCGCGCAGCTCGCCGATCTCTTCTCTCACTTTCCCGAACACCTGCTCAAGGCCGCCGGCATTGTGCGGCCAATCGAAACCGACCCGGGCGGCTCTCGCTTGTGTCTGATAGGCGCGCAGCAGGGCCGGCAAGGTTTTCGGCACTCCTTCCAGCGCCGACTGTGCGCCACCGGCCGCTTCCCGTTCGGCGCGTTTGATCTGTTCCCATTGGCTCAAGACCTGCTCGCCGTTGGTGAGAACACCGGCTTGGTCGCCCTTCCCGAACACGTGGGGGTGGCGGCGAATCAGTTTCTGGGCCAGGACGTCGAGGACATCATCGACCGTGAAGGTTCCCGCTTCAGCGGCAATCTGGCTGTGGAAGATGACCTGCAAGAGGACGTCGCCCAGCTCCTCCCGCAGTTTCGCGTTATCCCGCCGGTCGATCGTCTCCAGGACCTCGTAGGTCTCCTCTAAGAGGTAGGGTTTCAGCGAATCGTGGGTCTGCTTCCGGTCCCACGGGCAACCGTCGGGGGCGCGGAGGGTCGCCATGAGTTCGACCAGTTTAGTGAATCGTTCGGACATAGGTGTCACAACCGGACTACGGATGATTCGATGGGACGCGGATGTGTCGCAACTCTATACCGAGTGTGGCTGCGGCTTCAATGTCAGACGGCGGCTTGCGAGCCGATAGGCCCTATGGTAGGGTACCGGCCACACTGATGTGAACGTTCAGGAGAGCGCCCAATGGCAGAGCAGGAGCAGGGATTCGTCATTCGAGATCGGCGTGGAAGCGGAGGTTCGGAGGACGCGCCGGCCGCCTCCGCGTCTTCGAAACAGCCTGCGCCTGCGCCCGCGTCGCCGTCCCAGCAGGCTCCGGGGCTTCCGGTCACGTTCTCGTCCTTTGTCATCTCGCTGGGCTCCTCGTCCCTGATGTTGATGGGGGAGCAACTGGACGCTCATCAGACGCCGATGCCGGTCAACCTGCCGCAAGCCAAGGAAATCATCGATCTTCTGTCGGTCCTGGAAGACAAGACGAAGGGTAATCTGACCTCCGAGGAGCAGACGGTCCTGCGTGACATGCTCTATGCGCTTCGCATGAAGTACGTGACGCTGGCCTCGCCGAAGTAGCCCGGTTTGCATCCCGCCTTGTGGTTCCTTTTCCCCGGTGCGCTTCCGGGAGGATACGATCTGCCAACGGGCTTTGAGACTGCCTCGCAAGTTCGCTATAGTGTGTGGCCACCGCCCTTGCGGGGCTGATGTGCGCTGAGGCCGATTGAATGCCTGAGTTGGACTATTCCAAACGTGGGCCGGAAACTTCTTCCGCGGGAGTCAGTGACTCTCAGCGCCTTGCCATGGCAGGCAAGGCGCGCGGTTCTACTGCCGACCAGCCCACGGAACCGGAACGCAAGACGCTCCATCTCCGTCCTGTCTGGATTGTCCTGATTCTCCTGATCCCCTCTCTGGCGCTGACGATCTACTACTCACAGGTCGTCGTGCCCGGCGGGCAGGATACAGACTCGTTTCTGCCCACGACCAGCTACGCGTTTGTGCTGCTCCTGCTCAATCTCGACCTGATCGGATTCGTGGTCCTGACGCTCCTCCTCTCGCGGAACCTGATTAAGGCGTATTTCGAGCGAAGGCATCGCCTCGTCGGCTCAGGATTTCGCACCAAGCTCATCGCCGCGTTCATCGGCTTCTCTTTGATCCCGACCGTGCTGCTTGCGCTGGTCGCCAGCGGGCTCGTTAACAAAGCCGTCGATGTGTGGTTCAACGAGCAGATTGAAAAGGTCATGAAGGACTCGTATGAAGTTGCGCGCATGCAGCACGCAGGACACATCGCCCTCGCCGTCAACAGCGCACGGGCGATCGGGCAGGAGTTGTTCCGTGAGGACATGTTGATTCCGGAGCAGCGCGATTTGCTGGTGGCCGCGATGGCCCGAAAGCGCATGGAATACGGCGTTGCAGGAATCGAGGTGTTTTCGAGCAAAATGGAAACGTTGACGAAGGCGCTCGATGCGGACGTGCCCGGCGGTGTCCTCGACATGCCGATCAGCCAGCTTGTTCTGCAGGTCATCAACGGGAAGCAGGAGTTTACCTCCGTTCAGGAAGCGCAGACCGGTCGGCTGGTGCGCGCAGGCATTCCGGTGGCTTCCAGCAGCCGGCGAGGTGAGTTGGAGGGCGTGGTGGTCGTCGAAACCTATGTGCCGGAATCGTTGTTGACGAAGATGGAAGGGATCGGTCGCCAGTACGCGGAGTACAAGCAGATCAAGGCGATGAAAAATCCGATTAAGGCCGGTGCCTATCTCTTTGTCGCCGTCGTGACGGTGTTGATTCTCTTCAGCGCCACATGGTTCGGATTCTACGTGGCACGCGGCATCACCGTTCCGATTCAACGGCTGGCAGAAGCGACGGAAGCCGTTGCGCAGGGGGATCTGTCGGTGAAGATTGAGGCGAAGGCGACCGATGAGATCGGTACGTTGATCGATTCGTTCAACCGGATGACCGAGGATCTCCAGGGGAGCAAATCCAAACTCGAAGAGGCGAACCTCACACTCCGGAACACGAACGTCGAACTCGATCGCCGCCGCGCCTACATCGAAACGGTGGTCGATACGATTGCCTCCGGACTGTTGTCGATCGATCGATCCGGGGTGATCACCACGTTCAACCCCTCGGGTGAGCGCATTCTGGGGTTGGCCGCCGACCGGCTCCGGGGACGGTCGGCCAATGAGGCCTTCAAGGAGTTCGGTCTCGACCTGTTCCAGACCGCCTACGACCGAATGCTGGCCGATGACCGAGACGACCTTGCTCTGGAAGGACAGCTGGATGTCCAGGGCAAGCACATCACGATCGGATTGAACGGGTCGCGCATGCGGGATGAGGCGAACAAGGATCTGGGGTTCGTGCTGGTGTTCGAGGACCTGACGGAGTTGATCAAAGCCCAGAAAGTCGCGGCCTGGCAGGAGGTCGCGAGGCGCGTGGCGCACGAAATCAAGAATCCACTGACGCCGATTCAATTGTCGGCCCAGCGATTGCGCAAGAAATTCTTTGAGAAATCGCCGGATCTTGATCAGGTGTTTGACGATGCGACGAATGTGATCATAAATGAAGTGACCAGCCTCAAACACATGTTGGACGAGTTTTCGAAGTTTGCGCGGTTGCCCGCACCTCAAATGGTGCGCCAATCGCTGAACGACGTGCTGCAGGAAGTGGTGACGCTGTACCGGGCGGCGCAGAAAGATATCGACCTGATTGTGGATCTGGACGAGGATCTGCCGTCGATCAATTTCGATCGGGAGCAGATGAAGCGGGTGTTCGTCAATTTATTCGACAACGCGATTCAGGCGATGAATCAACAGGGCCGGCTGTGGGTGAGCACCAAGTATGATACGAAGCGCAAACGGGCGGTGGTGAAGGTAGCGGACGAAGGTCCCGGCATTGCCCCGGAGGATCAGGAGCGCCTGTTCGTGCCGTACTTCACCAGGAAGAAGACCGGGACCGGGTTGGGACTCGCGATCGTGCGCCGCATCATCACCGATCACGAGGGACAAATCCAGGCTGGGAACAACCAGCCGAAGGGAGCGATCTTTACGTTTGATCTGCCGGCGTAGGGGAGAGGTCGAGCGTCATCCGTCAGCGGTCAATCGAAAAAGGGAGCGAGTGTTGAGCTAACGTGTGACGGTTGACGTTTTTCGTTTTACGGGGGGACAGATGTCAGCATCGATTTTGATTGTGGATGACGAAGAGGCAATTCGTACGTCCTTGCGGAGCATTCTCGAGGATGAAGGGTACGAAGTGACCGTGGCCACTAACGGGGTCGAGGCCCTGAAGATTTATGGAACTGATCCGCCCGATCTCATGATTCTCGATATCTGGATGCCGGAGATGGACGGACTGGAGACGCTGCGGCGCGTGAAGGAGTTTGTCCCGACGGCCCAGGTCATGATGATGTCCGGTCATGGGTCCATTGAAACAGCGGTGAAGGCCATTAAGCTGGGCGCGTATGACTACATCGAGAAGCCGCTCTCGTTGGAGAATGTCACGCTTCGCGTCAAGCACGCTCTGGCTCAGTACCGATTGGAGCAGGAGAATCGGACCCTCAGAACGAAAGTTCAGCAGAAGTTCGAGTTGGTCGGGCAGTCGCCGGCCATGCAGCAATTGCGACAATTAATTGAAACAGCCGGTCCCACGAATAGTCGCGTGCTGATCGGAGGGGAAAACGGAACAGGCAAGGAGCTAGTCGCCCGCGCCATCCATATGCATAGCGCCAGGGCGGAGCATCCGTTTGTAGCCGTCAACTGTGCTGCTATTCCCGAGACCTTGATCGAGAGCGAACTGTTCGGCCATGAGAAGGGCTCGTTTACCGGCGCTACGTCTATGAAGCGCGGTCAGTTCGAGCAGGCGGACGGGGGCACGTTGTTCCTCGACGAGATCGGCGACATGAGTTTGAGTACGCAGGCGAAGGTCCTGCGGGCGCTCCAAGAACAGCAATTTACGAGAGTCGGCGGCACCAAGCTGATGAAGGTGGATGTGCGGGTGCTGGCGGCTTCGAATAAAGATCTTGAGAAGGAAATCGAGAAGGGACAGTTCCGGGAGGACCTCTACTACCGGCTCAACGTGGTTCCAATCATTGTTCCCCCGCTCCGCGAGCGACGGGAGGACATTCCGGCCCTCGTGCAGCACTTCATGAAGGTGCATGCCGAAGAGCAGGGTTTGCGGATCAAAGAGATCTCGCCCGAAGCGATGGCGGTGCTTCAGCAATACGAATGGCCGGGTAACATCCGCGAGCTGAGGAATCTGATCGAGCGATTGATGATTATGGTGCCGGGATCCGTCATTGAAGCGCCGCAGGCTACCATGTCGCTCCAGGGGCGGGCGGGCAGTTCCGCCGCGGCTTCAACCGGTCAGGCCGCAAGCCCGCTGTTCACCAAGGCGTACGACTCGCTGAGAGATGCGCGCAATGCGTTCGAAAAGGAGTACATCGCCCGCAAGCTGCGCGAGCACCACTGGAATATCTCGCGCACCGCGGAGGATTTGAAGATCGAACGAAGCCATCTTCACCGGAAGATCAAGCTGCTTGACGTGGAAATGCGGCCGGAGGGGTAGGAGGGCAAGACCGGTAATCTCCGTGCTCGCCCGCCGCGCACATCTGTTCGTCAGATTGTCAGGTTCCGGTACGCGATGTGCCCGGCGGATGCGCGCAGTCGGAAATTCCCGGACTTCCCCTCCTAGAGAGAGCAGAAAGAAGTTCAGTGGACCCTATCCGTAGTTGATAGTCCATCCCCTGCGTTGACCCTCGGTATAGCCCTCCGTTAAGATGCGCCTTCCGAGTCAGTCGGAGAACCACCATTCGGCTGCGGTGAAAGATTCATGGCCGTCTGCGTCGTTCTCGCCCCAAAACAATCCTCGACGTATTGCAGCGAATACGCCTCCGGTTGTTTAGGGTCTGCGACCTTGCATCCGACCGCGACTCTTTAACCTCGCTGCGAAGGTGTTCTCCTCCAGACTCTTCCCATGACCACTTATCGCGACTCAGGAGTCGATATCGATGCGGGCGACGAGTTTGTCGATCGCATCAAGCCGCTGGTCCGGTCGACCTTTCGTCCGGAAGTGCTCGCCGATCTGGGCGGGTTCGGCGGGCTGTTCGGATTTCAGGCCGGCAAGTACAAAGAACCGGTGCTGGTATCCGGAACCGACGGGGTCGGGACCAAGTTGAAGATTGCGTTCATGATGGACAAGCATGACACCGTCGGCATCGATCTGGTGGCGATGTGCGTCAATGATATCGCCGTAAGCGGAGCGGAACCGCTCTTCTTCCTGGATTATTTTGCAACGGGGAAGTTGTCTGTGTCGAAGGCGCAGGAAGTAGTGAAGGGTATCGCAGAGGGCTGCCGTCAGGCCGGCTGCGCGCTAATCGGCGGTGAGACTGCCGAAATGCCTTCTTTTTATCCGGACGGTGAGTATGACCTGGCCGGGTTTGCCGTCGGCGCAGTCGATCGTCCGAAGATCATCGACGGTCGAACCATTGTCCCCGGCGACGTCATCGTGGGGCTGGCTTCCTCGGGGCTTCATAGCAACGGCTACTCGCTGGCCCGACGCGTCCTCTTCGACCAGGCCAGACTGACGGTCTCCAGCCGGCCGCCGGAATTGGATGGTTCACTCGGCGAGGTCCTGCTTACGCCGACCCGCATCTATGCAAAGCAGATCCTTACCCTCGTCCAGGAGTTTCCGGTCAAAGGCATTGCACACATTACAGGCGGGGGCATTACGGAAAACCTTCCACGGGTACTTCCGCGGGGAGTCCGGGCACGCATCCACAGAAGCCGATGGGCCGTCCCTCCAATCTTCTCGGTCATCGGTAAACTTGGTTCGGTTGAGCGAGAGGAAATGTATCGCGTGTTCAACATGGGAATTGGGTTGATCCTGATCGTTCCCGGCAGTGCGGCCGACGCGGTCATGCATCGCGCCCTGGCTTTGGGTGATCGAGGCTATATCATCGGTGAAATGGCGGCGGGCAGAGACGGGGAACCGGACGTCGAATATGTCGACTAGCAGGATGTTGAAAAAGTCCGCCAGCGGCGTTCTCGCATCGCTCAGAAGCTCACCGTACGGGACGGGTACGCCTCGACCCCTCGCTCACTGCGGCCTTGCCGGG
>DATIGF010000014.1:0-4131 GCA_035454865.1 Nitrospiraceae bacterium | reverse complement strand
TTTTCATGGCGCCCGGTGCGAGCGTCAGCACGTAGTGGGCTGCTGCCTTGGTCCCCAGATGATCCGGGTTGACCGCTTCCTTATCGCCCTGCACGACATAATTGTGGAAGCTGTCTTTCACATAGCGGGCGCCTTCCTGGTCGCCGTAGAGGCGGCGCGTATTCGTCTCGTTCTCCGTAAAGAGCAATGTCGGCTGGTTTTCGCAGAGGAGGCGGCGGAGACCGTAGTACTCGTGTCGTGTCTCGATGATACTCGTGTGATTGACCGGCTCACCCTGCTTCAAGCGCGGGCGACGGATGTCCGTTCCCCAGGACCAAGTGTTGCGATACCAGAGAGTCGGCAGCAGCGTGAGTTCGGCTGTTTCAGGACCACGATTGACGACCTGAATGCGGATGCAGAGATCTTCAGGAGTTGTCTTGGCATATTCCACAAAAACATCGAAATAACGGTTTTCGTCGAAGACGCCGGTATCGATGAGTTCATATTCCAAATCCTTTTTGCCGCGTCGGCGATTCTCTTCGACCAGCCGGCCATAGGGGAACTCCGCCTGCGGGTACTTGTAGAGATATTTCATGTAGGAGTGCGTGGGGGTGGAATCGAGATAGAAGTAGTAGTCCTTGACGTCTTCGCCGTGATTGCCTTCGTTGCCGGTCAGACCGAAGACGCGTTCTTTCAAAATGGGATCACGTCCGTTCCAGAGAGCAATGGCGAAACAGATTATCTGATGGCGATCGCAGATGCCGGCGAGACCGTCTTCGTTCCAACGGTAGGCGCGGGAGCGGGCCTGGTCGTGCGGGAAGGCTTCCCAGGCTGTGCCGTGCGGGCTGTAGTCCTCCCGTACCGTTCCCCAGGCTCGTTCGCTGAGGTAGGGACCCCAGCGTTTCCAATGGCGTTCGCGCCGCGCATCTTCTTCCAGACGCTGCGATTCTGCCATGGATGTGGAGGGGGAGGAGGAAGCGGAATGGGTTCGACGACGAGAAGCCATGCGACTCCTTCGGTTGGACAGCGAAGACCCAGAGCTAGAGTCGGCTGCGTGGGCGAATCCTTACAGCAGCCTAGTCCCGGACTTTGGGCGGAGTCAAGCAAGCTGGAGAGCTGAAGCATGAAGAGAGGAAGGGGCTCGGGATGGTTCCCGAGCCCCAACCGTGTCGCCGCAGATCTGCTAGATCGTTTGGACTGAAATCGACACCGGCACCGGGTTCGACACAATGTCGTGGACCGGCGAGAACGTTGTCAGCTCCTTCAACTGTTCGGCTGAAGCGTCCGACTTCACCGTAAAGTGGACCCGGATTTCTTTATACCCCCGGCGGACCTTGTCCGAAAGCCCGAGGAAGCCCTGCAAGTCGAGATCCCCTTCGAGTTTCGATTCCACCGACTCGACCCGGATGCCGCGTGCCGCCGCATGGTAGACGAGCGAAGTGGTTAGACAAGCCGCCAAGGCGTGGAGGACAAACTCTACAGGGTTTGCTCCCTGATCCCGTCCGAGGAGCACCGGTGGCTCATCGGCATCAAGCATGAATGGTTTCGAACGCGTGGTATCCTCCTGGCCTGCGGCGTAGAAGCCTTGAATCGTGGAACGATTGTGCCCGCCGTTGATCCAGCGATTGGCCGCACGAAACTGGGACAAGGCTAAATTCGGATTCTGTTGAATCGCCGTTACAGTTTCTCCGAGGCGATCCACGTTGACTCCGTTGATGATTCCGCTGATGGTGGCCTGTGACATGTTGCATCCTCCTTGTTGACGGTGTTGGTGAATGATGAATGGCCGAAACAGTAGCCGGTCGGCATTCCGGCAGAACAACTCCCAGTTCATCCCTGCACCCGCTCGAGCGACATCCGGCGAAACACTTCGCCGCACGGCGGAACTGCCGTCTGCCATGAGAGAAACGTGCGCTTGAGGAGTGCGAAGGTCAGTGGCTGCCACCGATTCCAGGGCGCGAGCGAGAGGGCTCGCGCCAGCAGGCAATAGCCGATCAGTACGCGCGCCGTCGTCCCGGCCAGTTGCATCCAGTGAATCCACTGCAGCGGTCCCCACAACCCGGCGATCAGCATGGCCAGGTAGGCGACCCGCACCTGGACGGGAAAGCCGGTGATATCATGCGTAAGCCAGCTGACATGGGCGACCTGGACCACGCACAACAGGATTGCCAGAAAAAAGCCCTGGGGCAGGCCGGAGAGACCGGCTCCGAGGAACCCCAGTGTCACCAGCCAGTACCACCACCCGAGATCGCGCATCGTTGTCATTGTCCTGCTCCTTGTTGTAAGCGGGTGACCCAATGCCGAGTCACTACAGCAGCATCGATGCCAGCACGATCAAGAAAGACGAGGAACTGGAAATTCAGCGGGTTAGAAATGGAAGGGGAGGAAAAGTGTGATGCGAATTTTCGTGACTCGCGAAATGTGGTGAATAGATTCGCGAAAAGTCGTGAACGGTTTGTAGAAAAGACAGGGCGTAAAAAACCTGAGGTGGTTCAGCGTGGCTTCTGAATCTTGAGGGCTTTCATTCGCGAGGAGAGCGTGGACGCGTTCATGCTTAGGAGCTTCGCGGCTCCCTTCTCACCGGATACTTTCCAATGGGCTGTTTCCAGTGCCCGAAGAATATTGGCGCGTTCGAGTTCTTCCAGTTCCCTGGCAGTGCGAATCGTGGTTGGCGCGAGGGCGCTTGCTACGGGGGACGGGATTGTTGCAGGCGACGTGTCCGGCAGGGCCCGGTTCAGATTCAGCGTGCCGTCCGTTGCCGTGATGACGGCCCGCTCGATCACGTTCTGGAGTTCGCGCACGTTGCCGGGCCAATTATAGGCGGTGAGCCGGCGCGCGCATTCTGCGCTCAGTGGTGAAATGGCACGGCCCAGCTTGGCGGCAAACCGCTCGGCAAAAGCCGAAGCCAGCCGTACCACATCGTCGCCGCGTTCGCGCAGGGGGGGCACACGGAGGGGAAACACGTTCAGTCGGTAGAAGAGATCCTCCCGGAATTTCCCCTCCTGCATAGCTTTTGCCAGGTCCCGGTTGGTAGCGGCCAGGACGCGCACGTTCACCTTCCTGGTCGCGGCGCTCCCGACCGGATCGAACTCGCCTTCCTGCAGCACACGGAGCAATTTCGACTGGAGATCGAGCGGGAGTTCTCCGATCTCATCAAGGAAGATGGTGCCCTTGTCGGCGAGGGTGAAACGTCCCTCGCGTTTCTTGGTGGCGCCGGTGAAGGATCCGGCCTCATGTCCGAACAGTTCGCTCTCGATCAATGTGGCCGGGATTGCGGCACAGTTGACGGTGATCAAGGGGCGTGTCCGACGTTGACTCGCAGCGTGGATCGCGCGCGCGACCAGTTCTTTGCCGGTTCCGGTTTCGCCGAGAATGAGAACCGTGGCGTCGGTCGCGGCGACTTGAGCGATGTCGCGCAGGACCTGTTTCAGTGCCGGGCTTTCGCCGAGCAAGGCCTCCTCCCGATGCAGAGCTTCCAGTTCTTCGCGCAAGACTTCAGTTTCCGCCGTGAGCGATCGGATGGTCTGCTCGGCAACCACCCGGTCGTGCACGTTGCGGAGAATCAAGGTGGTGAACCTCTGACGATGCAGTTCGAAGCGAGAGAGTGTGGCTTCGGCTGGAAAAGACTGGCCTTTGGGACAGCGCGCCGTTAAGCCGCCGGGAATCCAGCGCGAGCGCTGACCTTCGGGGCGTGTGTCCAACTCGGCGATCAGTTCGACCAGTCGATCGGCATCCTCCGGACTCACGAAACGTCGAAAATCCTGGCCTGTCATATCGGCGGCCTGGCATTGGAACACTGTGACTGCCGCCGGGTTGACCCGTGTGATCCGCAGGTGGTCGTCCAGTTCGATAATGGCATCCATCGCGCTGCCGAGTAAGCGTCCGAGTTTTTCCTCACGTTCCCGTACTTCGGCTTCAGCGCGCAGGCGCTGAAGTTCGGCGGCCGCTCGTGCGGCGAAAATTTTGAAGATCGCGTGGATGCGCGGTTCTTCCGGAATCGGTCGGCGGTCGATGACCGCCATGTGCCCCAAAACGCGCCCGTCCGTGTCCTGCAACGGCACGCCCATATAACTGACGGCTCCGGATTTTCTGAGGTCTTCTTCGTCGGGATAGATTTCGAGAATCCGATCGGGGAAATGCACCAATTGAGCC
>DATIGF010000013.1:0-40641 GCA_035454865.1 Nitrospiraceae bacterium | reverse complement strand
TTCTTGCATCACCGCCTCCCGGAAAGATTGCTTTTGACGAAATCGTGGGACTATATTCCCAACATGAATCAGTCCAAGCACTTGGAAGCACTGTCCGCTGCCACTCTCCGCCTTTTGCGTCCCCTGGTTAGAATCCTCCTGCGGAACAATGTCTCTCATAGAACATTCGCTGAACTTGCCAAGCTGATTTATGTGGAGGTCGCAAACGCCCAGTTTGGGATTGCCGGCAAGAAGCAGACGGTCTCGAGAATCGCGATTCTGACGGGGCTGACGCGGAAGGAGGTCAAGACCCTGCTGGCGGAACCGCACAGCGGCACCGGTGTGATGGAGGAAGAGTACAACCGTGCGGCGAGAGTCATTGCCGGCTGGTTGAAGGATGCTCGATTCAGCGATGGGCGCGGGCACCCGGCCCCTCTCCCTCTTGAAGGCAAACGGGGCTCCTTCGCAGCACTCGTCAAGGTCTACAGCGGGGACATCCCGGTGCGCGCCATGTTGGATGAGTTAGTCCATGTCGGCGCGGTTCAACAGATGAGGGATGGACGCGTTTGCCTACGATCACGGGGCTATATTCCCCAGAACAGCGCGCCAGAAAAGCTCTCCATCCTTGGCACCGATACTGCAGATCTTATTGCCACAATTGACCACAATGTCTATGCCAATCCCAAGAAGCCCCGGTTTCAGCGCAAGGTGATGTACGACAACGTGCCCGTCGAGGCCGCTCAGGAGTTCCAGGCCGTCGCCGCGGCTCGCAGTCAGGAACTCCTGGAAGCGTTGGATCGATGGCTGTCCAATCGTGACCGGGATGTGAATCCCTCGACGCAGGGGACCGGACGGGTCCGACTCGGCGTGGGGCTCTATCACTTTGAGGAACGATTGGAGGAGAACTCCTCCAAACCGAGGAAACGCTCAAAGAAACCATGAAGACTTTTCGGCTCAGCATGATTCTGGGGCTCGGCGTGCTCTTCATGGCCTGCCCCTCCTGCGATCCGGTCCCCCGGGCCGGAGGCGGGATAGGAGGCACGGGCTCCGTGGCGACTGTTGCCAACGGTCCTGTCACACAATTCGGGAGTGTCTACATATCCGGGACGGAGTACGACAACACCAACACGGTATATTGCATCGACGAGACGCCCTGTAGCTCCCAGAACACCCTCAAGCTTGGCATGGTGGTCCTCCTCAATGGTCGGGTGACTCAGGATGATTCGACCAACAAGCCCGTCACGCGGATCGCTGACAAGATCACCTATGAGGAAACCGTTGAAGGCCTTGTCCAGTCTGTGGCGGCGGATGGCTTGAGTCTTGTCGTGCTCGGTCAGGTGGTCCACGTCGATCAGAAAACTAACATCGACCCGAGCATTCCCGGGCAGTCACTCGGCAACCTGAGACCCGGTGTGGACTCGGTCGAAGTGAGCGGCTTTGTTGTGGGTGATGGCCACATTCTCGCCACGCTCATCATGCTGCAAACCGGGACTCTGCACTATGAGATTCAGGGGTTTATCAAGAAGCATGATGGAATGGCCAAGACCTTCGAGATCGGTCCGCTCGTGGTGGAATATTCAACTGCGGACACCAGTGCGATGCCTTCGCCGGCGTCCTCGACTTGGAATGGGCTTGTCGTGCATGTCCGAGGCGATCAGTGGACTCAAGGAGGTCCCGGCCCGGTCGGGGGCCGGTTAACGGCAACCCGAGTAAAGCCGACCGAACTTGGCGTGGAAGATATCGAAGAGGCGGAGGTCGAGGGATTCATCACTCATGTAGTGGCGCCTGGAGACTTCTTCATCAATAACCTTCACGTCATGACCAGCGCAGCCACGGAGTTTGAAGGTGGAACTATCAATGATCTCTTGGTCGATGTCCATGTGGAAATTGAAGGTCGACTGGCGAATGGCGTTTTACAGGCAGAGCAAGTCTCATTTAAGGGAAACTTTGAGCTTGAGTCCAATGTGGCCACGGTCGATCCCATTTCACAGACCCTGACGTTGATCGGCCTGTCGGGCATGACGGTCCATATCACCAACGACACGGCCCTTGAAGGGGAGAACGACCTTCGCCGGTTCGCAGACATCGCGGTCGGCGACCATCTGAAGATTCACGGCCGATCTGCCGGGACTAACGGTCTGGTCGCGACGGAGCTCGAACGAAGCGGACCATCGACAGGGGTCAAGCTGCAAGGACCGGTCAAGTCGGTGCTCGAGCCGACGCTGGTCATTGCCGGTGCTGCCATCGATACCACCGGCATTTCCGACAATGGCTTTACGGGGAGCGATGGAACAGTGATCGGACGGTCCGCCTTCTTCCAGCGTGTCGAGATTGGGTACAAAGTTTCGCTCAAGGGGTCATGGACTGGAAGCGGAGTCAATTGGACGAGCGCCCGCCTCAAGTAATCCGTACGGTCTGCGGGAGACGACCGTACATCCTCTTTCATTTAGGACCCCGATAAGCGGGTAGTTACGCGGCGTGCTTCCTTACGCACCCTCTCTGTTGCCATCAGAATAGCCGCCGGACGTTTTTGTGAAATAGCACCGACACGCTTGGTAGATGGCGAGTGCGGTCCTTCCCTTCCCTCCCCTCCCTTTTCCTCGGTTGTTCCACGCTAGCTATCACCCCCCATGGAATCGCCTGACGTTCCCTCTCGGACGGGGATAGCCTTTGACCCTCTTCGTCGGCGAAAAAGAATCTAAAGGTGAAACTATGATTGTTGCACCGGCTCTTCGCTCCATCTCCTGTTCGGGTTTCAGGGGTTCCTGGCACTCACCACGATGATGTTTGGGTGCGTGGGCAGCAGGGTGGAGTATTTTACGGACGAGACGTATCCGTCCAGAGGTTCGGTGGAAGCGATCGAATGGCTTGGTGAAGCACCGACATTTCCCTATCTCGAACTGGCTCGCATTACAGTCAGGAGCACGAATGGGGCGAGGAGACATTGCGGCACTCGCTCTTGGACCGCGCACGGCAAGTTGGAGCGGACGCGGTGATTCCTGAGACACCTGTTGTCGTCGCGTCGGCCGGGCCGACTCCTTACTATGAGCCAGGCATTCTCGGGCCGAGCGGTGCGGCGTTCGGTCTGTATGGGTATGGGTGGTACTCCCCATACAGTTCGAACCCGTATATTCTAGTTCAGGGAGCCGTAGACCACCCTCGAATGGAACGATATCTGTCTGCCATTGCGATCCGATATCAGGACGACGCTAGTCTTACGAGAGTGCCGTAACGTCGCCCGCCATACTCTGTCCTGCTGTCCACCTCATCCGTCCGGTGTTCCTAAAGCGCCACAACACAGACCTGAAATGCTGTTTACCGCCGTGCGGCTTGGCCGTAATAGGTGTCCACCATCACCCCGATTTCTTTCAGCATGGGAGTCGGAAGCGTGCCGCCGGCGCAGACGATCACGGCGTCGTTTTTCAATTCGATACCCTTCCCCTCGTGGAGCAGCGTCACGCTCCCTGCCCCGATTTCTTTCACATTGGCCTGCAGATACACCGTGAGCTTTTTCTGCTCCACATACTGTTTGAGTTGCTGACGGTTCTTTTCTTTCGGACGGGTAAAGATTTCATCGCTGCGACAGGAAATGGTGACCGTCGTACCTCGTTCGGCCGCAATCGCCAGGGCCGCTTCTGCCGCGCTGTCGCCGCCGCCGACGACCAGGACGTGTTGCCCGCGGTATTGCTCCGCATCGATCAGACGATAGACGACTTTGGGCTGTTCTTCCCCCGGCACCCCCAGCTTGCGAGGCGTGCCGCGCCGCCCGATGGCGAGCAGTACGTTCTTCGTTTTGTAGCCGTCCTTTGAAGTTTTTACAAGAAAACCGCTTCCCGTTTTCGTGATTGCTTCCATGCGTTCAGAGAAATTGATCTTAATGCCGTAGTCACGGGTAATGCGGGTCCAGAATGTCAGCAGCTCTTCCTTGCTGATTTCGTACTTGTTGAACTTGCCGACCATGGGCAGGGTCATAGGCGCCGTCATCGCCACCTTTCGGCGTGGATAGTGGTAGATCGACCCACCGAGTGAGTCTTCCTGTTCAACTGTTACGAATCTCAATCCTGCCTCTTTGGCCGCAAGCGATGCAGAGATTCCGGCCGGTCCGGCGCCGACGATCACTACATCCAACTCGCTCCCCTTGCTCTTCTTCGTTCGAATCGATTCAATCGCTCGTTGTCCCTGATCGACTCCTTTTCGAATGAGACCCATACCCCCCAGCTCACCCGCGATGTAGATGCCCGGGACATTGGTTTCAAATGTCGGTTTAACTTGTGGGATATCAATGCCGCGCTTCTCCGTACCAAATACCAGTGTGATCGCTTCAACGGGACAGGCCGACTCGCAGGCCCCGTGACCGATGCAGTGATCGGGTGCCACCAGCACGGCCTTGCCTCGCACAATGCCAAGCGAATGCTCTGGACAGGCTTTGACACAGGCTCCCGACCCAATACACTTGTTGGTGTCAATGACGGGGTGCAGCGTCAGGGGTTCTGCAATCCCTGACTTCACGGTCTCGGCCAGACGTGCACGATAGCGGGTTTCCTTCTTCTGATGGCGGCGGGCATAGAGCACAAGGGCGAGCATCAACGGTAGGAGGTAGAGCAGCGCAGTGAGCAAGGTCTGAGACATGTGCCGGTTCCCGTTCTAGGGGATTTCACGATCGATGACGACGGTGATTTGCTTTGCGCCTGGTTTCACTGGCTGACTCATGCCCTGCAAATCGCCCGTCTTTGGCGTCGCCTCTCCGGACTTGGAGAGGCGCGCGACGATGACGACCTCTCCGGCTTCCGACAGCTTCCGGGCCGGCATCGGGCTGTTCGAGTCGTCCAGGCGGAAGGAAAACGGCAAATCCTGCTTCGTAGCGCGCACAATCGCCACGGGCATGGGCGGGCCTTCCACGGCGCGGGCGAAAACAAACAGAGTGTCCGTCGGGGCGCCCTTCGTGGCGAGCACCGGCGCCAAAGTCACGGTTCCGCTGATTGCAGCGGTCTGACCGCCTTCCTTGATCGGGGCCGACGCGACAGCGGCCGCTGTAGCCGTCGCCGGTTTCCCGCCGGCTAACCCTTTGGCCTCAGCTATACCCGAGAGCAACTCTTGCCGGAGTCCGGCATCCGCGTCTGCCGGCAGGTTTGCGCTGGCCCGTTCCCAATACTGCGCGGCCTGCGCGAATTCTCTGCGATCGAACGCCGCGGTCCCGGCCAGCATCAGCGCTTTGACATGGTTCGGATCGAGCTTGAGCGCTTGCTGAACCAATTGCTCGGGTTTCCCTTCCAGTTTGCGGCCGTGCAGCATGCCGAGGGCATCCGCATAATCGGCGAGCAACTGGGGATCGTCGGGGATCAACTTCATAGCCTTTTCGTAGATCGGCACCGCGTCGGCATGCCGTCCGAGCTCGACATACGACCGCGCGAGGAGCGCCCACCCGACGCCGTCGTTGGGATTCTGCTCCAGCTTCTGCTTCAGCTTCTCCGAAAGCGCCTCAAGTCCCTCGGACGTCCGATGATCAGAGTCCGGCCCGCCTTGCGCTGCCGGCGAGAACGTGCCGGGATGCGTGATCGCGAGGGGATTGCCCAGCTTCCAGTACAGCAGGCCACTGATGGTGGGAATGATGATTGCCAAGGCGATGACGATCGCTCGACTGTTCAACTGGCGCGTTCGAGCTGTTCGTGTGGCCACGGCAGCCCCCGTCTCTTCTAAAAGCCGTCGTTCGAGTTCCCGTCTCGATTGTTCAAATTGTTCGTCCGTCAATACGGCGTTCTTACGGTCTTGCTCCAATTCGGCAAATTGCTGGCGGTAGACCGAAAGAGTTTTCTCTTCTTCCTCGTTTATCGATGATTCCTGGCGCTTGAGCATCGGCCATAGGAGCAGCCCGATCACGAGCAGTGTCATGGCCCAGGCGATAAACCAGAATGTGAGGGTCATGATCCTGTCCTTCTCTGAGACAACAATTGCTCGACGCGCCGGCGTTCCTCGTCCGTCACCGGCATCTCGACAGGTTGCCTCTGCGCTCGACGCCTGAGGGCGACGACGAGCGCCGCCGCGCCCGCTCCCAACAAGAGAAACGGCCCGACCCAGAGCAGGGTCGTGGTCGCCTTCCAGGGCGGCCGGTACAAGACGAAGTCCCCATACCGTTGCACCAGGAAGTCGATAATTTCCTCGTCGCTCATGTTCTTCGCGATCATCTCACGGACTTCGCGCCGCAGATCCTCTGCCAGCGGCGCATTCGAGTCCGCCAACGTCTGGTTCTGGCAGACCAGACACCGAAGCTCGACGGCCAGGTGCTTGAGGCGTGCCTCAGCCGCCGGATCTCCAGCCAATAGCTTGGCTTCTCCGGCCCAGCCCAAGCCCGGCGTGAGCAGCACGATGAGCGCGAGCCACCTCATTTTCCTTGAAGCTCCTTCACGAGCGGCAGGATCTTCTTCGTCACGATCTCGTCGTCCAACGGCCCGATTTGTTTGAAGCGGATTACCCCTTGCTTATCGATGACGTAGGTTTCGGGCACGCCGTACACTCCGTAATCGATGCCGATCCGCCCCGCTTCGTCCACGGCCGTGAGGGGATAAGGATTGCCGTATCGTCGCAGCCACGACAGGGCCTCCTCGCGACGATCTTTGTAATCCATGCCGTAGATCGGCACGTCGCCCGCTTGCGCCATCCGCATCAAGACCGGGTGTTCTTCCTTGCAGCCGCCGCACCATGAGGCCCACACGTTCAACAACCAGACCTGCCCAGTCATGTCGGCAGGAGAGAAAGTTTTCTCCTGATCGTGCAATTGCGGCAGCGAGAACGCCGGGGCCGGTTTTCCCACCAGGGGTGACGGCACTTCGCGCGGGTTCAGGGTCAACCCCGCCGCAAGGAACCCCACCAAGACCACGAAAATCGCGAGGGGAAGCAGAAACCGTTTCATGCCACGCTCGTCTTGAGCGGTGAAGGCGCCACCGGCTCCTCTCGCCGCTCTCGTCGCCACGCCAGCCGATACCGTCGATCGCTGACGGCTAACAGACCGCCCAGCGCCATGGTCAGGCATCCGCCCCAAATCCAATCGACGAAGGGTTTGTGATAGAGCCGCACACTCCAGGCTCCACCCTCAAGCGGCTCGCCCAACGACACATAGAGATCACGGAACAGACCGGAATCGATGGCCGCCTCCGTCATCGACTGATTTTGCACTGCGTAGAACCGCTTCTCCGGATACATCACTGTGACCTCCTGACCGTTCCTGGTTACGGAGAAGCTTCCGCGTGCGGCCAGATAGTTCGGCCCTTTGACTTCCTGCGCACCGTCGAATCGGAACGTATAGCCGCCGATGGTTGCGGTGTCGCCCACATTCATCTGCAGATCTTTTTCGACCTCAAAGCCTTTGACCATCGTGACGCCGACGATAAAAATCGCGATGCCGCAATGAGCGAGCACCATGCCCCAATAGGCCCGCGGGAGCGCCGCCAGACAACTCACGAGGCTGTTGCCGACGAGATGGCTGACCCGTTCCCGGACACTTACCACCGTCGTCGTCACGATCCAGAGGGCCAACAGCAGACCCAGGCTGAGCAGTGGCGTCCACTTCCCGAGGACGAGCGGGAGCAGGAGCGCAGTGACGACACTGGCGGCGAATGCCCAGCGCAGCTGCATCGCCAGATTCGGCAGGCTCGCTTTCTTCCATTGGGCGATGGGCCCGATCCCCATCAAAAAGATGGCGGGCGTCATGAGCGGGACGAAGACCGTGTCGAAGTACGGAGGGCCGACAGAAATCTTCCCGAATCCCAATGCATCCAGAAACAGGGGGTACAATGTGCCCAACAGCACCGACCCCATGGCCACGA
The DNA here is from genome assembly GCA_035454865.1 of Nitrospiraceae bacterium. Lineage (GTDB taxonomy): Bacteria > Nitrospirota > Nitrospiria > Nitrospirales > Nitrospiraceae > Nitrospira_D. Next base: position 32,842 of record DATIGF010000013.1, on the reverse strand, counting down.
TCAGTAAGACATTGTTAGCCAGCAGCATTGATTCACGAGAGACCAGCTCGAATCCCCCGCCCAACCCGACACGTGGAGCCCGCCAGGCATAGAGGAGGAGGGACCCGCCGATGACCACCGCTAAAAAGGCCAGAATGAACAACCCGCGTTTGGGGTCGGTCGCGAACGCGTGCACTGAGGTCAAGACGCCGGAGCGCACGAGAAAGGTCCCGAGCAGGCTCAACGAAAACGCCATGATCGCGAGCAGGACCGTCCAGACCTTGAACCCGCCCCGTTTATCCGTCACGGCGAGTGAATGAATTAGCGCGGTTCCTGCGAGCCAGGGCATGAACGAGGCGTTTTCGACCGGGTCCCAAAACCACCAGCCACCCCAGCCCAGTTCGTAGTAGGCCCAGCCGCTGCCCAGCGCGATGCCCACTGTTAAGAAACACCAAGCGACGGTTGTCCAGGGGCGCGACCAGCGTGCCCAGGCGGCATCGAGGTTGCCCCCCAGCAAGGCCGCGATGGCAAAGGCGAAGGCGACGGAGAATCCCACGTAGCCCATATAGAGCATCGGCGGATGCATGACCATGCCGGGGTCTTGCAGCAGGGGATTCAAATCTCGGCCATCGAGTGCCGCCGGAATCAACCGTTCGAACGGATTCGAGACGGTCAGCATAAACAGGAGAAAACCCATGCTGACTAATCCCATCACGCCGAGAATGCGGGCGCGCATCGTCTCCGGCAGGTGAGCGGAGAACAGCGTCACGGCGAACATCCATACCGTCAGAATGAAGGTCCATAAGAGGAGTGAGCCTTCGTGCGCCCCCCAGATCGCGGCGAGCCGGTAGTGGAGCGGGAGTTTTGAATTCGCGTTCGCGGCGACATACAGCACGGAAAAATCCATCTCGGCAAACGCGTAGCCGAGACAGCTGAAGGCGATCAATACCAACAGGAATTGGGTTCGCGCCGCAGGTTTTGCAACGGACATGAAGGTGGAGTGTCCAACGGCGGCGCCATAGATGGGCAGGCTCCCCTGCACGACAGCGACGCAGAGCGCTAGAATCAACGCGTAGTGACCCACTTCGGGAATCATGGTGCTGCCCTTTCCGGCGAGACGGACAGCGTGCTGCTGCTTTGGGCCCCGGACTTCCTGGCTTTGGCCAACGCCTCCGCTGCTTCCGGTGGCATATAGTTCTCATCGTGTTTCGCCAGCACTTCACTGGCCATGAACGTGCCGTCCGCAGCCAACTGGCCTTGGGCCACGGCGCCTTTTCCCTCCTTGAACAGGTCGGGAAGAATGCCTTTATAGGTCACCGGAATGCGCTTTACGGTGTCCGTCACCACGAAATGCACCGTCAATCCATCGCCTTCGCGCGTGAGCGTTCCCGCTTCGACCAACCCGCCGATGCGGAAACTCCGTCCTTTGGGCGCTTCCCCGTCGGCGACTTGCGTGGGCGTGAAAAAGAACACCAGGTTGCTTTGGAAGGCATTCAGCACTAACGCGGCAGCCAGTGCCAACGCGGCCAGGCCGAGCCCGATGAGCACAAAGCGTTTCTGTCTGGGTTTCATAGTTGTACCGTGCCCTGGTCGTGATGGGATTCGCGGGCCCCGTCAATTGCCGCCGCATGTCGCCGCCGCAGGGCGAGGACTTCCCCGAGCATACAGAGAGCGGTGACGCCAAATGAGGTCCATACATAGAGCCCGTACCCGCCCATGGCAATAAATTCTGCCAAACTTCCCCACTGCATCAGTGAGCCTCCACTGCGTCCCGATGAGATTGCTGCGTTCCCCATAAGGATTGTCGCTCACGCTCGAGAATCACACAACGCATGCGCGCCAGCGTGACGGCAATACTGTACATCCAGAATCCCAGTGTCATGACCAACATCGCCGTGAGCATGGTGGCCGCCATTTTTGGCGCAGCCGTCATACTGACTGATGCACCCTGGTGGAGCGTGTTCCACCAGCGCACGGAAAAATAAATAATGGGAACGTTGACGACCCCGACCAGGGCAAAGACGGCGCTGGCTCGGTCGGCACGGCGGGGGTCGTCGATGGACGCGCGCAAGAGCATCACGCCACCGTACAGAAACAAGAGAATCAGTTCAGACGTCAGCCGGGCATCCCATACCCACCAGGCTCCCCAGGTCGGCTTGCCCCACATGGCACCAGTCAACAGTGCGAGAAAGGTGAAGAGGGCTCCGGTCGGCGCGATGGCTTGGGCCATCATGAAAGAGGGGCGTGCCTTGAGACCTAATCCGAGCCCGGCCCAAGCGGCCATGACCACATACAGGAACATCGACATCCAGGCGGCCGGTACATGGACAAAGATAATGCGATAGGATTGCCCTTGCTGGAAATCCGTCGGGGCCACAAAGAATCCAATATAGAGCCCGACTCCGATCAGCAGAATCGCTGCAGCAGCAAACCACGGAATCATGCGTCCGGCCAGCGGGTAGAAGGCCTGCGGCGAGGAATACTTGAACCAGTTGATCTGCGCGAGGCCCATAATCGTCGTGATTACTCCAGTGCGATCCGCAACGAAGTGGCCGTGGCCCAGGGCGCCAGCGCGAGGGCCAGCAACAGGCCCGCACCCAGGAGCGAGAGATGCGCACCCCCGCCGATTCCCGATGCGCTGCTCGTGACTGCTCCGGCTCCGAAAATGAGCACCGGAATGAACAGCGGCAATACTAAGAGTGCGATCAGCACGCCACTGCCGCGCACCCCCAGGGTCAATGCGGCACCGATAGCGCCGATGAAACTCAGTGTCGGCGTACCCAGTAGGAGCGACAGGGTCAGGAACCCCAAGGGCTCCCCGGTCAGACCGAATTGCAGGCCAAGAAGCGGCGAAAGGAGCACCACCGGCAACCCGGAGATCAGCCAGTGCGCTGCGACTTTTCCGATGACCAGCACGGAGAGTGGTTGAGGGATCAGCAGCATCTGTTCCAGTACTCCATCAACATAATCAGCCGTAAACAGGCGACCCAGCGACAACAGGCAGGAGAGCAGGGCGGCGACCCATAAGACTCCCGGCGCGATTGTCCGCAAAACTGCCGGTTCCGGTCCGACGCCCAACGGGAACAGGCTGGCGACTATGATGAAGAACAGCACGGTCGTTATCACATCGGAACGGCGTCTCAGAGCCAGCAATAAGTCCCGCCGGATGATTTCACGCAGTGCTGCGAGCATGCCGGGCGAGCTCATCCGTCGAGCCTCAACCGATCGAGGCGTTCGGGTCCGACATCAATCTCTTGGTGAGTCGCAGCGATCACGACGCCGCCCTTATTGAGATGCGACTTCACCTGTTGCACCAGCAGACCGGTCGCCGAAGCATCGAGTGCTGCGAAGGGCTCGTCCAAGATCCAGAGCGGGCGCTGTGACAGCCATAAGCGCGCCAGGGACACGCGGCGCTTCTGCCCCTGAGACAGGACTTTCGTCGGCAGCCGGTGAAGGGGGCGCGCGAGCCCCATCGCTTCCAAGGCCTCTCCGGTTGTTCCTACCGAGATCTCTTCACCGGCCAGCCGGGCTGAGATCGTGACATTCTCGACCGGCGTCAGGTCATCTTTCAGACTGTTCAGATGCCCGATGTAAATCAGACTGGCCAGGTAACGTTCCTTGCACGCACGGATGTCTTCATCGTGCCAGAGGATGCGCCCCTCTTCGGCCGGCAGCAGGCCGCACAGCATGCGTAAGAGGCTGGTTTTCCCGCTCCCGTTCTCGCCCGTGACCGCGAGCAATCTGCCCCGCTGCACCGTGAAACTCAGCGCCGTTAAGAGCCGGCGTTCTCCTCGAAGACACGATAGGTTGTCTGCCTTCAACATGTTAGGAAAAGTCCCACCGGAGGCCAAAGAAAAAGAATTCTCGCAACGTCGAGTCTTTTTGCGTCGAGCTATCCGTCAACGTTTTTTCCACCCCGCCGGAGGCTTCGAAGGTCCAACTGTCAAAGAAGCGGTAGTCGATGCGCAGGGTTGGTGTCCCGCGGTACAGATTCACATTGTTGATGTCCTTTTGGTGATACAGAATGAGAAATAAATCCACTTGCCACTGTTGCCAGAAGCGGCCCAGTGAGTTGAGGGTGAGGGATTCTCCGCGATATGCATCGCTACTAATGTAGCTGGCATTCATCACGAAGGTATTCTTTTCAAATGGGAAATCGTTCCCAATGGCCTGAACGGTATAAGTCCAGATATTGCCAGTACCGGGGATCCCTTGCAAGGAACAAGAGGCATCCGTCACAGCATTTGGATTGAGAAATACCGTGCTGGTACCTGGTGCAATGATGAGGCACTGCGAGGCGGATGCACCGGAGATGCGATTCAAGCGTACATCCCCGCCGAGTTGCCAGTCCTTGCTCACTGAATGGAGCACTCCGGCAAGGAACAAGTCGCTTGTGGCAGTCACGTTCTTTGCCTCAGTACGCAACAAACTCTCGCTCTCCTTATTAATGTTGTCTAGCGAAGCCCCAGGGATTCCAAAGAGTGCGTTCGTCGTTTGCAGGTAGGGCGTTCTACGATGGTCCGCCATGAAGTTAAAGGTGGTTCCCTCGGTCACCCACGTCCCGTTGAGTGTGGCGATGTTGAGCGCGTTAAAGTAAATATCATAGTCCACCAGCGAGTAGATGTTCTTCCCGTTGGACGCATACCGTAATTCGGCACCGACTGCTCGGCGGTCAACCACTCCGTTCACCATTTGATTATAGTAGTAGGTGTTGCCGCTCCATGCCTGCCCGATGGGGCCGATGTCCACATTCGCCCCATAAAAATATCGATTTGACTCGAGGGTAAAGTTCCGTGGGTCATCGGGCACATAATTGGGAGTTAAACTGAACTGTCTCGGCTGCCCGGCCAGGAGGTTCACACTCAAGAGTTGAGGGAGTGGCGTATAGCGGATCCACGCCCCGTCGAATCGGAAGTCGAGCATGCCTCCCATATTCCCCGGTTGACGACCGACCCGAACAAGATATGAATCCTGACTCGAGTGTTCGAAGTAAAGAGCCCGCAGACGGCTGATGCTTTTTCTGGCGTCGTCTGTCGCCAACAGGTCGTAGGATTCCGTCCCTCGTACGACAAGCTTGTTGTCGTATTCATTCTTGCGATAACGCCCGGTGACGTCGAAGGCTGTCTGGAGCAGGGATTGGTCGTGGTTGTTGAAGGTCGTCGTGGTGTTGCTGACTTTGTCTGTCGTCTCTGACTGGGAGTAGCCGCCGTAATAGTACTGATACACACTGCCATAGACGCTGGTTTCGTCAATCCTCTTGGGTGTTCTCCCCGCGGCCTTCCGTTGGGCTGTCTGAGCCGTAGCCGTCGTCAACGCGGTTAACCGCTGTTGCACCCTCGCGGCTTCCTCACCTTCCGGGTACGTTTTCAGGTAATGCTCGTATTCGGCTATGGCCTTGGATATTTCACCATTCCGCTCCCGCGCCACCCCCACCATCTCCTGAGCCTCACGCGATTGTTTGTTGGGCGGAAGGTTAAGGAGGGCATTAAAGATCTGTACAGCTTTCTCATGCTCTCCTGCGGTCAAGGCCGCTTGGCCCAGCTGCATCAGGTCGCTCGCGTACGTTTCAACGTTCATTCCTGGGCGGAACGTCGGGATATCGAATGCTTGCGTCGGTTTTTTGGCTTCAGCGGGACCGGGTGATGGAACCCGCACTTCGGGAGGGGGCGGGGGAGGCATTGCGGGCCGCTCCAGCTTCACAGAAATGACGATCTTATTGCGCTCATTGCCTCGTTGACTAATTCGAAACCGCACCGGTCGGGTAAATCTAATAGCGAGACCCGTTGTCCCCTGGTCAGGAAATGTGACGGTGAATTTCGGCAGCAGATCGCTGGGAGGTGACGCGGCTAGTTCGCGAGCGAACCTACGCGAACGGTCGAGATCCGGGAGGTCCAGAAATACACGGATCAAATCGCCCCGGTCTGACGGGGTATGGCGCTGGTAGATGATGCGCGTATTAAAGGCGATATGGATTTCCGCCGCAGTTGGGGTCTCAACAATTTCGACGCGGTCGAGCACCTGCTGAGCGGAGGCGGAGACGGGGGTACCGAGGCACCAAACAGACACCGTTCCGACAAGCAGGAAGCACCATGCCAAACTACGCAACTTGCTTGCCCTGTTCACCCTCAGGCCTCCCGCTTTGAGATTTTGGAAGAACGAGACCTAGAAACTACCGGTAGGTTGATGTTGACCGCTGCGGTTCTTCGAAATCGTTGTGAAGGTCGAGTTGGTGTAGATATGACAACTGCCAGAGCAGTTTTTCAGCTCCAGGACGTTGTAATAGATCACCGGTGATTCGACTTTCTTGTGTGGGCCTTGCTTGAAATCTCCTGCATGGCAGCCGGCGCAGTCCGGTTTGTACCCCGCGAACTTCCAGGCAATGACCTCGTTATTGTTCGTATGGCAGGAACTGCAAAGTACACTGGCCCTGTGCGCTTTGTAGAAAGCGCTCCTGTGTGTGTAGGTGGTGACTGGAATCCAGGCAACTCCGGCACGGTGACAAGCGTCGCACGACTGCGTGGTAACGAAGTGGCCCGCCGATTTGCCGGTGGCCATCGTGCCGTTGTGACAGGTGGCGCAGGTGCCAGGCGTCACCCCGGTGTGGCTGAACGTCGCGGGGATCCAGGCAGTCGTCCGATGGCAGGTGTCGCAGGATGCCGTGGTTGGAACGTGATTCGCGGTTTTCCCTCGAGCAGTACTGCCGTTGTGACAGGTGGCACAAGTGCCCGGCGTCACCCCCGTATGGCTGAACGTCGCGGGGATCCAGCCTGTCGTCCGGTGGCAGGTGTCGCAGGATGCCGTGGTCGGGAGGTGATTCGCGGTCTTCCCCCGGGCTGTGCTGCCGTTATGACAGGTGGCACAGGTACCAGGCGTCACCCCGGTGTGGCTGAAGGTCGCGGGGATCCAGGCAGTGGTCCGATGACAGGTGTCACAGGCTTGGGTCGTTGGGACGTGTGTGGCGGTCTTGCCCCGGGCTGTGCTGCCGTTGTGACAGGTGGCGCAGGTGCCCGGTGCGATTCCGGTGTGATTCATCGTGGCCGGAATCCAGGCGGTCGTCCGGTGACAGGTGTCGCAGGCCTGCGTGGTGGGGATGTGCGTCGCAGCCTTGCCTCGCGCCTGCGTTCCGTTGTGGCAGCTCGCACAGGTGCCTGGAACAACGCCAGTATGGTTCATCGTCGCAGGAATCCATGCAGTGGTCCGGTGACAGGTATCGCAAGCGGCCGTGGTCGCGATATGTGTCGCGGTCTTGCCCCGAGCGGTGCTGCCGTTATGACAGGTGGCACAAGTGCCAGGCGTCACCCCGGTGTGGCTGAACGTCGCGGGGATCCAGGCAGTCGTCCGATGGCAGGTGTCGCAGGGTTGGGTCGTTGGGACGTGCGTGGCGGTCTTCCCCCGGGCCTGCGTTCCGTTGTGGCAGGTGGCACAAGTGCCTGGCGCGATTCCGGTGTGATTCATCGTGGCCGGAATCCAGGCGGTGGTCCGGTGGCAGGTGTCGCAGGCCTGCGTGGTGGGGATGTGGGTCGCAGCCTTGCCCCGGGCTTGTGTGCCGTTATGACAAGTTGCGCAAGTCCCAGGGGTGACGCCGGTGTGATTGAAAGCCGTCACGGGCGTCCACGCAGTGGTGCGATGGCACGTATCGCATGAGGCGGTCGTTGAAATATGAGTCGCAGACTTCCCTCGTGCCGCAGTGCCGTTGTGGCAGGTGGCACAAGTGCCTGGCGCGATTCCGGTGTGATTCATCGTGGCCGGAATCCAGGCGGTGGTCCGGTGGCAGGTGTCGCAGGCCTGCGTGGTGGGGATGTGGGTCGCAGCCTTGCCTCGCGCCTGCGTTCCGTTGTGGCAGGTCGCACAGGTGCCTGGAACAACTCCGGTATGGTTCATCGTCGCAGGAATCCAGGCAGTGGTCCGATGACAGGTATCGCAGGCCTGGGTCGTCGGGATGTGCGTGGCCGTCTTGCCCCGGGCGGTACTGCCGTTATGGCAGGTCGCGCAAGTGCCTGGTGCCACGCCGGTGTGGCTGAATGTTGCCGGTCTCCAGGCGGTGGTGCGGTGACAAGTGTCGCAGGCGGCTGTCGTGGGAACGTGCGTCGCCGACTTCCCTGTTGCCTTGCTGCCGTTATGGCAGGTGGCGCAAGTCCCCGGCACTACGCCCGAGTGATTGTAGCCTGTCGATACAAGAATCCAATTGGCTGCGCCCATGCGGTGACAAGCATCGCAGGAGGCCGACGTTACGATATGGGTAGCTGGCTTCCCGCGAGCCTGCACCCCGTTGTGACAGGTCAGGCAGGTGCCCGGTGTGACGCCTTGATGTTTGAAGGCTGCGCCTGCCCAACTCACGGTCCGGTGGCAGCTGTCGCACGTCATGGTTGTCGGAATATGGGTGGCCGGCTTGCCCTGTGCGGTAGTTTGGTTGTGACATCTGGAACACGTTCCGGGAGCGACCCCGTTATGTGTAAAGAACGCGGGCTTCCAACCTGTAGTCCTGTGGCAAGTATTACAATTGGCCGTCGTGGGTAAATGGTTCGAAGGTTTAAATGTGGACACGACTCGCCCGCCAGGCGAGTGGCACTGTATGCATTGAGTGGGAGTTCCCCGAAAAATCCCCTGAAGGTGGCATCGTTCGCATTGAACCTGGGCATGTCCACCGCTGAGCGGAAATCCTGTGGTGCTATGATTCAATTCGATGTCTGTACGGCTGCTTCTTTGGGCGCCGGCTTCATTGGGTGAAACGAGTCCAAGAGCCAGGGCAAGAACTGTCATGCTCAGCGCGAGACACCCGCGCAACCATGGGTCTGAATGCCGATTCTTCATCTCGTGAAGGTTCATCAATTAATCAGGGGCTCAATCAGGCGTTTGTTGTTGCTGTTTGAACTTGGGAATATAATCCCATTCGCATGGACCCTTGTCGCAATGCTGGGAAATCCGTCCCAAATGCCATACGCAAGCGATGTACCATTTTGTCGAGGACCTTCTAAGGCATTGAGTTGACGGGAAAGAGGATCATGGCCCCCCCCCTTGCCTTAATGTCGCTGCACGACTTTCGAACGAGACCGTAGGCAATTGGATACAGCCCCACTGGTGGGAATATATTCCCATGCTCAAAAACGTTCGAAACCACACAGGAATTGGACGCGGCAAGGCAGGCGCGAGAGTTGCCTCTCTCTACAAGTTTTTTAAGTCATTGTCCGCTCTACGCCCCAAGGGGTCCCTACAGAAGGAATGATTCATATGGCTGTGGCTGAACCTGTTCAACGAATCCGAGAAAGCAAAGCCGAGTCGATTCAATCGACAAGGAGACCAGCGCCCACAGTGAGGGAGGATGCTGTATCCAGCTCTTCCACCCCGCTCAAGCAAGTGACGGTCTTCACTCTAGTGGGTGTATTGATGTGGGTGGCCTACAAAGTTGCCGTCGGAAAGTACTACACGCCGCGATCGAACTTCGGCTTTTACCTGGGAGTCGTGGGCTCCTTGATGATGGTAGTTCTCCTGGCTTATCCACTGCGCAAGCACATCCCTTTCATGCATCGCTGGGGCGCCCTGAAACATTGGTTTCGCTGGCACATGATGTTGGGAATCCTCGGCCCCACGCTCATTCTGTTTCATTCGACGTTTCACCTGCGTTCACTGAACGCCACGATCGCGCTCGGGAGCATGCTGATCGTGGTGGCCAGCGGTGTGGTCGGACGGTTTGTGTATACGAGGATCCACTACGGTCTGTATGGTAGCCGGGCCACGCTGGAGCGGGTACAGCAGGAATTCGCAAGCCAGTCTGACAACATGAAGTCCCGCTTCCACATGGCTCCCCGCGTAGAAGAGTGGTTGGAGTCATTCGCGCGGGGGGCCAATCAGGCGGAACGGTCATTCGTAACCATGTGGTGGCACCTGTTCGCGCTCGGTTGGAAGCGCCGTATCTGCGCTTTTCGTTGTGCGAGGGAGCTGCGAACTATTATGCGGCGCGAGCGACACCCCGAGTTTCGAGGAGGAACTCAAGAAGCAATCTATCTCGCCAAGCGGTTTCTCCGGCAAGCTGAGCGGGTCGCCGAGTTCACCACATACGAACGCCTCTTCTCGCTCTGGCACATTCTCCACATTCCTCTGATCTATCTCCTGGCGGCGAGCTCCATCTTTCACATCGTCGCCGTGTATATGTATTGAGTCGGACCACCACCTGTGCAGGCTCTGATCCGCAACGTTCCTATCGTCGCCTTTGGGCTGTGGGCGATCCTAACTAGCTACGCCTGGGCCGACACGGTTGAAACCGCCCTCATGCCGGGCCAGGTGATCGAAGGCCACGCCAAGTGGGAAGACACCTGTACCAAATGCCATAAGCGTTTCGACAAAGCGGCGCAGACTAGCCTCTGTCTCGATTGCCACAAAGACGTTCGAAAGGACGTCGAGCTGAAACAGGGATCGCACGGGCGCTTCAAAGAGCAGCGGGAATGCAAAGAATGTCACACGGAACACAAAGGCCGCACGGAGAACATTGCGCCGATCACGGAGCAGACCTTCGAGCATGAACGGACGGACTTCCCTCTCAGAGGGGCCCATGCGAATGCCAAGAAGGTCGAATGCAAAGCTTGTCACAAGCCCAAGATCAAGTATCGCGAAGCGCCATCTGAATGTTACAGCTGCCACAAGAAAGACGATAAGCATAAAGGGAAAGTGGGAAGCGCATGCGCCGACTGTCACAGCGACCGCAATTGGAAGGACATCCGGTTTGACCACGACACGACCCGCTACAAGCTCCGCAACAAGCACGTGGAAGTCCCGTGCAAGGACTGTCATGCGAACGATCGTTATAAGGAAACTCCGATGGATTGTTACTCCTGCCACAAGAAGGACGACAAGCATAAAGGGCAGGAGGGTACCAAGTGCGAGGAATGCCACGACGACCGGTCATGGAAGAAGACGCCGTTCGACCACAATAAGGCGCGTTTTCCGCTCATGGGGAAACATGCCACCGTAGAATGCAAGAAGTGCCACCAGACGCCGGCTTTTAAAGATGCCCCATCGGATTGTTATTCCTGTCATAAGAAAGACGACAAGCATAAAGGAACATACGGTGACAAATGCGAAACCTGTCACGGGGAGAGTGATTGGAAGACCATCACATTCGACCACGACTTGCACTCGAAGTATCCGCTGCGGGGACGGCACGTGACGACCAAATGCGAGTCCTGCCATAAGGGACAGTTATATAAGGATAAGACTCCTGTTGATTGCTATGCCTGCCACAAGAAAGACGACAAGCATAAGGGGTGTTTCAGTGAGAAGTGCGAGAGCTGCCACACCGAACGGGACTGGAAGGTCCTGCTCTTTGAGCATGATAGGGATACTTCGTACCTCCTCAAGGGCTATCACCGAAAGACGAAATGCGACAGTTGCCATACAGGCACACTCTACAAAGACAAGACACCGACCGAATGCCATACGTGCCATAAGAAAGACGATATTCATCGATCGAACTTTGGAACAAAGTGCGAGAAATGCCACGACGAGCACAAATGGAAAACAATCGCTTTCGATCACGATCGAGACACGAAATACCCACTTCTGGGCAAGCATCGCACAACAAACTGTGAGAGTTGCCATGCCGGTCGCCTCTATCAGGACAAGACACCCACGGCCTGCTACGCTTGCCATAAGAACGACGACGTGCATCGGCGCAGGTTGGGTACGGAGTGCCAGGATTGTCACAGTCTGAGAGGTTGGAAGCTCTGGGACTTTGACCACGACACACGGACGAAGTTCAAGCTGGACGGGGGGCATAAGGGGCTCGACTGTTATGCCTGCCATAGCCGACGAATGGACAAGAAGGTCACAGCGTCGTCATCTTGTGTCAGTTGTCATAAGAAAGACGATAAGCACGATGGAAGTTTCGGTGCGCAGTGTGACCGGTGTCATGAAACATCGTTCTGGAAAACAATCAAGGCGGGAACCGGAATGTTTCGCAATCGGTAGACTTGTCCGTAAGGGCTTTGCGGTCTGTCGCTGCCTCGCTTGGTAAGGCGCTGCTGTCTTTCGGACGGAGTCGTGAAACGGGGAATACGTGAAGTATCAACAGGACATTTCTTCCACGCTCAAACTTCTGGCTCTCGGGCTTGTGTTTTTTGTTGGTTACCAGGTGTGGCTCAAACCAACCTATCTCACTCCTGCCCCGACGGTGCCGGAACGGGCAGCGACGGTTTCACTTCCATCTTCATTGGAGCCCACCTCCCTTGAGATTCAGAAGAGCCCGCCATGGGACGTGCCACCATCCCGACTGATTGAACTGGGCTCACCTGCAATCCCGATGCTAGGGTCAATCCGCGATGAGCTTGATCGAGGAAATTACAACGAGGTGGAGCGGCGTCTGAGACATCTGTCCCCGAATCGATTCGTGAAAGTCCCGGTACGTCGGTACATCGCTGCGCTTTGGAACAATCTCGGAGTCCAACAGGAAAAGTTTGGGGGGACTCAGCTTTCCGTCAAGGCGTTCAAACAGGCCGTGACCTGGGATCCCACGAATCCCACCGCGCATCTCAATTTAACGCAGGCATACTGGGAACTCCGTGATCCGGAATTGACGCCGAAGTTTCTGGAAACTGTCATCCGCCTATCTCCCCGGGACCCTTTCCCGCATTTGGCACTTGCCGATCTCCTAGTGAGCAAAGGGAACATTGCCGCGGCAGCGACACACCTGGCGCAGGCGCGCCCCCGTGCGGAGCGCGATCCTAACCATCAATCGTACTTACGGGGGCTGATGGCCAAAGTAGAGGCGATGGAACCAGCGAGAACTACGGCTGGTGGAGCCTCCCAGGCTCCTGAAGCACACGATTCGCAAATCGCACGGTCGTCTGAGTCTCCCGTCGTTCCTAGCACCGCGCCCTCCCCTGAGCCGACCAGTCCGACACGCGTGACAGCTGTGACAACCTCACAGACACCAGCGCGCCAGTCGACTCTACCGAGTGCCGCACATTTCACAGTCCGGTACGAGGGACCGCCAGACGAGGCCACTTGGGTCCGCATGCGCGCAATTCTTGATTACGCGTTCGAAGAATTGTCGCAGAAATTTGGACATGTTTCGTCGAAACCCATTGCGGTCGTACTACACACCAATCAAAGGTTTACAGGTGCGGGAGGATCCCCTGCATGGGCCGATACGTTGTTCGATCAATCGACAGGAACCATTCACCTGCCTACGCAAGAGGCGTTAGAAGACTTGGCCGTCTTCAGCCGAGTCGCACGGCATGAATTCGTCCATGCCCTGTTCTATGAGTACCTGAAGGGAGGCACTTCGGGAGTTCCCAGTTGGCTGATCGAAGGTCTTGCCATGCAGCTTGCCGAAGACCCCTGGTCCGACCTGGAAGAAACCGGGGGGAAGCTCGCCTCAATAACTCCGCTAACGTCATTGCAAGGAGATTGGAAGCAGTTCCCGGAAGATACTCTTCGGATTGCCTACCTCGAGGCTCGATCGGCGACGCAGAATCTTGTGGATCGCTACAGTATGTACGGAGTGCGGCAGGTCATGAACCAACTGCAGTCCGGACGATCGCTTGATGCCGCGATGCAGCAGAAGCTGTCAGTATCCTACGAACAGTTTCAGCGCCAGTGGGAGCAAACCTACCGCTTGTCGATGAAGTCAAGCGGTTCATGACCTTCGGTCCGTTGCGGTCATCCCAGCGATAGACTTTTTGCTTCAGACCCAACAATTGCTGCTAAGAGAAGAGGATGAGGGGAAAGGAGTGGACCGGTGCGCCGATGCGGCTTATCTATGTCACCTGTCGCCAGTATGGATATCGGCCTTGGGAAATTGTGAACCAAATGAGTGGCCATTCGGTGACATTAAGCCGTCGCGTGAGGCGGGCAGACCAGGATGTTGCGTGATCGCAGGACCTGCCCCTCTTGCTCTCTAAAGCTACGTAGAGTCATCCCCGACCAAGTTGTTTTGCAGCGACTTCGTCGAATGGAGAGAATCAAACCTCAAGGGATATGTGCGACCAGGTCTGCCATGCCATCGTCTGGATTGTGATAGATGACCACACTATGCAGCACTAAACAGGAGGAACGAGGAAAGACGCTATCGACCGGCGATGCGCTCGGGAAAGTTCGATATGACGCCATCGACGCCAAGGGAGAGCGCATGCTCGATGTCACCGGGGCTGTCTGCCGTATAGACGAACACGAGCAAGCCTGCCCGGTGGAGATCCTCGACGAGACGACGCGTGGCTGTGTCGTGCCGGAGACCGACGTGCGAGGGGCCGTGAGCCATCGCACTGGAGACAGGATCTTTGGGTAACCTGCCGAAGAGCACCATGAGGGAGGCTCCCGGATCGACCACCCGAACTGGACTCAGTTCGTCGTGCAAAAAAGAAGCGTAGATGACAGGGTCTCTGAACCCAGCCTCATGCACCACTTCAACGGCCCGCTGAGCCGTTCCTTTCATCTTCAGTTCCAGCATCAGTCCTGCTCGCCCGGCGATTGCCTTGAGCACCTCCTCCAGGGTTGGGATGCTTTCCCCGCTCCCTGCGTCGAACTTCTTCAGGTCGGCTAAAGACAGCTGGGCAACCCGGCCTGTCCCATTGGTTGTCCGATTCACCGTTTCATCATGAAGGACAACGAGGACACCGTCGGCCGTGCGGCGCACATCGATCTCCACGAAATCGACACCAAGGCCGATGCCTTTCTGAATCGCCGCCAAGGTGTTTTCCGGGGCGTGACCCGCAGCTCCACGATGGCCGATTCTCAACACCCGATGCATGGGATCTCCGGAAATCCTCGTCGAAGAGGTACACGGAACTAGGGCTAGTGGATCGGTGGCGCAAAGCGGAGATTGTGCGCTTCCAAATTGGCGAGGTATTCCTTCATCCGTCTTCGCTCGCGATCCTTCACAAACTCGATCACTTTCCTGTCGATCTCCAGTAACCCGAGTCCAGCCGGGATATCTTCAGGGCTGATGACAAAAAGGTTGACGCCTAACTCCTTGGCTTTCACCTGTGCTTCTTTCACGCGGTGGTGGATGTACCGTTCATTCAGGCGTAAGAATGCGTTCAACTCCAACAGGTCTCGCAGCGGATGCGGCTCAACACGAACGCTCTGCCTCGGCACGTTGAGGAAAATAAACACCGTATCGCATCCACAGCCGAAGGCCTCCTCAATCGGAAGCGGATTAGCCAAGTCAGCGTCGAGATACCGGTTGCCGTCAATCTCGACGAGCTCAAACAAGGGGTAGAGCGCCATGGACGCGCGAATTCTTTTCACAAAGAGGTCCTGTTTCGCCTTCTGGATCCGCACATCCTCACTCCCGTTGATGGCAAGATCCCGATCTTTGTTGGAAAAGACGGCAGTCGCGCCATCTTCGTACCGTTCAGCAATGATGTGCCAGATGATGGGGCTTGCCAGCACCTTTTGCAGATCAATCTGTTCGCGCAGCCGGGCCAGCAGGGGGAACGGATCAAGGAAGGCTTTCATCCGCTTGAATTCAAAATACTTATCGATCTCATCGAACGTTTCCTGGATTTCAGGCGCCTGCACGAGTCGCCGGAAGGACTTGTGTTGGGACTCAAACGCGTCCATCAGGCGAAACACGAAGCTCACCGTGCGGCCCGCTACGCGAAACGGCATGCGCACACAAAAGGATAGGACCAGAGGCAGAAACTTGATTGCCCTCCTGAGGTCATGAAGAATCGATCCGCTGGGCCCCCAGCCTTGAGTCACCTGCGGAACAACTCCTAGGAGACGCGCCATTTTCTCCCGGAGGAACGGATGGACTTCATAGATCGCCTCCGGCGAGGTGATATAGTCTTCCCAGATGCGGATGGTTTTTTCGGCTCCCGTTGGACCGGGATTTTCGACGAATCCGATCGCATTGCAGGTTCCTGCGGAGGAACTGACGATGTGGGTGGGACTGAAACCGGCATGGACCAATTCTGCGGCCGCAACCGCCTGGATGACGGCTTTACACCCGCCCCCGCAGAAAACAAACAGGATCTTCCCGTACTTATTCGCTTGATGATCAGACATGCAAATTCTCCGGCCCGCTGTTCCCGGGGCGTCTGCTGCGTTCAGGCAGGACTCCGCTGTGCTGCCACGACCGCAGATAGGTCACGATGCCCCGGCCACAGCCGGCTTGCCCCGTTCCAGGATCCGAAGGACCAGACCAGATGAACACGTATGATGTCTGCATCGTGGGGGCAGGGGTCGTCGGATGCGCCATCGCCAGGGAGTTGGGGAGCCGGTGGCGGGACATTCCTCTCCGCGTCGTTGTGCTCGAACAACACGCGCGACCGGGGACGGAGACCAGCGGGCGCAACAGCGGCGTGCTCCATAGCGGCATCCACGAAGATCCCTCTTCGCTGAAGGGACAGCTGGCCCGAGAGGGGAGCGCGCTGGCGGTTTCATACGCATTAGAGCATGGCATTCCATTGCTCAGAACGGGAATGGTCATCGCTATTTCGTGGGAGGATGTCCGGCGAGGCCTTTGGCGCGAAGTGTCCATGCTACGGCGGCTCTGGGTCAATGCCTGGAAGTCGAACACCCGGGTGTTGTTCGTGACACCCTCGGGGTTGCGTGGGTGGGAACCGCACCTCCACGCCTGCTGCGGGATCATCATTCCGAGTGTCTCAGTCATAGACCCCGTGGCCTTTGTGCAATCTCTCAGGACCGATGCGGAAGCGACCGGTGCCGAGTTTTTATTCAATAACCGGCTGATCGGCATCGAGGCAGGCGCGACCGATTATCTCGTCACCACCGACCGGCTGAGGATCCGTGCCGCGTGCGTGATAAACGCCGCCGGTCTCCACGCCGACGAGGTTGCCGCACTTGCCCCGCACAAGAAGAATTATACCATCTACCCGCTGCGAGGCGAGTATTACGAGCTGGTCAACCCGGAGAAGAGACGCCTCATCGGACGGCTGGTGTACCCTGCGTTGCCTCCACAAGCGACCGGCAAGGGGATTCATTTTGGTCCCCGCCCGAACGGACAGTTGTTCGTGGGACCGAATGAGGTGGCGATCCAGGACAAGACGGACTATACGTCGGGCAAGACACCGCCGGGTGTGTTTGTCGGGGCTTTGCAGAAATTCCTTCCGGCCTTGGACGAAGGCGATCTTCGCTGGGCCTATTCCGGAATCCGGCCCCGTGTCGTCGCTCCAGATGGGCGCAAGAGCGACTTCGTCGTCGCTATAGACTGCGAAGACCCGCCGTTTATCAATCTGGTAGGCATTGAATCGCCCGGGCTCTCGGCCGCCCTGGCGCTCGCACGGCATGTGGGTGAGCTCCGGTGCGTGCAGAAGCGGTTCAACCAATCCGGGGGGCGATCCCCCTCAGCTCACGACGCCCGAACCTGTTGAGGATGCCGTCGCCCTTCTTCTTCCTGGCGCAAGACCCGGTAGAGTGTCTTGCCCAGAAGCGTTCGTGGCAACTCGTCGCGAAATTCGATGTGCTTTGGAACTTTATACGAAGCCAAATACCGCCGGCAGTGCTTCACGAGGTCCTGTTCGGAAATGGCATTGGCGGATGGAACGACAACGGCCTTGACCGCTTCACTCCCGTCCCCCGACAAGACGCCAATAACCGCGGCTTCTCGTACCTCCGGGTGGAGCAGTAACACCTTCTCGATTTCGGAAGGATAGACATTGAAGCCTGACGTGGACAGGATCATGTCCTTTTTCCGATCCACGACGTAGAAGAAGCCGTCTTCGTCCATGCGCGCCATGTCGCCGGTTGCCATCCACCCGTCAGGCATCATGACTTTTGCGGTTTCCTCCGGGTTGTTCCAGTATCCCCTCATCACTTGCGGGCCCCGTACCCATAGTTCGCCGACTCCTCCGACCGGAACTTCCTGTCCGGCTTCGTCAACGATCTTCGACTCGGTATTCACGATCGGTAATCCGATGGACCGCTTCACCGAAAGCCCACGGGGGATGTTGCAGTGGGTCACCGGAGCAGCCTCCGAGAGACCGTATCCCTCAACGATAAGCTGGCCGGTCCGCTCTTTGAATTGTTTGAGGAGTTCATAGGGGAGCGCGGACCCGCCGCAAATGCAGAACCGCGCCGCCTCGAAGTCCTTCGCGTCACAGCTGTCCAGGAGCTTCCGCACGAGCGCGGGGACCATGGTGATCACGGTCGGTCGTTTCTTACGGATAAGCGAGAGCAGCACCTGCATATTACGGGGGTCGGGTACCAGCACCATACATCCCCCGACTGCCAGGCAGATATTCTGTGTGACCGTCATCCCAAACACATGAAAGAGCGGAAGCGCTGCCAGAAAACTTTCTATACGTTCAGCAGGGGAGAACCAGCGGATGAGCTGCCAAATGTTGGCTGTCAGATTGCGGTGACGCAGCTCCGCGCCTTTCGACACTCCCGTCGTGCCCCCCGTGTATTGGAGAACCGCGATATCGTCCGGGGTCACGACCGGAAGCTCATCCGGCGCGACCGGGGTTACCTTGTCCAGGACATCGTGGAAAAACAGCGTCGTCTCTCTGGCCGGGATCTCGATCGGCGGCCGGCCGGTTCGATGTTGATAGATATACCGCGCGATCGTAGTCATGAAGTCGGTGATCCGCGTGACGACGATCAGCTCCAGGTCGAGATGCTCCACCTTCTTATGCATCATGTCGAGCACCACGATCGCCCGCGCGCCCGCGTTTCGAAGCTGATGGGACAGCTCGTGTTCCGTGTAGGTGGGGTTGCAGGCGACAACGATTCCCCCGGCCCTCAAAATGCCAAAGTAGGCGATGACCGCCTGGGGAGAATTCGGGAGACAGAGGGCCACCCGATCGCCTTTGCGAATTCCCAACGCCGCCAGGCCGCAGGCGAATTGTTCAACGAGGGTGTGGCACTCATGGTAAGAGAGGGTCTTGCCGAAGAAATAGAGAGCCGGCCGGCGTGAAAATCGCTGCGCGCTCCGGGAGAACATCTCCGAGAGCGTCTCGGGACGAAGCGGGAGCTCGCGGGGAACTCCTTCGGGGTAATGCAGGAACCACGGTTGCTCAGACATAAGTCATTCCATTTCGTCCCGATCGGCTCAAGCCGTTTCTGCCGCTACCACCCTCCGTCCGAGAGCCCCTGACAGGGCTCGAAGCGTTTGCCATACTTCGCGGCAAGCGAATTCAATTCCTGGGTTATCTGTCCGGGCGTCATGGTCTGTCGAGCCCAGGTGAGAAGGCCACCGCGGAACGCGGGGAAGCCGATCCCATACGTCAGTGCAAAATCAACCTGCCAGGGATGCTCCACAATCTTGTCGCGCAGGCAGCGCACGGCTTCGTCGACCATTGGAAGAAACAGCCGTTGGTGAAGGATGTCGTCGGAGATGGAACCCGCTTCCGAAGGGTAGGCGCGCCGATAGTTTGCGACCACCTCGACGGCCTGCGGATTCTCTTTTCCCGATGCCAAGAATGACAGCGGCGGCTTCTTCTCCGGGAGCAACTCCCGCAGCAGCGCATCGCGCGACTCGATGCGAGGTCCCAGCACGGCGAGCGAGCTCAGCACGTGCCAGGCGACCGGCAGCCCGATCAGATCGAGGAGCTCCAGCGGACCCATGGGATGCCCGCTGTCCACCGCCATCCCAAAGTTTTTGGCGACGGCATCAATGCGTCGAAAGGCGATGCCCTCGCCCACCAGGATCACGGCCTCTGCCAGATAGCGTGAGAGAATCCTGTTCACGAGGAATCCCGGTCCGTCGTTCACCACGAGCGGAAATTTTCCCAGCCGCTTGGCAAGGCTACTGGCCTGCGCGAGGGCCGTGTCCGAGGTGAAGGGCGCGCGCACCACTTCGACCAGCTGCATTTTGGCGACAGGGTTGAAGAAGTGGAGCCCCACGCACCGTTCAGGATGGACGGCCTTCACGGCAATATCCGCCAAGGTGTACGACGACGTGTTCGTGGCAAAGATAGCATCGGGACGCGCCTCCGATTCAAACTCTGCGAGCACCGCCCGTTTCACATCCAGTTTCTCCGATACCGCCTCGATCACCAGGGATGCGGCGCTCACATCCCTGATCCGGATGGTTGGAGCAATTCGCATCATACGATAGCGCAGGTCGGAAGGAAGGATGATCCGCTTGAGGACCTGGGCAGTTTGGGCCTTATGGATCCTCCCGATCGCCGTCGCGAGAATGGCCGAAGAAACATCTCGCAACACCACTCCATATCCTTTTTCGGCGAGCTGCCCGGCGATCTGCGAGCCCATCAATCCCGCCCCCAGCACGCCAATAGTCTTCGCCACCCCGGGAACCGTGGCGGCCTTCCGTCTCACCTCCTCGCCGGCCAGGAATAAGCCGACGAGGTGTGCGGAAATCGGGCTGGCCATGAGTTCCAACAGGAGGGGCTTTTCGACGTTGAGCGAGCCCTCCAGAATACTCAATCGCATTCCTCTCTTTACGGCAGCGATGGCACGGAGGGGAGCCGGATAGAAATGCCGGACGCGTTTGATTACCAGGTGCCGGGCATAGCGACTGAGGAGCGCACGAACCACGGGCATACTCAAGAACCTCTGGCTTGCTGGCAGAGGCCGACGTCGTCGGACAGGGGTGGAGCAGAGTAGGCGGGCTTGCGCAATGGCGGCCTGAACGAGGACTTCTTTCTGAACGCTCTCCAGAGTCCTGACCGTGGAGGGGACAGAGGTGACCATTCCGTCCACAAGACCCATCCGCAGAGCCTGCCGTGGAAAGATCATCTTTCCCGTCGTGATCATGTCCAGTGCCGCCGGTACCCCGATCAGCCGCGGGAGGCGTTGCGTGCCGCCGAATCCGGGAAGAATGCCCAGCCTGACTTCCGGCAGAGCGAAGCAGGTCCTTGGATGGGTGCTGGCCACACGCGCGTGGCAGGCCAGCACCAGTTCGAGCCCGCCCCCCAGACAGGCGCCTTCCACCGCGGCGACAAACGGCTTCGGCGATCGCTCCATCGCGTCAAGGAGCTTGTGTGCGCTGAGTACGAGTTGCTCCATCTCGTCGAAGGAGTGGCGCAGTTGCGCGTCGTGCATCTGCTCCAGATCGGCTCCCGCACAGAAGTTTCCTTCCTTCAAGCTCGTCAGGACTACGCCTTTGATAGTAGTGGATTGCTCGGCAAGGTGGACAATCTCCTGCCACTCCGACATGCTCTCCACATTGAGGACATTGACCGACTTGCCGGAGTAATCGAACCCTGCCAGCAGGATTCCATCGCCAAGGACTGCAGTCTTGAAGTGTGTAAACTCGCCGTGCAGGCGGGGAGAGGGAGGGAAGGTGTGGCCGGTTGACATCCTATTTCCTCTCTAAAATCATCGCCACGCCCTGTCCACCTCCGACGCAAGCGCTGATCAGTGCCCGCTCGGCATTTCGTCGTTTCAGCTCAAACAGGGAGGTCATGGCCAGGCGCAGACCGGAGACGCCGACGGGATGACCCAGCGCGATCGCTCCGCCGTGCGGATTGAGATCGTCGGGCGGAATTTCGCCGAGCCGTTCAGTCCATCCGTAACGGCCAAACTTGTCTGCCATGAGAGATGACGAGTCAAGAATGCGGCTGATCCCCAACACGACCGACGCAAAGGCTTCGTTTATCTCGCAGACTGCGAAATCCTTGAGGGTCAGGCGAGCCTTGGACAGGAGCTTGGCGATGGCCCCGACGGGAGCGAGGCCCATACAGGCCGGTTCATATCCAAAATCGGCGTAGTCTTTCACGTACCCGAGGATCGGCAACCCGAGCGCCTTGGCTTTCCCTTCCTCCATGAGCAGCATGGCGGCGGCTGCATCGGTTATTTGCGAGGCGTTGGCCGGCGTCACCGAGCCGTGACGCCTGTCGAACACAGGTTTCACGTCACGAAAGGTCTCCGGACTGGCATCTTCACGAAATCCGTTGTCTTGCTGCACGTAGGCGCTCCGCTCCGGCACGTACATGGGTACGACCTCGTCCGCAAAGATTCCGTCCTTCCACCCTTGCGCCGCGAGTCTGTGCGATCGAATGGAAAACGCGTCCTGATCCTGCCGGGTGATGCTCAGTGAAGGATCTTTTGCGATATTCTCCGCCGTCTGTCCCATGATGAGATCACACATCGGATCCGTGAGACCCATCACCAACCCCACCCGCGGGGGATAGCGCTTGAGATTCAGGAGTTTGGGAATGAGGGCAAGGGCGCCAGCGGTACGTTCCCGAAGACTTCTGGCTTTGCCGTACTGTACGAAAAGGTCGGCGACAGTCTGGTTGTATACGATCGGGATTCGGCTCATCGCCTCCATGCCGATCGCGAGCACTGTATCGGCATCACCGCTCCTGATGCGCAAGCTTGCATAGTAGAGCGCCGTCACACCGGAGCCACAGTTTTTCCCCGCCACTGTATCGGCGGGGATGGTCGCGGGGAGGCCGCCGGTGACGGCTGCGACGCGCGTCGGATTCACCGCGTGCATGGGCGTGGCCACATTGCTCCCTAAGACGCAATCGATCGTCTCAAGGGGGAGATTCCAGCGGTGACAGCGCGTGATCATCTCACGGACAACCCAGGCGCCGAGCACGTCCGCATCCGTCTCGCGAAAATCTGTTCCTTCCTTGCACAGGGGGGTACGAAATCCGTCAACGACGACGACATTGCGCATGCGGCACCCCCCGTCCGAATTCAGGATTGAAGAACGTCTTTCGCCTCTGCCGGCAGAGACATCGGAACTATGCACATCCTACCACGACACCACCGACTCGTCTGTTCCCTGGAGGCATGGATGACTCCCATGTTCGAGGGGGGCGTCTGTCTGATTTCAGGACAAAGACGGCATAAACGGTGGTAAGGTTACCATGGTGAACTGAGCGCCAGCACCGTAATTTGCCTATCGGGGAAATACCGCGCATGAAAAAACCGGATGTGTTTCAAGGGTCTGAAGCGGTGGCCGAGACCGCTCGTGACAAGGCTTCCTATATCGGCTTTCTTGCCGGGTTGTTCGAAGCCGACGTCCGATGGGATCTCTTCACCTCGATCGGCATCCCGGAGACGAGTCAGTCCGCCGTGGATTTTCTGCAACGATTCAAGGCCGCCCTTCTCCCCCTGGACCCTGAGCGTGTTGACAGTGAGGGAGAGTTGCCGGAGCCGGTCTTGAAGACGTTGGCTGAGCTCGGAGCGTTTGGTATCAAAATTCCCAAGTGTTTCGGCGGGCAGGAATTCACTCAGTATGAGTATCAGAAAGTCGCCACCCTGTGCGGAAGTTTTGAGGCATCGCTAACCGTGCTGTTGTCGGCTGCGCAATCAATCGGCGTACCCGAACCGCTGCGACTCTTCGGGACGGAAGAACAGAAAGCCAAATATCTCCCCCGGCTTGCGCGGGGGGAGATTTCAGGGTTTGCACTCACGGAACGAAACGTGGGTTGCGACATCTCCAAAGTGGAAACGTACGCCGTCCGCGTCACAGAGAAGGGGAAGACCGTCGCATACCGCCTCACGGGAGACAAGTTTTTCATTACGAATTCCGCCAAACAGGACGGCGAGTTCCTCTCTTCTCTGCTCATCGTCATTGCGCGGATCGTTGATCGGCCGGAGGAGCTCCAAGACCCCCAGGCCCCGAGGCGATACGGGGCCTTCATCGTTGAGACCCAATGGCCGGGGTGTTCCGTCACCCGCCTGCGTTTCGAGGGAGTGCGGGGGATCTACAACGGAGCACCGACGTTTCACAACGTGGACGTCCCTATTGAAAACCGCCTGGGCAGCGAAGATGACGGACTGAGAATTGCCCTCGCCACGCTCACCGTCGGCCGCCTGACGCTTCCCGCAGCCTGTCTGGGGGGCCTCAAGCAATGCCTGTCCGTGATGCGCTGGTGGGGGCGCACGCGCGTTCAATGGAACAAACCGATCGGCGAGCACACACTGATCGGAGAAAGACTCTGCCGCGCAGCGGCCTACACGCTGGCGCTCGACGCCGTAATGGCGTTCTGCGGAGCCTGGGCCAAGAAGCAGGGCGACCTCAGGCTGGAGTCGGCCGCAGCCAAGATCATCGGAAGCGAGTGGTACTGGGAAGTGGTGAACGATCTGTTCCAAGTGCGCGGGGGGCGGGGATTCATGACGGTTGAATCGCAGCGAAAGAGCGGCGAACTCGGCATTCCGGTCATGCGCATGCTGCGCGACGCCCGCATCAATCTCGTGTGGGAGGGGACGAGCGAAATTCTGCGCATCTGGATGGCGCGCGAGGCCCTCTCGCCCTACATTGAACGGGGCCTCGCCCTTCTCCAGGGATCACTTTCGGAAAAGATCGCGGCGTCGCTATACTACGCAGGCATGGTGCTCCGCTCTTCACTCCCTTTTTCGAAACCCTCGGGCGCTTCGGTGATGTTCGAAAACGACTACGCCCGGTGGGTTCGCTTCATCGAGTCGTCCTCTCGCAGCCTGACACGATCGACGCTCGGTGCGACGGTCCGCCACCGGCAGAGCCTGCATAATAAGCAACTTCTGTTGCAAGACTTGGTGAATGACAGTCTCTGCCTCTTTCCCATGGCCGCAACGCTCTGGTTTGCGTCCCAACCAGACATGCGGACGAAGCCGGGCATCCAGGAGCTTGTCACCTATTTCTGTCAGGACATGGCGGATCGACTGGATCCGCCCTCTTCTATGGCGAGAAGAATCCGCAAACACAAGAAGGACACAGTCGTCTACCGCCTGTCGAAGACAATCATGAGTGGCGAGTATGCCTGGCTCGAGGAAGGGATCGCACCCTTGCTTGAGAAATGACGGGTCGGCGCGTAGCATAATTTTCCACACGTCTCCCGACGGTTATTCTATCGCCACTGACGCCCCGTGGCAGATTAGGTTATGGCGAAGGTTCGGGGCTGATTTGGCCGGATTCACAGGAAGCTCATCCTGTGAAGGGCAATCTATGAGGCGCAGGGAACGTGGAGTGGAGGAGACCAAGCAGTGAGTGAAAAGCAGCAGGCGGTCATTGTCAGCGCAGTGCGAACGCCGATGGGGAGCTTTACCGGGGCGTTCAGCGCTGTGCCCGCCACCAGGTTGGGCAGCATCGCTATTGCTGAAGCCCTGAAGCGCATTCACGTTTCGCCGGAGCTCGTGCACGATGTGTATATGGGCTGCGTGCTCAGCGCCGGGCTCGGCCAGGCGCCGGCCAGG
Organism: Nitrospiraceae bacterium; assembly: GCA_035454865.1. GTDB lineage: Bacteria > Nitrospirota > Nitrospiria > Nitrospirales > Nitrospiraceae > Nitrospira_D. Next base: position 7,810 of record DATIGF010000013.1, on the reverse strand, counting down.
CAGGCATCGATCGGAGCCGGAATCCCCAACTCGGTCGGTGCGACAACCGTCAACAAGGTCTGTGGGTCCAGCCTCATGACGGTGATTATGGCCTCTCAGGCCATCGCGCTCGGTGAGGCGAGGATCGTCGTGGCAGGCGGCATGGAGAACATGACCCGTGCGCCCTATCTGTTAGAGAAAGGGCGGCAGGGGTATCGGCTGGGGCATGCCGAGTTGGTGGACAGCCTCCTGAAGGACGGCCTGTGGGATGTCTATAACAATTTCCACATGGGCAATGCCGGCGAACTCTGTGCCGCGAAGTACCGGCTCACCAGAAGGGAAGTCGACGACTTCGCCTTGGAAAGTTACTGGCGCGCGCAACATGCTATTGCGACCGGGAGATTCAAGCGGGAGATCGTGCCGGTGGACGTGCCGCAAAAAAAAGGCGCGCCCTTGACCGTCGCCGACGATGAAGAGCCGAATCGAGTCAATCTAGACAAGTTGCGCGAACTCAAGCCGGTGTTCCAGGCCGATGGCATCCTGACCGTAGGCAATTCTCCGTCTTGCAATGACGGCGCGGCAGCGTTGGTGGTGATGGCAGCAGAGGAGGCGGCGCATCTCGGACTCGCGCCGATGGCGCGGATCGTCGGCTATGCCGGAGCGGCCTTGGCACCCGAATGGTTGACGATTGCGCCGGTCGAGGCGATCAAACTGGTGCTCAAGAAAACCGGCCTCTCGATCGGCGACATCGACCTGTTTGAGATCAATGAAGCATTCTCCGCCGTCACCCTCGCCATCAACCGGGAACTAGGGCTCGACGACAAGAAAGTCAACGTCAACGGCGGGGCGGTCGCGCTGGGCCATCCGATCGGCGCGACCGGCGCTCGCATTCTCACAACCCTGCTCCATGCCATGGAAGCTCGCGGTGCGAGACGAGGGTTGGCCGGTCTCTGTATCGGGGGCGGCGAAGCCCTCGCACTTGTGGTGGAACGATCATGAGTCAGACGATAGGCACAAGACAAGAGGGGACCTATAGCAAGCAGAGCCGAGAAAAAGGTGTCCGCAGGTCTCAGGTCCAATCCCTGCCAAGCGCCCCAGGTTGCGTCGCCAGTACGTCATAGACAAACTTGTAAAATCAATTAGTTGAATAGTATCTTCGAATCGTATTTCCTAGAACCGCTGGTGTCATCCCCCCACCAAAGCTGCATAGATCTCTCTTGAATCTTGGACTAGGCTTTGTAGCAAGAGATGAGGGAGGGCTCATCCTATGTGGGAAATAGGCCGACAGAGGATGCATGCAGGATCAAAAGCTGATAGACTTACTACACGAGCGCGTTGCGCGTGGACTCGGCAATGCCCCTGCTGTAAGAGAGTGCTTCGCAAGACAGACCCTATGAGCCCATGGGTTTGTGAGTGCGGATGGCAGGGGGGCTGAATCGAGCAAGAGGAGGGAAGCATTATGATCCCCGTTTTGCACGACGTGAGAGCTGGGTTTTTCCTGGTGGTTGCGCTCGCCATGCTGGCGTTTATTTGCGCAGTAGCGGGGGTGGGGGCGTTTCTGCGGCCAGTTCGTTGGGCCGACCGAAGGGCAAGTCATTAGTTAGTTGAGCCTTGCTTGGTTCTTGGCCATTCGTCCCGCCCGCTGAATTGTGGGCATTTCCCGAAAGTGAGCCGGGCCTTCCTCTTTCTCTTTTAGATCGTTCAATCATTCCTGTTCTCAGCATCCTCCTAATCTATTCTGCGGTCTCCCCTAAGGCCTCGCATGATCTGGCCGGTGTGTACTGCCTTCAGAGAAAGCTCGTGACCCGCTTTCCTTTCTGCGTCTCGCTCTATCAGAAAACCTAAGTCATTGTTATTGCGCGACTATATTGCCACCGTCTTCAGGACTTCGGCCACAACAGGCCAATTTCAGCGCCGGTGCTATATTTGTTCAGTACATTCGAGTGAGACGGCGCTCCGCCTAGATCGCGTGGAAGGTCGATCATGACGGAGATGGCGTTCCCAAGTATCGAGTAAGCACCGCCACACATAGGAGAGGAGTCATGAACAGAATGGTTGTGAAATCTGGAGTCGTCGCAGTAATGGGCTTGGTTCTCTTGGCTAGCCAGGGTTGCGGCACGAAATGGCTTCAGTCTGGTGGTGAGAGTGAATCAGGCTCCGCTCAGTCGGGATCCCAACCCGGCGGCGCCAGCTCCAGCTTTCCAAGTATTTCCCAAGGTGGTTCCAGCGGAGAACTGAGCGGCTTCTCCCAGAATCCATCGGAAGAACGTCTGGCCCAATCCCAGAGCGGGTTCTCCACTTCGCTGAATCCTTCTGAGATGAGCGCCCGCCGGCGCGCAGAACTCACGAAGGAAGAAAAAGCTGCGCTGGAGGCGGGGCTGCAGGACGTCTTCTTCGGATACGACCAGTGGACCATATCCAATGTCGGGATGGAAGCGCTCAATCGTGATGCCAGTTATCTGAAGGACCACCCGGGCACCGTATTGAAGATCGAAGGGCATTGTGACGAGCGTGGCACCAGCGACTACAACTTGGTCCTGGGAGATAAACGGGCAAAGGCTGCGAGAAGCTACCTCATTGAATCCGGCGTCAGCCCGAAGCAGGTTGCGATTGTGTCCTATGGCAAAGAACGTCCTTTCTGCTTCGACCACGAGGAATCCTGCTATCAACAGAACCGTCGCGGGCACATGCTTCTCGGTACCAAGAAATAGGAAGTCAGTTGTTCATGCGTGTCCAGGTCGTCTCTTTCGGCAGACTTCTCCTGGCAGCGATTCAGGGGGAGTCTGTCGACCGAGTTCAGTGGCGTTCCTAAGCTGGAGCAAGCAATGGCATCTGCGGCGGTAAAGAAACTCACCTCCCTTTTCAAGCCGGTCGCTGCAGAGCGGGCTCCCAGCAAACCCCAATCGCACGAGCGGCGCGTTCAACCGCGTTTCACGACACAATTCCGCAGCACCTTTTCGGGACGGAATGAAGAAGGTCAGGGCCGCACGCTCGATATTTCATCCGGCGGGTGCAAAATCGAAAGTGACATGAAAGTGACGCAGGGAGCGACGTTTGAGTGTCGGCTCCACGTTCCCGGACTGGACTGGCCGCTGCGGGTCGATGAGGCCATGGTGCGATGGACTGAAGGCAATACATTCGGGATTGCATTTATCCGTATCCGCCCTGAGGAACTTGCAAAACTCGAGACTGTACTGGCCAATCTCGATCATGATGAGTGATCGCCCTTCCTCTCAACCCAACATCTAGCGAGCGTTCTCTTCTTCTTCGCGGGCCCTGATTAGGACTCGTATTGCATTTCTTCGTTCTCCGCTCTCACCTGCCGTGAAATACGGTTGACACAGCGCCCGCCACTGTCAGAAAGTACCGCCTCCCTCGACGGCAGGAAGGTCTGGAACAACCGTCTGGGGAAACGACAGGTGGTGGGAGACACTAGGTCTCTCGGTCGGGGAATTCTTAACACGTACGACTGAGAAAGGAGCGGGGAGTGGAACAACGGTATGCGATTACAGTGAAGTTCTTGGTGAATGCCGATTCTGCGGAAGATGCTGAGGAAATGGTCGAAACCGCGTGCGAAAAGGCTACAGCGACATTTCCGGAAATGAGTTATGAAGGGATTGAGGATATTGAAGAGGAGGAAGAGGAGTAACCCAAGGCAGGATCCGAGATCCTGACGAAAGACAACAGCAGTCTCCTCGACCGCAGGTCCACTATGGGAAGTGAGTCACGAATAATTCAATCTGGACGAGAAGTCGCTACCCTCGCCGGCGGGTGCTTTTGGTGTCTTGAGGCTGTCTACGATCAAGTCAGGGGAGTTGAATCGGTCGAGTCAGGTTACATTGGAGGGGCGGTCGAAAATCCCACGTATGAAGCGGTGTGCGGGGGACATACCGGGCATGCCGAAGCGGTTCGAATAACCTTTGACCCGCGAGTGATCTCCTATCGGGAGTTGCTCGAAATCTTTTTTGTCATCCACGATCCAACCACCCTCAACCGTCAAGGCAACGACATGGGGACGCAGTATCGCTCGGCGATCTTTTACCATACCCCTGCGCAGCAGCAAACGGCCGAAGCCCTGATCAAGACATTCAATCAGGAAAGGCTGTACGCTGCTCCGATCGTGACCCAGCTTGCCCCGGCCACACAATGGTACGAAGCGGAACCCTACCATCAAGAATATTTTGTTCGAAATCCTCTCCAGGGGTACTGTCAGTTTGTGGTGGGTCCCAAGGTGGCGAAGTTTCGGAAAAAATTCGCCGCGCGACTCAAGACCTAGCGGTACGCTTCCTTTATCGACCGAAGAATCTGGACAGAATCCCTTCCGCACTGCTGAAGACAGCCGGCTTTTGAAAGATCTGGCGAGGTTTGAGCAGCACCTCGGCATGTGGAGGGCAGAAAGGCCATTCGATGGCCGGGCGCCCCTGTACTTGAGCCACAATCGAGCCGTCTGGCCGGTTATTCGGCCCCACGGTGACAATCAAAGGATTGCCAGGATCAAGAAGACAGGTATTGTCCGGCTGGAGAGGCTGCCCTGCACCGGGCTTGCTGAATTGCACACGCTGTTGGCCATCCGAGAATACCGTGTCGCCTTCCCGAAGAGGTCCGGTTGGGGCAAGCGAGTACAAGACGAGAGGAGCGCCCAGGATCACCACCACGGCCAGTCCGATTGACCATAGCGGAGGTTCGGTGTGCCGGATTTCATCGCGAGCCGATTCCGCGGTCATGTCTCCACTACACCGTATCAGTCAGCTGAGCAACGGATAGCTCCTTGTTCCGCACGCAGGCCATGCCGTTAATGCGGGCCGTCTGGTTCCTGGTCAAGCCAGGCGTCTCCCTCAAGCGGACAAGCAGTCGTCGAGTCGAGCGATCCGAAATCAAACAGTCGGGGATCCATCAACAGCGACGGCGCGACATTGGCCAAAGCAGCTGCGATGCTATCGGAGCATCCCGGCGACCCTTGCTCCCACTCCCGGAGAAACGCCTTTACTTTTTTCCGTTTCAGATCCTCCTGTGACCCGCAGAGGTCGCAGGGAATGATGGGAAACGCTCGCAGTTCCGCATACCGTGCCAGGTCCGCCTCTTTCACAAAAGCCAGCGGCCGGACGACGAGATGACGCCCGTCCTTGGAGCGGAGCTTGGGCGGGATTGCTTTCAGCTTGCCCGTATAGAACAAGTTCAAGAACAGGGTTTCAACGATATCATCCCGGTGATGTCCCAGCGCAATCTTCGTGGCGCCCAGTTCTGTCGCGATGCGATAGAGATGGCCGCGCCGCAGACGCGAGCAGAGCGAGCAGGTCGTCTGCCCTTCTGGAATGAGCCGTTTCACAATAGAATAAGTGTCGCGTGACTCAATGTGGAACGGAATGCCCCGGCTTGTCAGATACTCGGGCAGGACATGCGCCGGAAAGCCCGGTTGTTTTTGGTCGAGGTTGACGGCGACCAGTTCAAAGCGAACCGGTGCGCGACGTTGCAGAACCAGCAGGATATCGAGTAAGCCATAGCTGTCTTTGCCACCGGACAGGCAGACCATGACCTTGTCGCCCTCCTCAATGAGGCGATAGTCGGCGATGGCTTGCCCTACCAGTCGGCACAGGCGTGTCTGGAGCTTGTCGGTTTCCTCGTTCAGCTTGTGAGGAGGAGATGCCTGAGTCGTTGGGGCATGCATGGGCGGGATTGTACCTGCTCACTCGTTCTCCTGTCGACGGATAGTCTAGCGGAGGAGGCACTGGTACCTTCTATGGCGCGGTCGATTGTCTTTGTCTGCACCGGGAACATTTTTCGAAGTCTTGTGGCCGAGTATGCGGTGCGGGCGCAGGTCGGCTCGAAGTGTCCGTATTCTGTCGAATCAGCCGGCATCGAGGCCAAACCCCAAACGATTCATCCCGTCATCCGAGACCGGCTTATTCTCAAAGGCGCTGACCCCTCCGCGCATGTCCAACGGAAGCTGACGCGGGAGGTGATTGAACGGGTGGATCTCATCATCGCGATGGGAGAGGACCATCGTGATTTCATTCAGCGGCGATTCGGCCGCAGGGTCCCGCTCTTTAACGAAGTGTCGCTCGGCAGAGAAATACCGATACTTGATTTGCATGAAGCCCTCCCCGATTGGGAGCGTGATCTGGAACGTGCGCGCGACTACGTCGAGTCGGTCATTGAACATATCTGGAACGCTGCACCGGCACTAGTGGCACGATTGCCACACTTTCTGTGAGCCCATGACCCTTCAAACGTCCGTTTCAGTTCAATCTTGAACTTTTCGGAACAATTTTTCCCTCATTGTGCCTCTCACTCATCCCTTATGCCGACTCTATCAGGCGCAAAGATCGAGACATGCTATATTTTTCTTGAGCATCGGAACGAAACAGGAAATCCAGACGTGGTATGCAACGCACAGGGTTGGATGTACTCAAGACCCCGGTAACCGGACAGGGAGAGCCCAAGTGGGCCTCATGGCCGGATGACGAGCTCTTGGATCTTCCGATGTGCGATCTGCATCTGGAAATCAAGGGCGGGTTTCTCGAAGCACCGATCGCCGAACTGACCCGGGAACTTGAAGCACGTCGCTTGCTGTTCCGCCCGCACTTCTGGCTCTCCAACGAGTGGTTCACTCCGGACGGAGTCCCTGGAATTGCGGTGCCATTCTACCTCGCTCATCCTCGCCTCGCGAAACTCGAGCTGACCCAGATGCTGGAGGTGGAGGGCGGTACGCCGGATTGGTGTCTTCGCATTCTCCGTCATGAGGCCGGTCATGCGATTGAGAATGCCTACAAGATCCGTCGCCGCAAGACGAGGCAGCACATCTTCGGAAAGTCATCTCAACGCTACCCGATCTATTACTCTCCGAGGCCCTATAGCCGGAGTTTCGTTCGTCACCTGGATCTGTGGTATGCGCAAAGCCATCCGGACGAAGATTTTGCGGAGACCTTTGCCGTCTGGATGACGCCGGATTCGTTGTGGGAAGAACGGTACAAAGGCTGGCCCGTCCTCAAGAAACTCAAGTACGTCGACGGGCTGATGAAAGAACTTGTGGGGGCGATACCTGCCGTGACGACCCACGAGGAAATCGATCCGCTGCCCGGCCTGAGGAAGACCCTCCGGGAACACTATGAACATAAGCGCAGGCATTACGGCGTCGAGCGGCAGTCGCTCTATGACCCCGATCTCAAGCGCCTGTTTTCGAACTCGCCGGGCTATGCCAACAAGCCGAGCGCGGCGACCTTTCTCAATCGGTTTCGACGGGAAGTGCGACGGAAGGTCGCCGGTTGGACCGGTGAATATCAGTACACCATCGATCAGGTGCTGGAAGACATGATCCGCCGCTCCCGTGAACTGAATCTTCGGGTCCCGGTGGCAGAGGAACAAGCCAAGCTCGACTTCACCATCCTGCTTACAGTTCACACGATGAACTTCTTGAGAAGCGGGCGGCATCGGGTGGCCTTATGAAGCGACTGCGCGTGCTCGTCCTCATGCACGAAGACCTCGTCCCGCCGGACCATGTGAATGGTCATGATCTGAAGACGGTAGAATGGCGAACGGAGTACGACGTTGTTTCGACACTGAGAAAGCTCGGCCATGAGGTGCAGCCGATCGGGGTGAAGAGCGATTTGGGGGTAATTCGCTCGGCCATCGACGATTGGAAGCCGCACATCGCGTTCAATTTGCTGGAAGAGTTCGACGGAGTGGCCGTCTACGATCAACACGTGGTGTCCTACCTCGAACTGCTGCACGTGCCCTACACCGGCTGCAATCCGCGCGGGTTGATGCTGGCACGAGACAAGGCCTTGACCAAAAAGGTGCTCTCATTTCACCGGATACCCTATCCCGAGTTCAT
>DATIGF010000012.1:0-4797 GCA_035454865.1 Nitrospiraceae bacterium | reverse complement strand
TTGGAGGAGAATCACAACGATCTTCAGAGCCCTTGGTACGACGAAGGCGTGCTCAAAGAGTAACGCCAGTGGCACAGCGCGGCTTCGCCGCAACCGCTGTACGGATAGAATCGGCGTTCTCCTTGTACTATCGTGTGTCGGTGAAGTCCAATCCATCGACACAGGAGAACGCCTTGCAACAGTTTATCGCGAAGTATCGTGACCAGATTACGGGTGTGCTGAGCGGCTTCGACCGCCTGGTTTTCCGTGGCTCGCTGCGGCGGCTGAATTACGGATGGTGGTGTGAGCCGTTGGGAGCCGTGGTGGCCAAGGGAATGGAGGAATACCTTTGGCAGAACCAGATCCTGTTCCAGGACTACGCGCGGCATGTGAAGCGGGTGAGTGAACGGTTGAAGGACGAGTCCTTGAAAGCCTTCCGGAAGCAGGGATTGCCGGTGATCTTTCTGCGATCATCCTCGGTAGACAAAGACGAGTTGGCTCGGAACGTGGCCACGGAAAGAAAGATCAGCAGCGGGTTGGTGTGCGCGATCAGCAGTCTGGAGCCGAGTCCGACGTTCGAGCATCGGGGGACGCACATCATTCGGCGCGAGCGACCCTGTCATGTGCTGTACCACTACCAGATCGATCCGGAAGTGGGGTGGATGTACGGGCGGATTCAGACCTGGTTTCCGTTCAACATCCAGATGGGGTTGAATGGTCGCGAATGGCTGGCCCAGCGCATGAAGAAGGAGGGACTGCCCTACCGCCAGCAGGGGAATTGCTTTGTCTGGATCGAGGATTACGAGCGAGCGCAAGAGTGGATGAACGAGCAGTTGCAGGTGAACTGGGCGGAAGTGCTGAACCGCTTCGGCCAGCAACTGAATCCGATCCGGGAGGCGATCTTCGCGCGCTATCCGACCGATTACTACTGGACCTGTTACCAGAGCGAGTGGGCGACCGACATCGTGTTCCGGGAGGCGGAGTTCCTCAAACGGCTGATGCCGATGCTGGTGCGGCAGAGTGTGCTGAGTTTTTCCAGTACGGAGGTGATGCGGTACTTCGGCAAGAAAGTGAACCAGTCGGGACAGATCCCGGGCAACTTTGGCGGCACCCTGCAAGCGGATCTGAGGAAGTACCAGGAAGGGGAGCGGGTGAAATACCGGCTGAACGGGAACTCGGCCAAGTTCTACGACAAGGCGTACAACGAAGTGGGGAGTGTGCTGCGCGGCGCCGAGACCACCATCAACACAGTGAAAGACTTCCGGGTGTATCGGCCCAAAGAAGGCGGCCCGGAAGAGGACTTACAGTGGCGGCCGATGCGCCGGGGGATCGCGGATCTGCATCGGCGGGCGGAGGTTTCGCAAAAGACCAACGAGAGGTTGCTGGACGCCCTGGCCCGCCTGGACGACAGCCGGAGGGTGGAGGAACTGACGGCTTCGATTCAGCGACCGACCACCTGGGGTGGCCGTCGAGTCCGGGCCTTGCGTCCGTTGGGGGACGACAAGGATTTGCTAGCGGCGGTCAACCATGGAGAGTTTCTGATCAACGGCTTGCGCAACCGGGATCTGCAACAGTTGCTGTATCACCGCCCAGCGGAATCCCGCGCCGAACAGCGTCGGCGTTCTGCCGCCGTCAGTCGCAAGCTACGCCTGCTGCGAGCCCACGGCCTGATTCGAAAGGTCCCTGGGACTCACCGCTATCACATCACCGAGGCAGGACGATCGATCCTGGTCGCAGCGTTGACAGCGGCCAAAGCCACTGTCTGCGAACTGAATCAACTGCAACAGAAGGCCGCTTGAAAATCCTCGCGGCGCACAAAGAAACCAGACTTTAGTAGTACAGGCTTCAGCCTGTGCGCTCCGCTGCCCTCACAGACTGGGCAGTCCTGCTCACGGGCAGTTAAAGAACCGCGACCGTCAGGGAGAGGTGGCCCATGATCAGAGAAAACCCGGGACTGATTCCAATTTCGCTGCTTTTGCGAAATTGGTGTCTGTACCGAGGTTTCTCACCCTCTCCCCCTTTTGGGGAGTGGGCCGCCACACCGGCAGTCCTGCCGGTTGTCGACTTCACAGGTGTCGGAGTGTGCTGAAGAAGTACCGCGTCAGCTTGGTTACTTCATCTCCTCAGCAGCGATTACACGCAGTTGTGCATTCTGTGTTTCGCCGGGGGCGACGGTGATTTCGATGGCGCGGTCTTCGTGCTTCTTGCAGAACTCCGGGTCTTGCCAGAGGTCGTCGGCGACTTCCTCCCAGGCAAACAGGCTGTATTTGCTGGGCCGAAGCCCGGTAAAGTGGAAATGCCCCGCGTCGTCCGCCGCCTGCTTCGACGGCCACGACCTCCCATCCGCGGAAATCAGCGTAACGATAGAACCTGGAAAAGGCTTCCCATCTGGATCGGCAACCGAACCGGCGATTTTGCCGGCCGTGTTGCTCAAGACGATTTCGAGCTGTCCGGGCGCCACAATTTCAAAAACGTTCGGCGTTACCTCCTGTTCGCCGAGTCTGATCTCCCGGACGAAGCAGTCTTCGGGGACCGAGCGCAACACTACAGAATAATGTCCGGGCCTAAGAGGCTTGGAGGAACCGAACCTGCCCGCTGCATCGGAACGCAGTTCGAATATCTCGGATACGGGACTCGAGAGCCGGGTGAGAACGACTTTAACGCCTTCGAGGTTCAGCTTGACAGCGCCTTCAGCTACGCGAATCCGAGCGCTAATCACGGGCGCCGGACTCATCGGTAGGACGATACCGGTAACGTCCCCTGTGACAGTGACCCTCACGCTCCCGTACGCCTCCGAAGTGCCGGAATACTCACTACCTGAAATCGTGTAATGACCGGGCGGGGCACTTAGGTCGAAGGCATAGTCCGGAGCTGTGACGACCGTGCTTGCACCGCTCCCGAAAAATCCTTCGTCCGCTTCAAGCAGGACTGAGATTTGGGAATCAGGTGGCACGCCGGTCACCTTTCCTCTGATGCGAACCGCGGGTGGACGGACAACCTTGAAGAGGCGGATGTCGATACCTCCGACTTCGGCACCCGCTCCCACTTCTACCGGCACGGCCTGCTGTTGGCCGGCTGCATTCGGATAATAAGCAGGGACGTAGAATGTGTTCGGTGGACTGCCGTACCGGTTATCGATCGGAGGGCGATCGTCTCTCGCTTGCAGGAGGTAGCGGCCAGGACTGAGATTTGGAAAGCGGTATTCGCCGCGGTCATTGGTTTGGGATGCGGCGAGCCGGTCCCAAAGTTTCCTGCCGTCGCGATAGATCTGCTTGAACATCGATACCCATGCGCCGTCCACCGGTTCGCCCTCTTCGTCGACGACGTGACCGGCGATCACGCCTTGTGGGGCCAAGCGGATCTCGGCATTCGTGACCTGGTCATTGGGGCCTAGTGGGATCGGGCGCCGCGCTGGACGATCAAGGAAGCCGGCGCGTCTTGCGGACAATCGGTACGTTCCGGGAGGCAGAGAGGTGAATTGGAATCTGCCTTCGGAATCGGTCTCGGCAACCAATCGAACCGGAACGAGAGGTGCCGTCAAGGTGACTGTCGCTCTGCGGATAGGCGAGCTGGTGTGCGAGTTTAGGACGTGACCTTCAATGGAACCTGTACCGGGGTTAGGCTGCGCTGATAGCGTGCAGGCGCAGAGGACCGCAATCAGCAGAGAATGGCTCATTCGATCCGTATTGTAATCTTCTGTCGGCAGTGCCGTCTTAGTCGGCTCAAGTTAGTGGTCTCTGGGGAACGATCCCTTTGGGGGAAAATGTCGTCACCACGTACCGCTACGACCCCGTAGACCCCGTCACCCGAGCGCCCTGGCCGGCGATGCCCGGTGCGTTCCTGGACCTCGCGGCGCGCTCCGCCACCGAGGCTGGGTTCCCCAACTACGACCCGGGCTACATCGCAGGCGCCAAACTCGGCCTTCATCAAGACCGTGACGAGAAGGATGCCTGGGCTCCGATCGTCTCCGCCTCCCTGGGCCTGCCTGCTGTATTCCTGTGGGGCGGCAAGCGCCGCTCCGATCCGGTGCGCCGGCTACGCGTCGAAAACGGTGACATTGCCGTGTGGGGCGGTCCCGCACGCTTCGTCTATCACGGAGTGGCTCCGCTGAAGGACGGCCTGCATCCACTGACCGGCGCCGTTCGCATCAATCTTACATTCCGAAAAGTGTTCTGATATCCAGTCGGGAGAAAACCCGGTTGTCAATCCACTACGCGCAGACTGAGGTGTTTGGCGAATGGGTCGAAATCCCGGTCGTTGTGCAGCAGGTCATACCCGCTCTCGATGCATCGGGTTGCAATCACCGTATCGATGGTCTTGCGAACGGTCACGCCGGCCCTGCGGAGAGCGCGAAAATTCTTCGCTGCTTGAATCGCGATTTCCTGTCCACCCAATTCCACGACCATCAGCGAAGTCAGCAATTTCCGGACCTTAGTGAACTCTCGCTCTTTATCGAAGCCCTGCAGCACCTCAGTCAGGATTAAGTCACCAATAGCCAAGAGCTCGCGGCCAAGCAGCCTGTCGAGTTTCTCGGTCTGCGCCGTGATCGTCCCCTTAAAGTAATCGATCCACACGCTGGAGTCGACCAGGATCAACTGTCGCTCCTCATCGCGTTCAGATCGCCTTGCCAGTCCAATTTGCCGCGGAACCGGCGGATCGCCGCCTGTCTTTTCAGGCGCAACAGGGTTCGGAGCCCCTCCTCCACGGCCTCGCGCTTGGTCTTCAGGCCCGTTGCCCGAAGCGTCTCCCGCATCAGCTTATCGTCAATCACGATGTTCGTTCGCATCGATGTGTACTCCTATTGCCAATTATACACAC
>DATIGF010000011.1:0-41276 GCA_035454865.1 Nitrospiraceae bacterium | reverse complement strand
GGCTTCTACCGGTCACTGCAGACGTCGCACCCCCTGGAGGAGGAGATGGCGGTACGGGCGACCATTCAGCAGATCGCACTGGCGCATCGGCGCCGGTACGGCTATCGCCGGATCACGGCCGAACTGCGGTGGCGCGGCTCATGCGGGAAGACAACCTGCTGGCGGTCCAGCCGCGCGCGTTTGTGGCCACAACCGATGCGCAGCATAATCTCGAGGTGTATCTGAATCTCGCGAGCCGGCTGACGCTGACGGGCCTCAATCAGCTCTGGGTGGCGGATATCACGTATATTTTCCTGTGCGCCAAGTTCGCCTACTTGGCGGTCATTCTTGACGGGTTCTCCCGTAAGGTCGTGGCCTGGGCGCTGGACAAGACGCTGGCGACGCGGTTGCCGTTGAGCGCATTGCACCACGCGCTCTCCGACCGTCAACCGCCGCCAGGCGTGGTGCATCACTCAGATCGAGGCATCCAGTATGCCTCCGGAGCCTACGTGCAGCTACTCCGCCAGCACCAGATGATCCCGAGCATGAGCCGGCCGGCGAACCCCTATGACAATGCCAGCTGCGAGAGCTTCCCGAAAACCCTCAAGCGCGAGGAGATCTATGCGAACACGTATCGGGATCTCGAGCATCTGCGCACGAACATGGCGGTCTTCATCGACTAGTACTACAATCGCACGCGGCTGCACTCGGCGCTCGGCTATCGTCCGCCGGAGGAGTTCGAGTGCGCCGTGGCATCAGCGCGATCGCCGGCGGCGGCCACCATGGAGTTTTTCAGGCCCGCGGAGGAGTTCGGCTCAGAAGGCGTAACCGACGGCAGCGAGACCGTAGTAAAAACCAGAGTGTGCTAATCCAAAACTGTCTCACTAGAGGGGTTCACCCGAAACGACTGTGCTAAAATTGTGCTAAAGAAAAACAAAATGGATCAAAATCATCAGAATTAGCCGTAACGAATAGAATGAGCTAAATCATCGAAAGAATTTATAAAAGCGAGAAACCAGACGGAAGATCAGGGTGTTACAAAACTAGTCTTTAAGGCCTCATAACCCAAAGGTCAGAGGTTCAAATCCTCTCCCCGCAACCAACCGTTTCAACCACTTAGCGACTCCCACGCATAGAAAACCCTTTCATACCGGTTCAATTGTCCGTGTTCTGACCATTGCGCAATCGGTGCCTCACCACGTACCGAGGTTCAGTACTGATTTCCAACTGATTTTCAGAAAGACAGGAGACTCTTAGGAAGTGGAATTGTGGTGATTCCGGACGAGCCCACAGATGACCCCCGTGAGGTGCTGCTCCACAACTTACGAAGGTGTGCCCAGAACCACGCCGAACTCCAATCCTTTCACCTATTACACCGCCACCTGATCGATCTCTAAGCGTTCTGACTTTCCTGGAAGTGGGAGACGTAGGACGAGCGACATTCCAGCCGAGACGGGCACATTCCCGACAATGCGCTCTCTGCTCAAGGACAGATCCTAGACCAGTCCCTTCCCATTGACCTCGTCCACACGATAGTGCACGAGCTCGGACCGTTTAAATCGACGATCCTTCCGCACCATGAAGGCAGCCATCCTGACTTCTTTCTCGGTATGCAAAACCGCCGTCTTATCGAGTTCATGACTCCGAAACTTACCAAACTTGCACCATCATCAGCATCACGGGAATGGCCGTCAACGGCCAAGAGACGGCCTTAATTGTTCGCAATTGAATCCTGGCCGGTCAGTTCGCGATGGGCTTTCTGAGCCACCATCCCATTGAGGATTCGGAAAGCCGGTTGCCACACCTCGCGCAGCAGGTGATCGAACGCTGTCCGGGCTTCTTTCTCCCTACAGCCACGCTCAGCCATATTCCTTTGAACCACTGCCTCTTCGATGTCATCCATGGTGATCTGAGCGGCGATGAACATGCGCAGCATATCCTCGCAGCCCGTCACTCGGTCGTCACCATGAGTTAAGAGACTGAAAGCCCCCTCGTTCATGAGCTCGAAAGACGTCAGATGGTCAGCCCCTTGAGCACTCCGCGACAAGCCGATCTTGCGGTTTATGAACTCCGTGACCCACGCCCGGTCAGTGGGGGCCATCTCGCCTCCTTCAACTGCGAACTCACAGCCTTTCACCCACGACACAGTGGCCCGTTCGATTCGAACGGGTTCCGGCTTTTCTGGCACCCACAACTGAAGCGTCAGCTGCATCCCAGGTGTCACAGGCATGGACCCAGCCACTCGCCAACCGATGGGGGTCAGGTCCAAGACGGTTCCTTCCGCCAGAAGGTCGTCACCTCGATACAGCACCGGCCAGCTGACCGGCGATTCATTCTGGTGCCGCTGGGGGCTAATCGGATTCATCATGCCTGCTCCGTCCCTGTTTGCCTCATGGGACAAGCGTATCCGGGACGTCCGTCGGCCGCCTTCCTCAAAGAGCGTACCCCGGAAGGGGGGATTCGTCGTGGGAGACATCGTCCTTGATGGACTCCAGGCACCCATTCGCTGCGTTCTGGAGCCAGGTTATCGGGTTGAGGAACATCGCATGTGAAAGGCTCCCCCTTGCTTCTCTGATGAGAGGGAAGCGACGTATGTGACCCACTGCAAGGCGATGCGAATTGATGGAGGCAAATAATCTTGGTGTCGTTTCCTCATTACCAAGCGATCCTCGCGATGCTTCCTTTCTTCAAGAAGTCATAATTTCGTATCCGGACCTGTGCGGGTCATTCCTGCTTACAGCTCATAGAGGGTGCTGTGACCGAGTTACGGAAACACAAGATGCTTTTGAGGCACATGAACTTGGTGTACTATCGCCAGAAAGTAACCATGCTGGAAGGAGCGGCCTAGTGCATTTTGTCCGGATCGGAAATCGCGCGCTCAACCTCGACCGGGTCTCTTATTGTGAAGTGCAGGTGTGGCATGACGCAGTTTCGGTTAAGGTTTTTATGAGCGGAACGGCGAACAATACGCCGGTGGTACTTAACGAAGAAGAGGCGAAGCAGTTCTGGAAGTACATTGAATACATTGCTGAGAAGCCCGTCTGAATCTGTCCTGGTTCAGCGAGACTTCTCCCTCCCCAAGTTCTATTTCCCCTGACCTTAGCGCACAATGCCTACGCTCTCCCGGCTCTCATCAGGGCTCCACGGCAGGTTCATCCGATAGTCACGGTAGAACCCCATTACTTTTTTCACATAAGTCCTGGTTTCTTTGAAGGGAGGAATCTGACGATATCGGTCAACCTTGCGTTCTCCCGCATTGTACGCAGCCAGCGCAAGTCGAACATTGCCATGAAAGCGATCGAGCAGATACCGGAGGTGTTTGGCGCCGCCGGCTATGTTCTCTCTCGTGTCATAGAGATTCCGCACCCCATGTCGTATCGCAGTCTCCGGGATGAGTTGCATGAGACCGACGGCGCCGGCTTTTGAAATCACGGTTGGATTGAAGTCCGATTCCGCCTTCATGATCGCCATCAGCAATGCCGGGGAAAGCTGAAATTCCTGGGCGTATCGAGCCACAGCGTCTTCCAGTTCATGGTTGGACACAGACGCATGGTAACGACGCTTGCCCGTTACCGGAGCAAACTTTCGATCGCTGGGCACATTGGTCATATAGATGGTGCCATTGGCGCTGACATAACCAAATATTTCCTCATCGGCGAGCACGGAGGGGGCACCTGTCGCAATCAGAAATAGAGCAGAGCACACTGCCGCTAATATACCTCGAGTTAGCATACCGCCAAGCACGACCTCCCGGCCTTCTTGTCTCTTTTCTATTCGCTGGAGCACCAAGTTTTTCGTTTTCATGTGTGTCCTCCTCCCCCAAATCAGCGGCCACTCGGCCATCTGACTCATCCAGGTACTATTCAGGGAGCTCAACCGCACGAGGGTCTATTCCGCAGATACTATGCCATTGTCCAGCAAGAGAAATATGAATAAAAGGATTGTATTATCCATATGTTAGGCATCTTCATTCAGCCCAACTTCGGTAGGGGGAATAGGGTGGGGCCCATTGCGCTTTTTGTCACCATAACCGCACTTTGTCGCACTGGTTCATCATATAGATATCCGTTCGGCACTTCGCACCGACCAGCCAAAAGACCTCGATCGAACTCCTACGCTGTGCTATTGTGATAGCGACTTGGGCCGTCACCATGAACTGAAGTGCTGGGAACAATACCCATGGGAAGAATGAAAGCGTTGATTCAGGCGACCGGCTTCGCTCTCGCATTGGCTCTTATCACTGGCTGTGCTGACGAGTTCATTGTTTTTCACAGCCTCTCCGGAGACCCTCTGCTTATCTCACGCCGGGCCTATACCAACGAAGGCTGCATTTCAAAGGTTCAAGAAGATGCTACTCGCTTGGGCGTGACATATCGATATATTCATGTCCGGGGTAGTGTCGCGGGCCGCTCATTGTTGTGGCCTCTTGAACCAGGCTACGCTTGTGAGGGGGCAATCGGTCCAGAAGAACGCGCGAGTGGTGCCTACCCGATTGAGGCGCAGACCTTTCCGCAGGGTTCATGACCCTTCGACCCGCCCACTGGTTCTCCCGTTTCATGCTTTCCCGGACAGCAGCTAAAAAAATCCCGTCATACCTGCCTTCACGTGTTGACAACACAGGCCCTAGCGCAGTAATACTGCACCGCCACACTATGTAGTGGATTCCCGACAACTCTTTTCCGGTCGCTCGGTACCGCGTTGAAGGGAGGTGAAATCTACAATCTGGCATTCGGTTCTGCCAGAGCCTCCAAGACTCCGATCGGACTAAGGCGCCGAACACCGCGCGCAGACTGTACGAGAGCTCAATGAGATTAAAATGTGTCAGACTTTAACGGGTTAATAATTAAAGGAGCAGGAATGGAAGATCTTGTCATAGAGGAAGAAGGCGCATCCTCCGCACTCAAAATTACTTTGGGCGACTTTCTTGTCTTCATCAATTGGATGAATCAAACAGAAAAAGCTCTCGATCGGGCTGAAACCCTGCCCACGATGCCAGATCTGGATTCAGGAAAAGTTCGGGGCTGGATTCAACTGGTTCAACGGCTGGAAGAACGCTTCCGTCGAAGCGAGGAAAAGAAGCTGGCCCTTGAAGCCAATGTCATTGCACAGGAGGCCCAGCTCGGCCAATTGCTGTCCCACCTGCATGCGAACATTGCTTCTCTCTATGAAAACCTCGGACAAGCACAAAAGGCCGAGGAGGTCCGTCGGCGGGCTGAAGCCCTGCATTGTAGCTAGTATGTCTCCGCTATGGCGCCGAAGAGGCGACACCTCGTGTCGCCTCTTCTAGCCGGCAGGCCTTCTACTTTTCTGTATTCCCTTCTCATCTGATCCCTTAGCCCCCTCCGAGTGAAGTCTCCCTCCAGAGTGGAATCAACCAATTCGGCAATTCTCTTGTTGAAACAGGCTCTTAAGCTATAATTACAGCAGAGTGAAACTTGACCGGGGAGAGTGCGTCGCCAAGGGTGCTGGCCAAGAATCTACGGGGGCGGCATGATTAAGATCCTGTTAGTCGAGGACAACGACGTCGATGCCCACCTTACCCAAGACATCTTGGCAGAATGGAGCATCGAGCAATTTGATATTACCCATGTCACTCGCTTGAGCGAGGCATTCACGCAGCTTGCCCGCGAGCGGTTCGATGCCGTTCTCTTGGATCTTTCGCTCCCCGATGGATACGGACTCCCGACGCTCCGGCAGATGCAAGCCGCCAACCCAACCATCCCCATCATTGTACTCAGTGGAGTCAGCGACCAGACCCTCGCGCTGCAGGCGGTCCAGAATGGCGCCCAGGATTATCTCGTGAAGGGACAAGGCCAGCCTGAACTTTTGGCCCGCTCGATTCGCTATGCCATAGAACGCAAGCGAGCTGAAGAACGCCTCACCTATCTCGCACAGTATGATCAGTTGACCGGCCTTGTAAATCGCACCCTGTTCCGTGACCGGCTCGTGCAGGCTATGGCGCGAAGCAAGCGACTCCAGCAGCCACTTGGCCTCATGCTGGCCGATCTCGATCGATTCAAAGCAGTAAACGACACGATGGGGCATGCCGTGGGCGATCAACTGCTGAAGGCCGTGGCCGATCGACTTCAGGAATGCGTTCGAGAGGTCGATACGGTCGCGCGCATGGGTGGGGACGAATTCACGATTATTCTGGAAGGTCTCTCGTGCGAACAAGACATCACCATCGTCGCACGGAGAATCACCGAGTCATTGGCTGAACCATTTCACCTCCAGGACCATCAGGCTTCAATTGGAGTCAGTATAGGGATTACCGTCTACCCTTCTGATGACCACGAGATCGATGAGTTATTGAAACATGCGGATGCCGCGATGTACCGCGCCAAGCAACAGGGCGGGAGCTCGTTTCAGTTTCATGTTCCGAACAATTCGCCTTCGACCGCACTCTTCTCCAAGCCATCCTAGGCACTGCCTGCGACGATCGGCCAGCCTTTCGCAGTCTTACATACAAACTTGATCGACCTCGGCAGTCGTCTGGAATCGCCGCCCCAACGAGGTCAAATCATGGGTGCGGGCTACCGGCCGATCTCGGCGAGCGGCTGATCCGAGATGGTATAAGCCCCGCGGAGATTTCCCTCGAGTTGATTCACCGTGGGAAGCTCCATGGATGAAGGATTGGGGTGCGCGTCAGGGGTCATGAGGACACCCCAATGCTGGTTATTCCGGCAAATGTTGTCCACGATTAGCCCGCCGCCGTGATGGAACAAGAGAATCCCGCTGAGCATGTTCTCCTCGCACTGATTACGCACGAGCTCCGGATGACTGCCGGGATCACGGACTGCAATTCCGAAGTGGTGATTTGCGATGCAGCGATTGTCGGCGACGCGGGGTTGGGCACCGGCAAAGACAAAGATACCGGACTCACGGTTGCGACAAACCTCATTCTCCGTGAATGTCGCCCGACACTCAGGCCCATATAGCACAACGCCCGACAGAATGCCTTCTATCGCCCGGCACTGGGTGATGACGCAGCTCGAATCGAGCACGTTCATGGCCGAGTGTTGATCGCTGCCGACATAGCGGAACGTGATGCCTGAGATTCGTCCTCCCGACACCCGCTGCAAGTAGAGCGGGCCACCTCGCCGGCTGAAGATTTGGACAAGGTCACGGCCGGCTCCGACGAGCCGGACCGGACGCTCCGTTACGAAGATCTTGTCCTCATAGACGCCAGGACGAATGTAGACCTGGTCCTGCTCATCCGCATTCTTGAGTGCTTCGCTCGGACGGGAATAATACTGCCTGTCATCTGCATCCACGACCAGGGTCTTCCCGCCGAGAGGGTTGTGCGGAATGGACTGGTCACTCATGGCGGTCCACCCCTGAGCAAAGTCTTGTCCGTGTGAATGTTCGCATCGATCCTAGATCGTACACTTTGATCTCACCAGCCTGATACCTAGAACGACCGGGGCTCGGCTCGTTCCCAGCCACTTAAGCCTGAGAACCTACATTGGCCGATGGAGGTAGAGCCTGTACAAATCTGTCTCCCAGAACTGGAATAGCCTCAGAGCGGCTAGCGTTGCTCGGCACTGAATGTTCAAAAGCCACTGTTTTATTTGACCTTTTCTTCCACTGAGCGACTCGCGTGTGGCATACCGATTGCGAGTGTAGGCTTCAGAAGAAGCTGCCCGAGCAGCACGGAGGCATTACTATGAGGCTGAAACGTATCTGGATCCTCGCTGCTATATCGGTCATCTTGTCTGCGGCTCCATGCCTCGCCGCTCCCGGACAGATGCAGGATACATCACGCCGCTTGTACGATCGCGTGATGGAGGAGTTTAAGCACCGCGACTATGAAGCCGCGCTGGCAGGATTCCGTCTCTTCATTGAGTTGCACAGCCAATCGGCCTTAGCAGCCAATGCCCAATATTGGATTGGAGAATGCCAGTACCGCATGGGGCGGTACAAAGAGGCGCTTAATTCCTTCTATAACGTTGTGTCTTACTATCCGCTCAGCCCTAAACTGGCTGCCTCAACGTTGAAGATCGGTCAGACTTACACAAAACTCGGCGATCATGAGAAGGCACGCATGATGTTTGATCGGGTCGTCGATCAATACCCGGATAGCTCAGAAGCGGAAGTAGCCCGCAGAGCCATTGAGGTCACGACGAACAAGAGCGACCCGGTCTCTCCACTACCCGAGTAGACGGTCGATCGGCGTGCCATGAGGCAGACCGCTCATGTCCTATTCTTCTTCTGTTCCAACACCCAAGAGCGCGGCCACATCAGGAATCGTATAGGTTTTCTTCGATTGCATTTTCACCAATTTGATCCCCGCTGCATCCAGCACCGATTCGATCACACGTTGCCGTTCCGCTTGATGAGGCCGGGGAGGCGCGTCCTCGATCTGGACCACTTGCTCGACTTGTCGTGTGCCTGGATGCACCAACACGAAATCAACTCGCTTCAAAGCCATGTGGTTTAACACTTGCGCCCGCGCCTTCCCCATCGCTTCGACGGACACAAACGACCAGAGGGGAACCTGGGCGAAGACGAGATAGTGATCCTGTACGGCCATCCGCATGAGATTGTAGAGAAACACGTCTACCTCAGTCAGCAGCGGTGCCGACGCAATGGTGACACCTGGTAGCAGCACAGGTGATAAGGGCTGTCCGCCGGAGTTTCGGGGCGCAGGAAGGAACCGCCAGAGAATCATCAACAAGGTGACAACGACAGCGCCGACCAGAACTGGTTCCATCATCTGTGCGACTTTCGTTTCTTGGATGAGGCCAGCCGCGTGAGCCACCCTGGCCCGCTCGGAACAATACAGCCCAACAACGCAGGGTGGGTCGCGCCGGTGACTGCGGGAACGTTCCCGTACTGTTCCATTGCGGTTTGATAGGCCAGAACAGCAAAGGCCACAGCCTCAAGGGCTTTGCTGTCCCAACCGTGGGATTCGAACGTGCTGACGGGAACAGGTGCGAAAACATCCGCCAGATGCGCCATGATCGCGCGGTTGCGTACACCGCCTCCGCCGACGATGACTTCGTCGATCCGGCCGCCAATCCAGCGTCTAGCCGTACCAACCGCTTCTGCAGTCCATCGGCTGCAAGTAGCCAAGAGATCCTCCGTCGTCAGCCGCTGCGCCTGTTGCAGCGCGAGCAGTTCATCAAGTATTTTCACCCCGAAGGCTTCCCGCCCGGTTGATTTCGGAGGGACCTGCGAGAGGTAGGGATGCGCGAGAAGTTTTGCCAGCAGTCTTCCGTCTACCCGACCACGCGCGGCCAAACGCCCATCGCGATCCATGGATACCCGCCCATTGGTCGTTCGAGACATCAGCCCGTCCAGCACCATGTTTGCCGGCCCCGTATCGAAGGCTACGAGTCCGCCGAATCCGGTTCCCCTTGGAAGATAGGTCACATTGCTGATGCCGCCAAGATTCACAATGAGCCGCGTACGGCGTGGATGGCGAAACAGCAGCGCGTGAACCCCGGGCGTGAGGGGTGCCCCCTGCCCACCGGCCGCAATGTCACGCGGACGAAAATCAGCGATGGTTGTGATTCCGGTTCGTTCGGCAATCACGGCAGGCTCAGCAATCTGGAGGGTGGAGCGAATGGCGCCGACCCCGGAATCCTTGATCCCATGCGGGAGGTGATGCACGGTTTGGCCATGAGACCCGATGAGGTCGATATCCCTGGGGTGCATTTTTGCCGCGCGTATCACGCCCAGCGCAGCGTTCGCAAACCATTCCCCTAAGAGGGCGTTGAGATGGCAGAGTTCTGACACGGTTCCGGAAACAGATGCGGACAGAAGGCGTTGCTGAAGCGAGCGAGGATAGGGCAGTACGTGGAGTGCGATCATCTGAACGTGGAGACCGGACTTCTGACGATTGATGTCGATGAGTGCGGCATCGACTCCGTCACCAGAGGTTCCGGACATCAATCCAACAACTTTCATCTTGAGGTCATCCTTTCAAATTAAACCATAACTGGAACGGCTGAGCGGGTGTGCTACGCTAATCGAACTCACGTCTGCGGTCAAGCAGACTCCCGATCGAGGAGCGTACTTGCGAAGG
The DNA here is from genome assembly GCA_035454865.1 of Nitrospiraceae bacterium. Classification (GTDB taxonomy): domain Bacteria; phylum Nitrospirota; class Nitrospiria; order Nitrospirales; family Nitrospiraceae; genus Nitrospira_D. The sequence goes on along the minus strand of DATIGF010000011.1, from coordinate 31,267 downwards.
AACGCCACGCGGTCTCGTTGACATCATGGAATCTCGGTGTTACGGTCCCCACCGATGTTTCTGGTACGCGACTCAGGAAGAATGCTACTCGCCATTCTCATCGCGATCCTATCCGGCCTCGGCACTTCGCTTTCGTCTGCAGAAGCTCCAGAGCCAATCAATGTGGTAGTGACAATTCCTGTCCTGAAGGATCTCACGGAGCAGGTTGGACGTTCCCATGTGCGGGTCATTTCTCTGCTGAGCGGTTATGAGAACGAGCACACCTATTCGCCCAAGCCCAGCGACCTGGTGGCAGTGCGAAAGGCTCAATTGCTGCTCGAGGTCGGCATCGGACTTGAGGTGTGGGTCTCCTCGCTCGTGAAGAATGCCGGGGGGCCATCGCTTCGTATTGTGACCACATCACAAGGAATCGGGCTGATTCGCGACCATTCGGACCATCATGATGAGGCTCGCCAGGGTGGTGAAGAGACAGAGCCGGGCGGGAATCCCCATATCTGGCTGGACCCTGAAAATGTCGCCATCATGCTGCGCCATATCACCGAAGCCCTGATTAAGATTGATCCCGCCCACACCACAGACTTCCGCAACAATCAAGCAGCCTATCTTCAGCAGTTGGACCGGCTGCGAAAGGAGCTTTCTGAACGGGTCAAGCTGCTGCCGGACCGTCGCTTCATCGCGCATCATCCAGCCTGGCCCTATCTGGCGAGGCGCTTCGGCTTCGACATTGCCGGAACGATTCAGATGCAGTCCGGCACCGAGCCTTCGGCCCTTCAACTGCAAGCGTTGATCGAGAAAATTAGGAAGGAGCGCATCAAAGTCATTGTGTCGGAGATTCAGCTCAGCCAGAAACTCCCCGAACTACTCGCCAAGGAAACCAGGGCACGGGTCGTCGTCTTGACCACATTGCCGGGAGGCCTGCCGGGGACTGAGACCTACCTCGACATGCTCCGCTATAATGTGCTCCAATTGGCGAACGCCCTGGAAACCGCCTAGCGGCATTTGATTACTGTCCATCTCGTCAGCGCCCGAAGGAGCGCCGGGTTCAGTGCCAGATCCCCACGAGCCTATCATTCGGTTTGATCACGCGACGTTCGGCTTTCCTGGCGTCATCGCGCTCAAGGACATTTCCCTTTCCATCAACGCCGGGGAGTTCGTCGGCGTCATCGGTCCCAACGGCTCGGGGAAAACCACTCTCTGTCGAGCCGTGCTGGGGCTTTTCGCACCCGTCGAGGGACATCTTCATATCTTCGACTGCGCCTGCGAGGAACTACGGTGCCACCATCGAGCCAAGATTGGTTACCTCCCGCAGAAAGGCTCCGTGGACCGGAATTTTCCGGTGACCGTGTTTGAAACGGTGATGATGGGGCGCTACGGAGCTTTGGGCTTGTTCAATCGCCCGGGGAGGAAGGATCGAGAGATCGCGTTGGAAGCCTTGGCCCACGTCGAGATGGACGGGCACAAGGATACCGCGCTGGGCCATCTTTCCGGCGGCCAGCAACAACGCGTCTTCATTGCGAGAGCCTTAGCCCAACAACCCAAAGTTCTCCTGCTCGATGAGCCGACCACCGGGCTCGACATTACAACTCAGCATAATGTCATCGAGTTGGTCGAGCACCTCCATCGTGAACTCGGGTTGACCGTACTCCTGATCACCCATGACATTAATATGATCCGCTCCCGGGTCGATCGACTGGTCCTTCTCAAGACCAAGTTATTCGCTGCCGGCCCGCCCGCTGACGTGCTGAAGCCCGATATTCTGCGTCAGGTCTATGGCAAAGATCTGGTTATTACCGAGAAAGATCTCATCATCGTCGAGGACTACCATCACCATCACTGAAGCTGTACCGAATCTGGATGCTTGAACTCTTCACCTACGACTTCATGCAACGCTCGCTCCTCGCCGCGGCGATGGTGGGGGGACTCTGCTCTGTCATCGGCGTGTTCGTTGTGTTGCGGGGGCTTGCCTTTGTCGGCGCAGGGACAGCCCATGCCGCATTTGCAGGCGTGGCACTGGGCTATTTGATGGGATGGCCGCCCTTGTTACTGGCGATACTCTTCGGGTTGGCGACGGTGTGGATCACGGGATGGGTGGAGGAACGAGGCCGGATGAAGCTGGACGTCTCGATCGGTATTCTTTACACCACGACAATGGCACTGGCGATTCTCTTTATCGGTTTGATGAAGACCTACAACGCGGAAGTGTATGGGTATTTGTTCGGCAGCGTGCTGTCGGTCACCAGCGAAGAGCTGCGGGTGATTGGCGGACTGAGCATTCTGGTGCTCGGTCTGATTCTTGTGTTTTCGAAGGAGCTGTATTTTATCGCTTTTGATCAAGAGATGGCTGAAGCTTCCGGAGTCCCGGCGCGGCGCATGTTCTTTGTCCTGCTTACGCTCGTCGCCCTCACGGTGGTGGTTTCGCTGAAAACCGTCGGCGCCATTCTCGTGTTCGCGATGATTCTGATTCCCGCGTCAACGGCCTATCAACTCACCCACAGCCTCATGACACTGACCCTGTATTCAGTTGTTATCGGCGTGACCACCGCTGTCTGCGGAGTGGTAATCTCTGCCACCTGGGATGTACCCTCCGGACCTGCGATTGTTCTCCTCGCCACTACGCTATTCTTTATCTCCGTGCTTCTTTCTCCAAAGTGAATGAGACGCGCGGCACCAGTTCACGCCCATTAGGTACCAGTTTTTTAACTGTAGGTTGCTGTATACAGCGACTGTGCCATTAATGAGTCATCGGTACATTGCATGAGATCGAATATGGGGCTCTTGGTTCTTGAGATTCTTCAGAAATTGCTGAATTGATGTGTTATTACGGTATAGCGCTGCCCCATGATCCTGGGCATCATGAGGCATAGGACTTGCGGATGGGATTCATTTTGATCGGACTATTGTTAGTCAGAGGCACAAGTGAATGCACTAGAGGAGGAGTTTCATGCAAATTGTAGCGTTACGGTCCTGGGTCATCGGGTTAATGATGGTCGCTGTGTTCTCAATCCTGTCTCCGGCCAATGTGGTCCTGGCGGAAAATGGCACACAAAGTTTCGGAGCTATCGAGTCAGGGAAATGGGTCCTCGGCATGCGCGCGGGGTTTGCGCCTCTTACTCAATCACTGACGGCCAATACCTCAACGGACGTTGGGTCGCTCGTGAATTTTGAAGCAATGTACAGCCTGAATACTTGGCTCTTGGTCGGCATAATGGTCGAATGGGAGCGTCACGCGGTCGATCAGGATCGCCCGTTTGTCGATCTAGGACATCAGGATGTCGTATCGGTGCTCCCGACAATTGAATTGCGACCGGTCAAACTCGGCTCTTTCATCCCCTATGTCAATATGAGCTTCGGAGTGAACGTCAATAGTTTCGGGGAGAATGTACCTGTCAGCATCAGCCCCAGTAACAACTTTGCCTGGCGTCTCGGATGGGGCGGGGACTACATGCTGACAAAGCAATTCGCCCTTAACGCGGAAATGGCCTACAAGCGCAACGACGGCCATGCCACAGTAAATGGCGTGCGGATCAACGACTGGGACGCGTCGTCGTTCGGCTTTTTGTTTGGCGTCAAGGCGTTCTTCTAGTCATCACGCCGTCCTGCTCCAATCAAGGCAGGGTGTCCCGCGGCTCCGGACATCCTGCTTTTTTACCATTGCATGTAATAAGACGACGAGGGACAGCCGGCGATTTGCCGAAGCCCTCTCCGATTCGACAATCCTATGCTTGGGGGACAAGACGAAAAGCGGGTGACTCTACTCTAGCCGGCTGTTCTTGCTTCGACTCCAGACCATGCCGGTCTGTTCCTTGGAGCTGAACCCCAACTTTTCATAGAAACCAGGCCGTCTGGTGCAGAGCCAGAAGAGCTCGACTTTCCTGAGGCGAGGATGATTGAGGATGCGCTGGACGATTTCCGTCCCGATGCCCTGTTTCTGATAGGCCTTGTCGACGATGACATCCCAAATGGTCGCCCGATAGATAAAATCCGTGAGCACACGACCGAATCCCACTAACCTGTCGCCGTCCCACGCGCAAAGCGCAACATCGGTGTGGCGCAGCATTTCGCGCGCCTCTTCCAGGGTTCGCCCCTTTGCCCAGGGCGCCTGATGGAATAGCCGAAGAAGCTGGGATGCCTCGAGTGCTTTCTTTTCGGAAAAGGTAACTGCGGGCTTGAGGGTTGGAGGCATCTTGTACTAGATTATCTCCCGGTCACACGAACCAATGGAGGCGGAGTGTACGAGGAAAACGATGTCAACGCAAGTCCGTAGCTGCCCGAAGTGCTTTCAGCTCATGTGGCTCAAGGCCGACCAGTATGAAGTCCTCGACGTAGTGACGGTCCGGAGTAAATGCCCGCACTGTGGCGCAACCGTTCGGTTCAAACTTGTCTCTGAAGGCTCAACTGCAGCCGGTCCAAAGATGGGCCACTGATTCAAGCGCAGCCAACACGCAGCATACAGTTCTCCGTCTTAAGATGTTCCCTTGGCTGGCCCTTGCTTCAGCAGTTGATAACTGAACGCTGCCCCCTTCAATCACAGGCCCCGTCCCGCGCCGTCCAATTCCGGCTTGTTGCCAGGAAGGATCTTGTGCAGAGCCGCGCGATATTCACCAAGTCGCTTTTCGTCGATCCGTCCCACCTCAATTTCCTTATCCCGTTGCATCCGCTCCAGATGATCGAGCGCAGCCAGGAGCGGCTGAATTGACCCCAGCAATTTACCCGCCTCAAATGCTTCGAGGGATTCAATAAAAGAGTCGTTCAGGCCCTTGTACGGAGTCCCGGCACTTTGGGTCCGGATGCGGGTCACGATGTCTTCATAGTCCTCGATTGCTTCGAACTTGGGTTTCACGCCAGTCGGTACCGCGGCCAGATGCACAATCGGAGGGAGTTTGGCCGCATAGGTCTTCAGCTGGGACGTGAGTCCCCCGATGGCATCGAGGATGTCGGCGGTTTGCATACTGTGTTCCTAGTCAAGTCACAATGCATACGCGCTGATGGCGGGCCTGTCAAGATTCCTGCCCGCTCTTGTGAAGCGTCAGCTCCTCGAGCGCCTTGGAGACTGCCTCCATATCCGATGGAAACGGCCTGGTGTACTCCTGGAACTCGCCTGACGCGGGGTGCCGGAATCCGAGAGTTCTGGCATGCAACATCACCCGAGGAACCTCGACATGCTCGATCGTGCAGACCTTTCGTCCGCCATAGGTCGGATCGCCAAGAATGGGATGGCCAAGCGATGTGAGATGGACCCGCAGCTGGTGCGTGCGTCCTGTCCGGGGATAGAGCAGGACATGGGAGGCCAGTTTTCCGTATCGACGATCTACCTTGTATTCCGTCACGGATTCCTTGGGATTCGCCGTGCGGGAGGAAAACTTCTTGCGCTCTTTGCTGTCACGTCCGATGGCGAGCTCGATGAGGCCATGGCCTTTCTTCGGCACTCCCCAGATCAAGGCTTCGTAGACCCTGGTGATAGTGTGATGTTTGAATTGAGCAGCCAGCGCTCGATGGGCGAGATCCGTTTTGGCGATCACCATGACTCCGGAAGTCTCCTTATCCAGTCGATGCACGAGACCCGGTCGCTCCTTCCCTCCTATTGTTGAGACCGTGCCCCCGGAAGTCTGGAAGTGATGAAGCAGCGCATTGACCAGCGTCCCGGTCCAGTTGCCCGGGGCGGGATGGACCACGATTCCGGCCGGCTTGTTCAGCACCAGGAGGGCATCGTCTTCAAACAGAACATCCAGCGGGATTGCCTCTCCTTTGAGCGCCAGGGGTTCCGGTTTCGGCACGTCCATAGTGATCCTGTCCCCCGGCTTGATTTTCTGGCTGGCCTTTACAACCTGATCGTTGATGCGAATACGGCCGAGTTCGATCAGGCGCTGCAAAGCAGAACGAGACATATCCCTCTCGCGATTGACGAGGAAGACATCCAGCCGCTTGGGCTGTTCCCCGGAGGTGACAACGAATTCGGTAATCATCTGTGCGGTCCACGCTACTAAAGAGTTTCAGGCAAATGCAATCGTGTCGGGTGCCGCGATCGGTACCCGAGAAGTTCAAAAACTAATTTTCATTTGAGCGAGGTGCCCGGCAGAATCGTGATCGAGGTTTCTTAGGGACAGAACCCAAGACAGGCCACGAACGGGGCTGGCGACGGGATGCGCACACGTTGTCGGATCGATTTGTTTGTCGGCTCTGTGGAATGAGAGGGTGACGGTCGCCTAACCGTTCCCGGTCTTTCTGGCGCGTTCCGCAATCTTCTTGCGGAGACGGGCTTTCTCGAGACTGATTTCGGCCTCTTTGAGCTCGGAAGGGAGACCGCCGGCCTTGAGACGCTGCTCGGCCTTTTCGACTGCAGCCTGGGCGCGCTCAATATCGATATCTTCCGCCTTTTCTGCAATCTCGGCCATGACAGTGACTTTGGTGGGCGTCACTTCGGCGAAACCCCAGAGCACCGCCATGTGATTGGTCTGATCGCCAATGCGATAGCGAAGTTCGCCGATACGCAAGGTAGACAGAAAATGGCAATGGCCCGGCAAGACGCCGAATTCGCCTTCTGAACCAGGGGCGATCACTTCATCCACCTGCTGGCTCAGGAGCTGTTTTTCCGGCGTGACGACTTCGAGGAGGATCTTGCTTGCCACTAGACCTTGACTCCCATTTTCTCAGCCTTCGCAATGACCTCTTCGATCGGTCCGACCATGTAGAAAGCTTGTTCGGGCAGGTGGTCGTACTTGCCGTCGAGGATCTCCTTAAAGCTGCGGACCGTATCTTTCAGCTTCACATACTTACCCGGCGCACCGGTGAACGCTTCTGCAACGTGGAATGGTTGGGAGAGGAAACGCTGAATCTTCCGTGCGCGGGCCACAACCATCTTATCGTCTTCGGACAACTCGTCCATACCGAGAATGGCAATGATGTCCTGCAGATCTTTATACCGCTGCAACACGGACTGGACGCCGCGCGCGACTTTGTAGTGTTCTTCTCCGATCACTTGCGGGTCAAGAATGCGCGAGGTGGAGTCCAATGGATCGACCGCCGGATAGATCCCCAGCTCTGCCAGCTGACGGGACAGCACGGTGGTCGCATCCAGGTGGGCGAAGGCCGTGGCCGGCGCCGGGTCAGTCAAGTCGTCAGCGGGAACGTAGATGGCTTGCACCGAGGTGATCGAGCCGCGCTTGGTCGAGGTAATACGTTCCTGCAAGGCCCCCATCTCGGTCGAGAGGTTCGGCTGATACCCGACGGCCGACGGCATGCGGCCGAGCAATGCGGAGACTTCCGAACCGGCTTGCGTAAACCGGAAGATGTTGTCCACGAAAAGCAACACGTCCTGGTTTTCTTCATCACGGAAATATTCGGCGACGGTCAGGCCGGTGAGTCCGACACGGAGACGAGCTCCGGGCGGCTCGTTCATCTGGCCGTAGACCAGCGCCGCCTTGGACTTGGTGAAGTCATCGGGATCGATGACTTTCGACTCCTGCATTTCGTGCCAGAGGTCGTTGCCTTCGCGCGTCCGCTCTCCGACGCCGGCGAACACAGAGAATCCACCGTGGTGCAGAGCGATGTTGTTGATGAGCTCCATGATGATGACGGTTTTACCGACCCCGGCACCGCCGAAGAGGCCGACTTTTCCGCCTTTGCTGTAGGGTTCGAGGAGGTCGACTACCTTGATGCCGGTTTCGAGAACTTCTGTCTTGGTATCCTGATCCTCGAGCCTGGGGGCTGGCCGGTGAATCGGGTAGGTCTTTTTTGTCTTGAGCGGGCCCTTTTCATCGACCGGTTCACCGAGCACGTTGATGAGTCGGCCCAGGGTCTCGCGGCCAACCGGCACCGAGATCGGCGCGCCGGTGTCCTGGACATCCATGCCACGAGTGAGACCGTCGGTCGTGGACATGGCGATGCCGCGGACGCGGTTTTCGCCGAGGTGGGACGCAACTTCGAGCGTGATCCGCACGGCCGGCTTGCCCGCCGCTTTGTTCTCCTCCTGCGTGACCTTCAGGGCGTTGTAAATATTCGGCAGTTGGCCGGGGGGAAACTCGACGTCTACCACCGGTCCGATGACCTGGATGACTTTGCCTGTTGCAGTCGCCACGGGATGCTCCTTTCGACGAAACGGGGTCGGCTACTTCAGCGCTTCTGCGCCGCCGACGATATCCATGAGTTCTTTCGTAATCGCAGCCTGTCTGGTCTTGTTGTAATAGAGCGTAACTTTCTTGATGAGCTGCCCGGCGTTGCGCGTCGCCCCGTCCATGGCTGCCATGCGGGCACCATGCTCTGCCGCAGCCGACTCTAGGAGGATGCGGTAGGCTTGAATCTGAAAATGCTTGGGCACCAGCACATTCAAGAGCTCCGCTTCCTCCGGCTCATAGAGGTAACTACCGCCGGTCGTCCCTTCCGCCTGGACTGTGCCGAACTCTGCGGCTGCATCGACAGGGAACAACTTCTCGACTATCACGCGCTGTTGAATCGCCGACTTGAATTCATTGTAAACCACATAGAGTTCGTCGAACGTACCCTTCACGAAATTGTCGGTCAGATCACCGCCGATATCGATGGCATGCTCGAAACTCAACTTGTCGAATACACCGGTCCATTCCTGCCGTATGGTCCAGGTGCGGCGCCGGAAATATTCGCGGCCCTTGCGCCCGACAATACTGAGATTGACTTTGAGCCCCTGCGCCTCACATTGTCGAACAAACTCGGCGCTCCTCCGAACAATGTTTCCATTGAACCCGCCGCAGAGTCCGCGATCGCTGGTAACGACGAGGACCTCGACCTTCTTTCCATCGCGCTTCTGCAGAAGGGGATGGGCGGCGCGGTTCACGCGCTGGCTCAAATTGCTCAGGACTCCGCGCATCTTGTGGGCGTAGGGACGCGCCGCCAGGATGCGATCCTGCGACCGCTTGAGCTTCGCCGCAGCCACCATCTTCATGGCTTTGGTGATCTTCTGGGTATTCTTGAACGCCGCAATCTTGCGGCGCAGACTTTGTAAACTCGGCATTTCTTAAAAAAGTGCGATGTGGCGATTGATGATTTCGTGAAGTGGGAATTGCTTTGCTCTGGCTCCCTGACCTCACGAGATCACTGAATCACCAATTTTTACTTTCCCCCGTATCCCATTTTCTGTTTAAAGGTCGTTATAATTTCTTTCAGTCTGCCGCCCACCTTGTCATCGATTTTGCCGATGCTGACGACTTCTTTTTTCATATCAGGGTGGTGTTGCTGAACATAATGGAGAAGGTCCGCCTCGAACTGTTGCACCTTGTCGACCGGCACGTCGTCAAGGAAACCGTTGACGCCTGCATAGATCGAGAGCACCTGATCAGCGACCGGCATCGGCTTGTACTGGCCCTGCTTCAAGAGCTCGACCATACGAACGCCTCGCGCGAGCTGCATCTGCGTAGCCTTGTCGAGTTCGCTGCCGAACTGGGCGAAGGCCGCCATCTCGCGATATTGCGCCAGATCCAGCCGGAGCGTACCGGCCACCTGCTTCATAGTCTTGATCTGCGCCGAACCACCGACACGGGACACCGACAAGCCGACGTTGATCGCGGGGCGAATCCCGGAATAGAAGAGGTCGCTGCCAAGATAGATTTGACCGTCTGTGATCGAAATGACGTTGGTTGGAATATAGGCGGACACGTCGCCGGCTTGCGTCTCAATGATAGGCAGCGCGGTAAGACTCCCGCCGCCGAGTTTGTCGCTCAGCTTCGCCGCACGTTCGAGCAAGCGCGAATGCAAATAGAACACGTCGCCCGGGTATGCCTCACGCCCCGGCGGCCTGCGGAGCAGCAACGACAATTGCCGATAGGCGACTGCGTGCTTGGACAAGTCATCGTAGACGATCAACGCGTGTTTGCCGTTGTCGCGGAAGTACTCGCCGATGGCAGCCCCCGAGAAGGGCGCCAGGAACTGCATAGGCGCCGGATCGCTGGCCGTGGCCGCCACGACCATGGTGTACTCCATCGCGTGATTCTCTTCGAGGGTCTTCACGACGCGAGCGACGGTCGATCGCTTCTGCCCGACCGCCACATAGATACAGAAAACCCCGAGGCCTTTTTGATTAATGATCGTATCGACCGCAATCGCCGTCTTGCCCGTCTGCCTATCGCCGATGATTAACTCACGCTGGCCGCGACCGATGGGGATCATGGCATCGATGGCTTTGATCCCGGTCTGCAGCGGTTCTCGAACCGATTGACGGGTGTTCACGCCTGGGGCGACCACTTCAATGCGCGATGAAAGAGAGGATTTGATGGCTCCCTTGCCGTCGATCGGCTGGCCGATGGCGTTGACAACTCGACCGACCAAAGCTTCACCCACCGGAATTTCAGCGATCCGACCCGTGCGCTTGACGGGATCGCCTTCCTTAATTCCTACATCTTCGCCCATCAGGACCGCGCCAACATTATCCTCTTCGAGGTTCAAGGCAATGCCGTAGAGTCCGCCCGGGAATTCGAGCATCTCGCCGGCCATGGCGCCGTCGAGGCCATAGACCTTGGCGATGCCGTCGCCGACCTGGATGACTGAGCCGGTTTCTTTGACGTCGACTTGTTTGTCGAAGCCCTTGATCTTTTCTTTAATGATTGCGCTGATTTCATCTGCCTTGATCTGCATGGCTACTCCTTAGTCAACAGGCTCTGCATCGCTCGCAGGCGTCCCCGGACCGTACTATCGACCACCGTGCTCCCGATATGAATCTGAACTCCGGCCAGATGGCTTGCGTCAGTCTGAAAGGTGATATCGACGTCTCGCCGGAGCGTTTCTCGAAGGCGTGCTTTGATCCGATCTTGTTCAGCTTGAAGGAGCGGCGTCGCGGAAGAGACGGTAACTTGCTGAGTCCCTTTCGATTGATCGACAAGCTTGGCGAAGGCTTCCGCGATTTCCGGCAGGAACCCAACCCGGTTTTTCTTCACCAACTGCCCGAGGAACGCTTTTCCCGCTGGGGGACATCCGAAACGTTCCCCAAGTTCAGTCAAGACTCCAATTTTCTCTTCGACACCGAAGGCGGGTGACGCGACGACATGGCGAAGAGACAGTGAGTCGTTCACGGCCAGACCAAGACCATGGAGAGTATCGCGAGTCGCTTCGATGTTGGATTGATCGAGAAGCTCGAAGAGTGCCTGTGCGTAACGCCGCGCCACTGCTGTCTTAATCACTGTCGAAATCCGCTCATTTCAATTTTGGACAAACGGGAAGCTTTCGTGCAAGCGCACGAAAATTGGCGCGCCAAACTATCATTGGAAGCCATGGCCTGTCAATACGATCGACTCGTCGTTTTGGACCTAGAGTGCCTGAATTACACCGCCACCCAAGACTTCATCGTCTTGATAGAAGACGGCAGACTGCCCCGGACTCAGGGCCCGCTGAGGTTCATGGAAGTGAATGCGTAGGCTGGTTGCATCCAGCGGTTGAAGAGTGGCCGGCGTCACCGGCGTGGCATACCGAACCTTTACCTGAACCTCTGTCGGTTGAGTTAAGAGTGCCGATGAGAATAGATTGAGGTCGCTTACGTCGCAGTAGCTTCTTCGCAACGATTCTTCCGGCCCGAGCACCACCGTATTCGTGGCCGGTTGAACATGCTGCACATAGAGACGCTCGCCGGCAGCAATCCCCAGTCCACGCCGTTGTCCGGGGGTGTAGAAGGCAACGCCCTCGTGCTGCCCCAGGTAGCGACCCGCTTCATCTACAAAATGTCCCGGCTTCTTGGCTTCCGGGATTTCCTTTTGGATGAAGGATCGATAGTCGCCATGGCTGACGAAGCAGATCTCCTGACTTTCCTTCAGTTCATCAGCGGGAAGCCCCAAGGCTTCAGCCTCTTGCCATACCTCAGACTTCTGCATGCTGCCGACAGGGAAGAGTAGCCGTGGGACCCATTCCGGGTTGATTCGATACAGGAAGTAACTCTGATCCTTCTTGAGATCGACGGAGCGATGGAGAACCGACCTTCCCTCGTTTCGGTGAACTCGAATATAGTGACCGGTAGCAACATATTGAATGCCGCGCGAATCGGCGATATCAATAAGTCCGCGGATCTTCACTCGCTCGTTACAGCGCACGCAGGGATTGGGTGTGGTGCCCTGGGTATACCCGCGTAGAAAATCATCAATCACTGCTCGCCTGAAAGTATCGCGGGTGTCGATGACCTCATGGGAGATGTTCAACGTCCTGGCAACGTGCCTCGCGATACCGATTTTGCAGCATCCGCGCTCCTGCCACTTCTTGGATGCAGCGACGGTTTCGTCTTCGTGTTCCCAGACCTGGAGTGTGACACCTTGCACGTCAAAGCCCTGACGGACGAGTAACGCGGCGGCGACGGAGCTATCGACTCCGCCGCTCATGCCGAGAAGTACTGTTGGACGGTCCATAGGACCGGTATTGTACTGGGGGAACTTCGAAAGGGCTAGAGGTCTGTGGATCGAACCTTCTCGCGGCGAGCCGCCAGATCGTGAACATGCCTATCGGAAGACTGCTGCTGCTCCTCCACCCATTTATGGGCGCCCATGTCGCACATGCCATGGAAATGGGCTCCGTTTTCAATTGAAATCGCAGGGGTACGAATATCTCCAATGAGTACCCCGGGCTTCAGAATCTGGATTTGTTCCGTGGCGGTAACCGTGCCGTTGATTCTTCCGCTGATCATCAACACCCCGGCGGATACAATTCCCTTAATTACGGCGTGTTCGCCCACGATCAGCGTGCCGGCGGTATGGACCTCTCCTTCTACACGCCCGTCAACGCGTACGGTCCCATCAAAGCTGACGACCCCCTTGAAGTCGACACCTTTCCCGAGAAAGGTAAAATTCTCGCTGTCGATCCCGGATTGTGCTTTCTTTTCTCCAATAGCCCACATTAGTCTTTCCCGCTCCTTTCAATCCACGGCATGAAGGAAGCCTTCATGATCCTTCGAGATGACAGGATCGGTCCGTTATTCTTTTAAATATTATACCTAGGTATTAATATTCCCTACGGCCTAGGCATTGGCCCTTCGGACCCCCGACTGTCCGGGCAGACTCACAGGGTGAAGCGTCGTTTCTCGTTGGCCATCGCGAACGCCCTGGGCCATTTCAAGGGTTCCGTTGAAAAGGACTCCTTCCTCGATCGACAGCATGGGCGTCTTGACCCCGCCGCTGACAATGGCGGGAGCCCGCAGCTTGATTTTCTCCTTTGCGTGAATGTCTCCCGTGATCTTTCCCTTACATACAATCGTTCCGGCCGTGACTTTGGCTGTGATCACGGCTTCCTCTCCTACGAGAAGAATGCCTTCGGTATGGATCTCACCATCAAGAAATCCGTCGATCCGCACAGTCCCCTTGTAGGTAATCGTACCTTTGAACTCGACACCTTTCCCGACAAACGCACTGACATCCTCCCCGGATTCAGGCTTTGCGGATTGCGCGCCCGACCCGCTTTCGTCAACCTCGGATTCGTCCGAGGTCGCGCGCTTGCTTTCCTGCTTGTCCTGCATCCACATAAGCTCTCCTCCTCCTCCTTTTCCGTCAGATAGGATCGATCGGCGGTTGGATTCCTTTCGTTCTATGTGTATCGGCCTGTGCAATGAAGATATTCGGCGTTGATCCACAAAAAAGCAATATATATGCCTTTTCCAAACAGACACTTGCTGTCAGTAAAGGGACGAAAGGATCTATGCAAGTAGATTTTCGACGATCCCGTCCAATTCCTGTGCTGAGAAATAGTGGATCATGATATGCCCGCCCTGTCCCCTGGGCTGGATCTTGACTTTGGTTCCGAGTCTTTTCTGCAGTCGGGCTTCCAGATCAATCCATTGCGAATTCCCAGTTGTTTTTCTTGGCTTCCTTCTTCCAACTAATGATGAATCGACAACTTTTTCAGTTTCTCGCACTGAGAGCCCGCGAGATGCGACCATCTTCGCTACTCTCACCTGACTTTCAGGAGATTCCAGACCGAGGATAACTTTCGCATGACCGGCAGAAATTGTTCCTAACTCGACCAGTTCCTGAACCTCAGGGTGAAGATTCGTCAGGCGTACAGAGTTCGCCACTGAGGACCGATCGCATCCAACCTTTTGCGCAATAACGTCCTGTGTGAGTCCAAATTCGTTCATCATGCGCGTGTAGGCCCGCGCAGTTTCCATTGGGTTCAAGTCTTCACGCTGTAGGTTCTCAACCAATGCAAGTAGCAATGATTCTTGATCGCTGCAGTTCCTGATCACTGCTTGAATTGTTTCCAGACCGGCCTCCTTCGAGGCCCGCCATCTTCGCTCTCCTGAAATCAGCTCATAGATCCCGTCCCCTTTGCGACGAACCATGACCGGCTGTAGCACACCGCTTTCTTTAATTGAAGCAGCCAGTTCAGCAAGCTCACCGGGGGCAAAAATGTGCCGCGGCTGATATCTATTCGGAACAATGGCGTCGATCCGCAGATGCTGGACATCGACCGACTCAACCGGCTGGCTTCCCCTAGTGGTTGGCAAGAGTGCGTCAAGCCCTTTACCGAGCGCTTTTTTCTCCATGGGTAAGAAACTCCTTGGCTAGGGCAACATAGGCCTGGGAGCCAGCCGATGCCACGTTATACAATATCCCCGGACGACCATAACTCGGTGCCTCTGCAAGTGTGACATTTCGCGGGATAACTGCCTGATATACCTTCTCTGCAAAATGGGCACGAACTTGTTCGGCAACCTGACGAGCCAACGTATTGCGCGTATCGAACATTGTCAATACGATACCCTCGATAGCCAGATCGGGATTAAGCGACTGGCGAACCCGATCAATGCTACCGATGAGGCGCGTTAATCCTTCCATCGCATAGTACTCGCACTGAACCGGAATCAACACTGAGTTTGCTGCAACCAGGGCGTTGATCGTGAGAATCCCCAATGCGGGTGGGCAGTCGAGAAAAACAACATCATATTTTTCAGCCACACCATGAAGAACCCCTCTCAGAAAACCTTCTCGATTCTCAACATTCACTAACTCAATCTCTGCTCCGGCAAGATCAGCATTTGCTGGCAAGAGCGACAAGCCTGTCACTGTTGTCTTGATACAAATTTCTTCAAATTTACTCTCTTTAATCAAGCAGTTATACACTGTTTTTTTAAGCGACCGCGGGTCAACACCAAGACCGCTCGTGGCGTTTCCCTGTGGGTCCATATCAACTAAGAGAACAGAGTGCCCCTCCAGGGCGATAGCCGAAGAGATGTTTACGGATGTCGTTGTCTTCCCAACTCCTCCCTTTTGATTCGTCACTGCGACAATCTTTCCCATCTAGATACTCCTGATCACTAATTAGGGGCGATGTTCCACGTGGAACATTAGGTTGTTCGCTCGTGAGAAGCCGAAAGGATGGAAACAACCCTTCTCCCAAACCCTCGCGGGAGAACAAACGTATGCTCGCGTATAATCGACCAATCACGTCCCAGTTCCGTATGACTGATTGGCTGAGAGGAGTAGAGCATCACTTTCCCGCCTGGAGCCAAGAGTCTTGCAGAGTTCCGCAGAATAAAATCATACTTCAGAGCCCGAGTCGTGATGTAATCAAATGGCTGCACTGGAAACCTCTCTATTATGAACCGTTCTAGAGTTCCATAAAATATCTTGACCCTCTCAAGCCGGAGCAGTCCAACTATGGAATGAAGGAATGAGATCTTCTTCTGGGCCGGCTCAATAAGCATTACGTTCAGATCTTGTCTTGCGATCCTGAGGGGAAGCCCTGGAAACCCTGCCCCCGATCCTACATCAAGCAACCTCGCTCCAGGACTAATCACTTCTGCTTTCAACGCAGCAAGAGAGTCGACAAAATGCTTGATGATGATTTCTTCATCGGCAGTGATGCTCGTCAGATTCACAGATTGATTCCAGACTTGAAGTTGTTCAAGGTAGACCATGAATTGTCTGACTTGATCAGCTTCGAGTTGAACTCCAATTTCCGCACAGGAGTCCTTGAGCAGAGAGAAGAGCTGATCATTTTGTTCCACGTGGAACAATTACGCGAATGCTGACGTGAGGTCAAGGACAACGTTTTAGGACTAGAATAAGCGCGGGAAACAGCCGGACTTTAGAAAGTCACTTGGCGAGGAAATTGGCTCTTGTATTTTTCAACAGCGACCATGAGTATCGATATGGCAGCCGGTGTCACACCAGAAATTCTTGAGGCTTGCCCGATGGTCTCCGGCCTCACTTTCTTCAGCTTCTCTCGAACCTCCCGTGAAAATCCTTTTACGGCGTCATAGTCGATAGTTGACGGGATAAGTTTCTGCTCAAGTTTTTTGAATTTTCCAATCTGATGTAGTTGCCGACGGATGTATCCTTCGTACTTAACTTGAAGCTCAACTTCATCAGCAATATCAGCATCTTCTATGTAATCCATCTCCAAGGTTTCCAGTAGATCACGGTAACGTGACTCCTGTCTCCTGAGGACCTGTGCAATGGTCAGCGCAGGCGAAATGTCGTGAAGGTGGGTGCCCTTGGTACGCATACGGACCGCGTCAGTCAATTGCGGTCTCGCCTCGTTGAGACGAACAATTTCTCCCTCAATCGCTGCCTTCTTCCGGATGAAGCGATCATAGGCTTCCTCCTCAACCAATCCGACTTCGTGTCCGAGTTGCATTAGTCTCAGATCTGCATTGCTATGACGGAGAAGCAAACGATACTCGGCTCTCGAAGTAAACATTCGATAGGGCTCATACGCATCTTTTGTAATGAGGTCGTCAATCAGTACACCGATATACGCCTGTGACCGATCCAGAACTAACGGTGGCCGACCTCTCAGCTTCAGGACTGCATTGATTCCGGCCATGAGGCCCTGTGCCGCTGCTTCTTCATAACCGGATGTCCCGTTAATCTGTCCTGCGTGATACAGGCCGTCGACGAATTTGGTCTCAAGCGTCTGGCGGAGTTGACGAGGTGGAAAATAGTCATACTCAATTGCATAGCCTGGCTTGAGCATTCGAGCCTGCTCTAATCCCGGGATTGTCTTGAGTACGGCGGCCTGAACATCGACCGGGAGGCTGGTTGAAATACCGTTCGGGTAAAACTCTCTGGAATCCAGCCCCTCGGGTTCAACAAAGATCTGATGCCGCTCCTTCTCTGCAAAGCGGACCACTTTGTCCTCAATGGATGGACAATACCGCGGACCCACCGACTCAATCACGCCGCTGTACAGCGGCGAGCGATCGAGATTCCCCCGGATAACTTCGTGAGTCTGTCGATTCGTATACGTCAGGTGACACAGAACCTGCCTGGTCGTGATTCTCCGGGTGCGATAGGAAAACGGCGGCGGCGGATCGTCGCCGGGCTGGGGAACCATCACGGAAAAATCTATCGTATCTTTGTCCAGCCTAGGCGGGGTGCCGGTCTTCAGTCGTCCGACTTGAAAGCCGAGATCCCGCATGCAGTCGGACAAATGCTCTGCCGAAGTCTCTCCTGCACGACCGGCCGGAAAATGGCTGAGTCCAATATGGATAAGACCCTTAAGGAATGTTCCTGATGTCAAGATGACGGCCTTCGCGTCGATCCTCTCGCCCGCGCCTGTCACGACACCGGCGACCGTCCCTCCGGTCGTGAGCAGGCGATCAACAACCCCCTCCGCGATCGTGAGATGCTCCTGAAGGGCAAGAGTCTCCTGCATCGCTTGACGGTACAGTCCCTTATCACATTGTGCGCGCAACGCCCGTACGGCCGGTCCCTTGCTCGTATTAATGAATCGAAACTGAATCCCGGCGCGATCCGTATTCCGGCCCATTTCGCCACCAAGGGCGTCGATCTCCTTCACCAGGTGGCCTTTGGCGATCCCGCCCACTGCGGGATTGCACGACATCTGGGCGATGCGATCCTTCTCCATTGTCAGGAGCAGAGTTCTAGCGCCCATTCGAGACGAGGCCAGTGCCGCCTCGCAACCGGCATGACCTCCACCGACGACTATGACATCAAATTTCACGACAGGAAGTCCCTCTTACTTGCCTATACAGAATTCTGAGAAGATCCGATCCAGGATCTCGTCGGAAGTGATTGCGCCGGTAATCTCTCCGAGCGCATCACAGGCCCCTCGAAGATCCACCGATACACACTCGGCTTCCATTCCTCTGCGTGCCGAGTCCAACGCCTCTGCGACCGACAGCGCGGCACGCTCCAGCGCCAGTCGATGACGGACGTTTGTAACCACAACTCCGTCACTAGACTCAAGAGAGGAATGTGACAATCGCGATCTGATTGATTCCTTCAAATTCCCCAACCCCGCACCTGTCAGGACCGAAATCGTATGGACACGACAATCCACCTGTTCTTCGACCCTGTCGGCAAGGTGCTTCAGCGATTCGGGATCAACCAAATCGCTCTTATTGACCACCACCATATCCCGTTGGCGATCAGACGGGGAACCGAACTCCTTCAAATCGCTCTCATGGAGCCCGGCGGCATCGAGGACATGCAAAACCATGTCCGCATTCTCCTGAGCCGATCTCGTCCGTTTGATCCCTTCCTGCTCGACCGGGTCCCCGGTCTCCCGCAGGCCCGCGGTGTCGACCAGTGTGATCGCCAGCCCATCCCATATCACCGACTCTTCAATAACATCACGAGTGGTTCCAGGAATATTCGTCACAATGGCCCGGTCTTCTCGGAGGAGACGATTCAGTAAGCTGGACTTGCCCACGTTCGGCCGACCAACAATGACCACCCGTGCTCCCTCCCGAAGAACTCTCCCTGTCTCCGCAGTTGCAAGCATCTCCTGAATCCTCTCCAGCGTCTTTTGCAAAGATGTGATCACTTCCTCTCGCCCGATGAATGCAATGTCCTCTTCCACAAAATCTATCCCGGCTTCGATCTGAACCAACGTACCTAAGAGTCGCGTTCGCAGGAGCTCAACCAACTGCCCCAACTCTCCTCTGAGCTGGCGTTGTGCCATCTTAAGCCCGGCTTCAGATTTTGCCTTGATGGTATCGAGAACTGCTTCGGCCTGAGATAAATCCAGTCGGCCATTCAGAAATGCCCGCTTCGTGAACTCGCCCGGTTGAGCCAAGCGGGCTCCGGCCGAAACACAAGCCGCACATACCCGACCAAGGACGACTGCACTCCCATGGCAATGAATCTCGACCACATCCTCGGCCGTATAGGACCGCGGTCCCTTCATATACACAACAAGGCCTTCGTCGATTACCTGATCACTCGATGGAGGTTCGCCATGAACCGATCCGGTTCTTTCAGAGGCGCCGCCTGGCGAGACAATATCGGCAACGTGGAGGTTGTGGGAGGGGATTATTTCAAGCGACTGATGTGAACGTAATCGAACCAGCTTTTCGGCAATGGCAAGCGCACGTGGACCACTGATCCGAACAATGCCGATGCCGCCCTCACCGGCTGGGGTCGCAATTCCACAAATCGTATCCTCAAGGTCTTCGTCCATTGGCAGGGTGACGCTCCCTTGTAGTTCTCATCTCGAACGCCCGATAAAGCGAAGGCATCGGATCCGGGTCATCTTTTCCCCGCCGCCTCATCGGGGGAGGACAGTATGGAACGATTCCGAAAGATGAATCGATCCGTCACGACTTGTTGTCCGATCGTCAGCGTATTGTTGGTCAGCCAATACAGCACCAGTCCGGCGGGGAAATTGATGAAAAGAAACGTCATGAATGCCGGCAACATCAGCATGATTTTCGCCTGGGTCGGATCCATTGTCGTTGGGGTGATTTTCTGTTGGATCACCATCGTAATGCCCATAACAATCGGCAATACGTAGTAGGGATCCTGCACCGAGAGGTCCGTAATCCACAGCCCCAACGGCGCCTGGCGCAAATCAATGGTCATATATAAGATGTTAAACAGCGCGACGAACACCGGCATCTGCAGCACCATCGGGAGACAGCCGCCCACCGGATTTACCTTGTGATCTCGATACAGCTTGATCAACTCCTTGTTCAACCGGTCTCGATCGTCTTTGAACTTTTCCTGGATCGCCAGGACCTTGGGTTGAATCACCTGCATCTGCTTCATCGACTTGTAGCTCTTGTACTGCAGCGGGACAAAGAGCATCTTGATGGCGATCGTCAGGAGGACGATCGTCAGCCCGTAGTTGTGCGTGTAGTCGTTGATAAATCGCAGGACGTAAAAGATCGGCTTGGCCACCGCTTTAACGACGCCCCAGCTTCCAAAAATAAACCATCCGAAATCAATCGTATCTTCCAGCCCAATCTGCAAACCACGAAGAGTGTCATACTCCTTAGGGCCGGCATAGAGCTGAAGCCCGAGCGTCGATCCTGAGATACTGACCGGCATGCGAACACTGGTGGAGACCAGCTTCTCTCCCTCCTTTTTTACCAGCACCGCCGAACCCTGCTTGGGGATCAGCACGGACAGAAAGTATTTGTCCTGCAAGGCCGCCCATTGCACGGCCCCCTTCCGCTCCGACTCGGAATCCGGGGTTTCCTTCTCAACCTTGCCGTCAACGAGTGAGGCAGATCCGATCAGCCCGATAAACCCGTCCCCCCACTCCACGATGCCGAAGTTTGTCCCCAACATGACATTGACCGAACCGTCAAGACCGCTTTCCTTCACGGCTATGTCCACCACATAGCTGTCCGCATGAAAAGTGAGCCGCTTTTCGAGACGGACACCTCTTGCCGCGTCCTCATAATAGAACGTCAGGTGACCATCGGGGTGAGCCTGGTCCAGACTCGTGAAATCCTTCTCGACCCTGTAGAGGCCTTCTCCCAATTCTTTGGCAAGCGCTGTATCGTAACTGGTCATAGCCAACGGCCCGGGAAACTTGCCGCCTTGCCTAACAAGCTGTACCGCCGCTGGTTCCTCGGAACTGTCCCGATAGCGCTTGAGTTCCCAGCTCGTTATCACCGCTCCACGGGTCGTGAACTTGGCACGGAAGAGGTTCGTGTCCACCTCGACGGTTTCCGCTGCTGTGGGCACGACTTCCGTCCCATGAGGAGTCACTCCCTCCGCCGCACTCTTTACCGAGGGAGTTCCACCAGCCGAGCTGCTGGAAGGTTCGATCGCCGGACTTACCGCAGAAGATGACGGGGATTTGTCCGCCATAGAGCCGGGGGACTCCACCGTTGTGGATGGCGGAGGAAGGACTCCCAGCTCCTTGAGCACATACTCATAACCAAAGATGACCGCGAGAGAGAGCAGTAAGAACACAATGACGCGCTTTTCCATGCGTAGGATGTACTTTCCTTAAAGTGTCATAGCCGATAGCCGTTACTTGACCGGATCTTCTCCGCCGGGGTGGAAAGGATGGCACTTCAGAAGGCGTACGACTGCCAGGCCAAGTCCCCGCAGCGCGCCATACCGGCTAACGGCATCTAAAGCATACTGCGAACAGGTCGGCTCAAATCTGCATGCTTGCCCCAATAGCGGAGAAATGACGGCGCGGTAACCTTGAATGAGGTACAGACACAGATGCCGCATCTCAACCTGCCCCTGGGCGAAGTAGATGGACACGCCGCAGCGAGATCTCCAACATCCGTTTCAACTCCTCGAATGGCTGCAGAAGCGCCTCCCGCTTCGGGAAAACGAGCAGAGCTTGGCCCGGGACCAGCTCGTGGTGCAGCTGTCTCACAAGGGCCCGAAAGACACGCTTAGCCCGATTACGCCGGACCGCATTCCCAAATCGCCTGCCGACCACGATTCCCACCCGGCTCGGAGCATCATCCATCTTGTAAGCCAAGAAGTTGAACAGAGTCGTCGAGATCCGACGCCCATGGCGCTTAACCGTCTCGATATCCCGGCTAGTTCGTAGGAATATGCCCGTCTGTCCCTGCTGCTTTGACATCACTAGAAAGACCACTCCACCGCAGCGCGCTATCCATCATGATACTGGGGAAGGAATGTTCGTGGCAGGCGAACGCACACAGTCCATTTAAAGGAAACGCAAAGAGAACGGAGAGCGGACTCGAACAACCCTGCAGACCCGGGAAAGCGGTCTAGACAGTCAATCGTGCCCGTCCTTTGGCCCGCCGACGGGCTAACACTTTGCGCCCGTTCTTTGTACTCATACGCTTTCGAAAGCCATGCTCGCGTTTTTTCTTTAAGTTTGACGGCTGTTGCGATGTGAATGACATGACGCTCCTCCCACGATAATGTTCATCCAAAATGAAGCTCGCATTATATGGGCACCTTCCTGGCCTGTCAATTTTGTAGCTCACCCATTCCCGACTCGCTCTGATAAATCGCATGCATAGCTCACCCTTCTCTCCTGAGGCGCTTTTGCCCTTAGAGCGCCAGATCGCCACAGAACATGCCCCCAGATCGATCTGAACTATCCGTTCAAGTATTTGTTTTTATGAACATTCCTTGTATTTATCAAAACATGCCCTCTGGCACTGAGCTTGCCAGAGTATAGAAGTTTTTCATAATGTCGATGACCGCAGCCATCGCGGCTGCAGTACAACGATATAACAACGAACTCGATCTCCGAGTTCGTAATCGAAGGGAAACGACTGACAGGATGGCGAATCAGGTTCCACCCGTGATGGAATTCACGATCATCGCCATATCAAGGAAGAATAGCTTTCACCGCCCGTTTCGATTCAGTATGACCCAAAGAACCCCTTCCTCGGAATTTGGGAAGAGGCCGCATATCAACCGCAGCCGTTATGAGAGAACTTAGCGCGTCCGCTCGACATCGGTCACTAGTCATGGGAACGGGGAACGATTAGCGCAGCGACATCCGTTGAGTTTCTAAGGAGGATCCTATGATGCAGCAACGACAGACCCTCGCACTTCTTGCCCTTGCCGTCCTATTGGTGACCGGATGTGCAAAGCCGCCCGCAGAGCAAATCGAAGCAGCCGAGAAGGCGGTTAAAGAGGCCCAGCAGAGTGGCGCCGCCACCTACACCGCAGAAGAATATGCGAAGCTTGAAGGTACCCTCGCGGCCCTGAAGAAAGAAGTCGAAGACCAGGACGGAAAGTTCGCCCTCTTTCGGGATTACGGAAAGGCCGAACAACTCGCAGCATCTGCAAAAGCTGACGGCGAGCGCGTAAAGAGCGAAGCGGCGAAGAAGAAAGAAGAGGCCAAGGCTGCGGCGTTGCAGGCCCAACAGGTCGCTCAAGAAGCGGTGAAATCAACCCTGGATCTCGTCGCCAAGGCACCAGTCGGGAAAGATCGTGCTGCGCTCGAAGCCATCAAGAACGACGCGGATGCCCTTAAGGCATCCCTGAACCAGGTTCAGATCGCGATCGACAAGGAAGATTATCCGGCCGCCCAGGCCCAAGCCAAGGCGATCCATGATAAGAGCCAGGCTGTGTCAGCGGAGATTCAGACTGCCTTAGCCAAAGTGGGAAAAGGAAAACCCTCTCCTTCAAAGAAGAATTGAGGTACACTTTTGTTATGGCCTGCGGACGGATACATCATGCGATCGTCACCGGGGGGATCTGCGCTCTGCTGCTCTCCGGATGTGTCCAGGTCGTTCCGCCTGAGCTTATAACTGCAATCGACGCCATCGATCATGACTTGATCGCCTTGCGCGCTCCGGAGGCCGCGCCCGAGGAGTATGCGCACTTTGTTCGACAATGGGTCTCGCTGAAGTCCCGTGTGCAATCGGACGATGATCTCATCCGATGGCCCTGGGAATCGTCCGACGTCGAGGACCAGCTCAGACGGCTGCAGGACGAGGGCGGGAGCACTGTCGCCCGACTGAACGAACGGCAAGCCGCCCAACGCAGGACTGCGGAATCCAAGCTTGAACGGCTTGAAGAACGCTTCCAGCTCATCGCCTCGCAAGTCGAATCCATTGAAGGACGCATTGTGTTGGGAGAAAAGCCGGTTCAAGCCGACCTGCTCATGAAACAGGCCCGCTCCTTCTTTGAACAGAAAGACTACGAGCGATCTATCCAGGCCTCAGACAAGGCGGACCATGTCCTACTGGCCCAAACCACAGTGTTGACCCAGGAACTGGGACGCTACGCCGACGAGAAGCGAATCGCCCATTGGCAGGCAATGGCAAAACAGACCATCGAATGGTCCCGCACTCATCAATCAACCGCCATCGTCGTCAGCAAAGCCGAGCGGGTGTTGACCCTCTACAAGAACGGGCGCAAGGTGCTATCATATCCCGTCAGATTGGGGTTCAACGGCATCCGGGAGAAGCAGTTCCAGGGCGATGGAGCCACACCGGAGGGCCGTTACCGTGTCACCGCCAAGCGTGGCCAGGGACAGACACAGTTTTATCGCGCCCTCGCGTTGGACTATCCCAATGCGGAGGATCGACGGCGGTTCCAGCTGGCCAAAAAGTCCGGGAGGATCGCCGCAGTCAAGGCTATCGGCGGGCAGATCGAAATCCATGGCGTGGAGAATGAGCTGATGGCACAGACCCTTGGCTGTATCATGCTCGACAATCCATACATGGTTGCCCTTTACGAGCATGTCACCTCCGGAACCCCCGTCACCATCGTCGGTGCGTTGACCGGGCAGAACTCCGTCGCGCTCGCGTTGGCCCAGCTGAGTGACCGAAAAGAAGAAACGTGAGTAGACGCCTATGGCGCGGGTGTTTTTTTCTCTTTCAGCGATAATCCTCGTCGGACTGCTGGTGGCCAGCGTCCCTCCAGACGGCCAGGTTGTATCCCCGAGCCCTGAGGTTTCCCGGCTTCCCGCGCTTGAAGAGGCGGGCCTGCGCACCCTCCAGGCACGCTACAAGGCGCTTTCCAAACAACTGTCTCAGCATATGCCGCATCAGCCCTACATTTTAGTGGATACGGCACGCAACCATCTCTACATCAAACGGCAACAGGAAGTCGTCCTCGACGCCATCGCCTCGACCGGCAGCGGAACCATTCTCGATAAACCCGGTGACGGCGACAGCCAATGGGTCTTCGATACGCCGCGCGGGGAGTTTCTTGTGCAATCAAAACTCACGAATCCGGTCTGGGTGAAGCCTGATTGGGCCTTTATTGAAGAAGGGCTCATGGTGCCCAAGAACCCTGCCGACCGGGTGGAGCAGGGCGTCCTTGGCGAATATGCGTTGGGATTCGGGAAGGGCTACTTCATCCACGGCACGCTCTATACACGCCTGTTGGGGAAGAACGTCACCCATGGTTGCATCCGACTGAACGATGGCGACCTCAAGAGTGTCTACCAGCTCGCTCGAGTGGGGACACCGATCATGATCTTCTGATCGTTCACCGGCAGCGCAGCAACCATCCATGAGCCTCTGCGCATTCCTCCTCCTGCTGTTGTCCTTCGCCAGTTCCGGCTGGGCAGGCGAGGTGGAGACCTTTCCCAACCTCGATCTCAACGATCCACGCTCACTGCAGGAGGCGTCCCGAGTCCTTGAAGCAGAAATCAAACTCGCGGCGCGCCCTCAGACCTACGTGCTTGTTGATCTCGTGTCTCGCACTATCCAAATTAAAGGCCGCGGCATCGAACTCCATCGCATCCCCATCGTCACATGGTCCGCCGGGTCCTTGCGGGACCTCAAGGACATTCATCGACTGATCGCACGGCCTCCTGTTGTTAGGCGAAAGATCGATCCGGCCGCTGCTGTCGAACAAGAACCGATTTCGCTGGACGACATGCCCGTTGAATATACGCTGTCGTTCGCTCCCCCCATGACCATCGATGTAGTTCCTGCTGCTGGTCCGCATCTGCTTCAATGGATTGCGTCCTCCGTCAAAACATGGTGGCGGGACCTCAAGCGCTGGGGCGGCTCGCTCCTGACGGATCAGTCCGCCACACAGGGGCCTCATCTGAAAATCTCGGTCTCCGTTGAGAACGCCCAGTCCTTGGCCTGGTCGCTCGTTGACGGCATGGCTTTCGTGATTCGCCGACCCAATGACAAGTAGCGCAGTCGGGTTCTGAGTCGGCGTTGAAGTTCGCACCAGGATTTCTTGACCAGTACCCCACAGGAGAGCCATCTTGTCATAACCCAGGCTGGTCCGTTCCAGCCTTGAGGGATTCGTCCTGGCCAAGTTTCCCGGATGACATCTAGGATCCAGATTTTCCATTCGCCGCACGACGATAGTGGGAAGTACCGCGGACTTTTCAATCGCGCGTCACTCCACAACCTCCAAGAAGTCACTCGATCTTGCTCGGCATTGGGGAAAGGCGATCCGGAGCAGGCGTTTCCCGAACGTCGCCTATCAGCCGCTGGCGCGGAGGGCCACAATCGGCTGAACCTTACCAAGCATCCGATTTGCCTCACGCCAGGCCTAGGTGTGATCGACCGTGCGACTATGGTACTGTTCCTGGTTACCGGTTCAGGGCACGCTCCCGCGGTGAAGGCCATTCCGGAACCGCAAGGTACGGCGGACGGGCAAGACCGGTGATCATCGTCGGACGGCAGTCGGTAAACCGCATCGGATGCCTGGCGACTCCGTAGCGACACATTCGAGGCTAAGAGGGGGACATGATTCTCGCAGGCGATATCGGCGCCACAAAGACCAATCTGGCTCTCTATGAATGGACCACCGGGCGAACCGAGCCGATTCGCCTCGAGTCCTTCCACAGCGCCGACTACAAATCTCTTGAAGAGATTCTCGAGGAGTTCCTGACACCGCCCAAACCGCCGATACCGCTGGACGAATTAGAAACCATACAACCCGACAGTCACGATGTTCAGGATGAGACGCAGCCCGCCGAACCCATCAAGCTTACAGCCGCCTGCTTCGGCGTCGCGGGACCGGTCTTCGAAAACCGTAGCCGGACGACCAATCTCCCCTGGGTCATCGACGGCCACCAGATCGCAAAACAGTTTGACATTCCTCGCGTGCAACTGCTCAACGACCTCGAAGCAACGGCTTATGGAATTTTGTTGTTGCGCCCTGACGAGCTTGAGGTGCTTAACCCCGGCACCCCGCCAAAAAAGCGACAGGCCCTGGCACTCATTGCTGCCGGGACGGGACTCGGTGAAGCCATTCTCTTTTGGGACGGGAAGTCCTACCGCCCCATGCCGTCGGAGGGAGGGCATACGGACTTCGCCCCCAATAACGACTATGAAATTGAGCTGCTCCGGTATCTGCGCAGCCAGTATCTCCATGTCAGTTACGAGCGGCTGCTTTCTGGTCCAGGATTGCACGCGATCTACGAGTACATCCGCGACACGAAGAAAAACGAACCGACCTGGCTTGCAGAAAAGATCAAGGCCGGCAACCCGGCCGCTGAAATTGCCGAAGCCGGCTTGAAAGGACAAGCCGAGATTGCCAAGCAGGCGCTGGATCTCTTCGCATCGATTTATGGTGCGGAAGCCGGGAACCTCGCGTTGAAAGCCCTTTCGCTCGATGGCGTCTATATCGGCGGCGGTATCGCACCGAAACTCATCAACAAACTCCAAGATGGAACATTCATGAAAGCATTCACCAACAAGGGGCGCTACAAGCGTCTGCTAAGCAACATGCCCGTGAAAGTTGTCATGAACCAGCAGACAGCCCTGCTCGGCGCGGCGTCCGTTGCCGTCGCGCTCTCCCACGCTCCAACGCCATGACACAACAGCACAATCTGGATAGCCTTAAAAAAGCCGCCGCCTTGAAAGCTGTCGAGTTCGTCCACGACGGCATGGTCGTTGGACTCGGGACAGGATCCACCGCAAACCATATGGTCGTCGCCCTGGGCGAAAAGGTCCGCGCGGGCATGCAACTGCGGGGTGTGCCGACGTCAGCCGAAACAGCCGCACTTGCCAAACAGTCCGGGATTACGTTGATCGACGCGGACAATCGCTGGGAGATCGACGTAGCCATCGACGGAGCGGATCAGGTCGACCCTGATTTCAATCTGATCAAAGGCGGTGGCGGAGCGCTCTTGAAAGAGAAGATCGTCGCCGCCTCAGCCAGGCAATTCATTGTCCTGGTGGATCACACGAAGCAAGTACCCGTGCTCGGAGGCTCCTTCCCGCTGCCTATCGAAGTCATTCCCTTTGGGTGGGGAAGTACCGCACGCGAGATAGAAGCGCTCACCAAGAGTCGTGTGACGCTCAGAGAGCGCAACAGAGCTCCGTTCAAGACGGAAGCCGGCAACTTCATTGTGGATGTGCACCTGGCGCGGATCGATCAGCCACGGGATCTGGAAATCGCCTTAAACCAGATCCCCGGGATCGTCGAAACCGGCCTCTTTGTCGGCCGGACGAACATCTTGATCATCGGAACCCCCCAGGGCGTTCAAACCCAACATGCCCCGAGGTTATGAGTGATTGTGTCAGCAGACGCCGCCTGTTTCAGGTTTGGGCCAAACATGCCCGCTTCTTTCTGGCCCTTCCGGTAGTCCATACATTTCTCACCACATTCGCACCCCGCGGTGCCGAAGCCACTACAAGCAGACCGAAAGGCGAAGACATGACGCTTGATGAGATTCCCGGCAGCATCGATCCCTATCGACTACCCCGACACATCATTCCGACCCGATATGACCTTCGCCTGGAGCCTGATCTTACGACTGCAACCTTCGCAGGCCGCGCAACCATCACCCTCACAGTCAAACAGACGACGCAAACCGTCCTCCTGAACGCCGTCGATCTCGCCGTCGCATCGGCCGTGGTCGAAGGGGCTGGCGGCAAACGACTGACCGCGACCATCGAGATGGAAGACTCGATTCAACGTGCTCGGCTCTTGTTACCGGAATCCGTCTTGCCCGGCGAATGGCAGCTACATCTGTCGTTTCAGGGCAAACTGAACGACCAACTGCGTGGGTTCTATCGCAGCACGTACAAGGACAAATCGGGAACGTCGCAGACGATGGCCGCGACACAGTTTGAAGCGACCGACGCACGCCGGGCCTTTCCCTGTTGGGACGAACCGGATTTCAAAGCCGTCTTTGCCACGACCCTGGTCATTGACCCACGCCTGACCGCGGTGTCGAACACCTTGGTTGCCTCAGAATCCTTTGAGGCCGGCAAGAAAGTCGTGCGCTTCTCCGACAGCATCAGGATGTCGACGTATCTCGTCGCATTCATCGTGGGGGCAATTGAATCGACCGCGCCGGTGTTCGTCGGAAAAACACCCCTTCGGCTCTGGACCGTTCCCGGCAAACAACCACTTACGCCGTTCGGTCAGGAGATCGCGGTGGCGTCCCTGAAGTTTTTCGAAGATTACTATGGTATCCCCTATCCCGGCGACAAACTGGACCTTCTGGCTATTCCGGACTTCGCCTCCGGCGCCATGGAGAACCTCGGAGCCATTACCTTCAGGGAAACCGCGCTGTTGGTCGATCAGCGCACCGCTACACATAGCGAACTCGAACGGGTCGCCGACGTGGTGGCCCATGAAAATGCCCACATGTGGTTCGGTGACCTGGTCACCATGTCCTGGTGGAATGGACTTTGGCTGAATGAGGCCTTCGCCACGTTCATGGAAATGTTGGCTGTCGACGCCTGGAAGCCGGAATGGAAACGATGGGAGGCCTTCAGCGTTTCACGTGCTGCGGCGTTCTCCGTTGATGGCTTGCACAGCACGCGGCCGATCGAATATCCCGTTCGCGCGCCGAAAGACGCCGACGCCATGTTCGACGTGCTCACCTATGAAAAGGGTGCCTCGGTCCTTCGCATGCTCGAACAGCATATCGGGCCGGCCGTCTTTCGTAACGGGGTGCGCGAGTACCTCCGCGCCCACGCCTACGAGAATGCCGATACGAAGGACCTCTGGGTGTCACTGGGAAATGCCGCAACGCAGCCGGTCCCCGAACTCATGGATGGCTGGATCTTCCAGCCGGGCTATCCCCTCGTGACCGCCCGCCTGGCCGGAGAGTCCGAGCTCGTCCTCTCGCAACAACGCTTTGCCTATCTCCCCCAGGACAATCCCTCGGAACAGCGCTGGCAGATTCCCGTTCAGATCCGCATCACGGCCGGCAATGAAACCGAGCACCGTCGGCTGCTCCTCGCCGACCGCACGATGCATGTGGCGCTTCCTCGAGGAAGCCGGCAGGTCCTCATCAACGAAGGGGGGCATGGGTTCTATCGGGTTCATTACGACGCCATACTGCTCCAGCGACTGGTCGATGCCGACCTGGATCGTCTCGCACCCACCGAGCGGTTCAATCTCATCAGCGACGCCTGGGCCACAACCGTCTCCGGCCTCATGCCGCTTCCGGAGTATCTCGGCCTTACGGAACATTTTACCCAGGAACGAGACAAGAATGTCTGGACTGTGCTGCTCGACTCTTACTCCTTCTTGAACCGCATCATCACAGCCGGTGAACGCCCGGCTCTCGAAGCTCTCGTCAGAAAGCTCGTGACGCCGGCCGCGCACGAACTGGGCTGGACTCCCCGGACAGGAGAAAACGACCTCCTGAGGCAATTGCGGGGCGAGCTCATCGGCGCGTTGGGCAAACTGGGGAATGACCCGGCTACGCAAGAACAGGCAGAGGAACACTACAGGCAATACAGAAAAGACCCGGCAACCGTCGATCCGAATATCGTTCCCGCTCTTGTCGCCATCCTTGCGCATACCGGAGACGAGACGCGCTATAACGAATTCGCCGAGCGCTACAAGACGGCCGCGACGCCGCAGGAAGAACGGCGCTACCTCTTTTCCTTGGTCGCCTTTCAATCCCCCGCATTGCTCGCGCGGACGCTGGCACGCACGCTCAACGGAGAGATCCGCACGCAAGATGCCCCCTTCATCGTCAGTGCCGGCCTGGGAAATGTGTATGGTCGGGAGCTGGCCTGGGACTTTCTGAAGACCAATTGGGATCAGATGGACCGCCTCTTCCCGAAACAAGGCCTGCGCCGCATGTGCGGCGGGATCGTCGGTCTCGCCACCCCTGAACTCGAACGCGATGTGCGGGACTTCTTCATCGCGCGCAAAATCGATCTGGGCGGCAAGACACTGGAGCAGTATTTCGAACAGCTCCGCATCGCCGTCTCGTTTCGGGAACGAGAACTGGGGGAAATCCGCAGCACACTCGGCCGCTAGCACACCCGATGGAAGGGGCTGCATCCTTGCAGCCGGCACATTCGCCGGGCAGGCGACTGTTATCCCGCCCCTCCAGGGAACTGCTGCGAGCGGGACCTGGAATGAAATACCATCGGGACCTTTGGGCGTCACGACTGCAGGACCCAACTATGGTCGTTCCTTCCGTAGAAGGGCACGCTGTTGTCCCCCGTCATCCATCCCTCGCCCGCAACACCGCCTTGAGCCTTTCCTGGTCCTCGTTGTAGGCTGGATGTGCTGCGCAATCTCTCCGAGAGCTGGAGCCTATGTTATGCCTTCGCCTCATGGCCCTACTGGGGTCCCTCTGTCTCGGGACGATGGGGGTGGTCGGGTGTGACGGCGCCGGTGGATCTGAGGAGACGCTGCCGCTTCTTCCCGCCGCGACTGATCTCACGCTTCAGCTCGTCACACCTGATCTCACCGCACCTCTGTTCATGACTGCTGCT
>DATIGF010000010.1:0-20327 GCA_035454865.1 Nitrospiraceae bacterium | reverse complement strand
GGCGAAAGAACTGGGCGTGGCGGGTCTGGTTACCGGCGGCATTCATGACAAAGACTTGCGGGCGCTTTTAGGCTATGATCTCGGCGTCGCGATCACCGGCACGGAACAGGTCGGTTTCACGTTGATCCTCACGGAAGGGTTTGGGACGATCCCGATGGCCCAGAAGACGTTCGCGCTGCTCTCTGCCCATGCCGGTGAAAAGGCTTCCATCTCCGGCGCCACGCAGATCAGGGCCGGCGTCATTCGTCCGGAGATCATCATTCCAAAGAAAGCCGGCATCGCTGCGGGAGGTCCGACGGCTCTTCCCGAGCGAGGCGGTATCCAGATCGGGGACCCCGTGCGCATCATTCGCGATCCCTTGTTTGGCAAAATAGGACAAGTGTCCGCGCTCCCGTCGGATCTACAAACGATTCCGACCGAAAGCGAAGTGCGCGTGCTGGAAGTGACGTTTGCCGATGGATCACGCGCCGTCATTCCGCGAACGAACATTGAAGTCATTGAAGGGACGTAGTGGCTGACAAACGTCGATACGGTCGGGCGGTATTGGTGGGCGCAGGGCTGGCTTGGTGCCTTTCGATCGGCTCTCCCTTGTCCGCTTTTGCTCAGGAGCCGCCCTCACCACCGCAAGACTTGCGAGTCTTCGATACACCCAGCGACGGAGGCGGCAGCCTCACGCTTGTCTGGTCTCCCGATCCCTCCGAATCGAAAGACGTGCGCTACCAGGTCCTTCTCAGCCAGGGAACCGGCATTTTGGACCCGTCAACCTTCAAGATCGTGGCCGAGTTTGCCGCTGACACTCATTACATCCGAGAATCCAAGTGGCCCTGGTGGACGAGTCCGGCGCCGCGTGACCAGCATCAGTTCACGCTCAAGCAGGGCAAGGGCGTCGAATTGAAGGACGGCACGATGTACCAGGTGGCATTGGCCGTGGTTTCGGGAGAGCAGCGAATGTACACGAGCGCTGTTCAAGCGACACCTGAGCCGAATTGGATGAACTGGAATCAAGTCAATAATCTGTTACTGGCACTCCTGTTCGGCGGGATTGTGTTTTACGCGATCAGCGTCGCCAAGAAGCGCGAGATTTTTCTGCGGCGCATTCCCGGCCTCGATGCCGTGGACGAAGCCATCGGCCGGTGTACCGAGTTGGGTAAGCCGATCCTGTATCTCACCGGGGCGCACGACATGAGCGATCCCTCCACGATCGCCGCGGCGGTGATTCTCGGGCGCGTGGCGAAGCGCGCGGCTGGGTACGAAACAGATCTGCTTGTGCCCCATCGCGATCCGATCACCATGGCGGTCTGTCAGGAGATCACCAAGCAGGCCTATCTCGAAGCGGGCAAGCCCGACCTCTTCAAGGAAGACGCCAACTTTTTCATCACGACCGATCAGTTCAGCTATACCGCGGCGGTCGATGGCATCATGCTGCGAAAGAAGCCGGCCGCTAACTTCTTTATGGGGTCCTACTTCGCCGAGTCCTTGTTGCTCACCGAAACCGGCGCAAGCACCGGCGCCATCCAGATCGCCGGCACCGACTCCGATCATCAGCTGCCGTTCTTCGTCACGACCTGCGATTACACGCTGATCGGAGAAGAACTCTATGCGGCAAGCGCCTATCTGTCGCGAGAGCCGGTTCAGGTCGGCACTTTGCGCGGGCAGGATATCGGCAAGGCTCTGATCCTCGGCGTGCTGGTCGCGGGCACCCTGCTCGCCACGGCGGGTGCGGTGCTCGATGCGCAATGGCCGCAACTGTTCCTGGACGTCTTTAAGGATGTGAAATGATCTTTCTCCGCCGGCAACTGCCGCTGTTGATCACGCTCATTACCGGACTGGTGTTCGCCGCGCAGTATTATGTGCCGCACCCGGCCTCTGAGCAGCTGCTGACATCGGTGACGAAGTGGCTGCAGATTATTGGCGGGTTCGCCCTGATTTTGGGAGTGAGCAGCCTGTTTCACGTCCACGCCGTCAAGATCAGGCGCAAGGAACCCGGATGGGGCTACAGCTTCGTGCTGTACGCCAGCATGCTGGGCACCATTGCGATCGGACTCTGGGCCAACGGGAAAGAGGCGGTCGACGGCACGATGACGGCATTCGGATGGATTTACAGCTACATGATGGTGCCACTGCAGGGCACCATGTTCGCCATCCTCGCATTCTTCATCGCCTCGGCGGCGTACCGGTCATTTAGAGCCAGAAGCCGCGAGGCTGCGGTGCTCCTGGCGGCGGCGATCATTGTCATGATGGGGCGCGTGCCGTTGGGCGAATACATTCTCCCGTTAAGCGGCGACGTGTCTCAATGGATCTTGAACGTCTTGAATGCCTCGGTCCGGCGAGCCATTCTGATCGGCGTCAGTCTGGGCACCGTGGCGCTTTCCTTCAAGATTATCTTCGGCGTCGAGCGGTCCTATCTGGGCGGGGGGAAGGAATAGTCGTCATGCGTAAAGCGTCATGCGTCATGCGGTGGGATAATCGAAGCCTCTTTCTGTTGCATTGCGCGCGTCACGCATCGCGCGTCACGCATCACGAGGTTTCAGAGTGAGTTTCGCTGAGCGCATGCTGAAGATCGACCGGCGGATCATCTTTCTGGTGATCGGGCTCTGCACGCTGTTGCCGTTGCTCTATCCCGTCGGTCTGCCGATTAAAATTTCTCCGGAAGTGCGTGCCGTCTACGAGTACATCGAGTCGCTGCCGGAAGGGTCGGTCTTTCTGATGTCGCTCGACTTCGATCCCGCCTCCAAGCCGGAGTTGTACCCCCAATCCGTCGCGCTCCTCCGCCATGCGTTCCGGAAGAACCTCCGCGTGATCGGGATGACACTGTGGGTCAGCGGGACGGGTTTGGCTGACCAGATCATGACGCAGGTGGCCAAAGAGACGGGCAAGGAGAGCGGGAAGGATTATGTGTTCCTCGGGTGGAGCCCCGGAGGCACGGCGGTCATCATCAATATGGGACAGGATCTGTACAGCGCGTTTCCCGCCGACTACAACGGCAAGCCGACCAAGGGACTACCGGTGCTGCAGGGCATCACCAACCTGCGCGATGTGAACTACGCCATCAGCCTGGGAGCGGGGAATCCCGGTGTCGAAGCCTGGTATGTCTTCGGCAAGGACAAGTACAAGTTCGAATTGGCCGGCGGCTGCACGGGCGTCATGGCGCCGGGACTGTATCCGTTGTTGCGGAGCGGACAAATCAACGGACTGATCGGCGGCCTGCGGGGTGCGGCGGAATACGAAAGCCTCATCGGCCAGAAGGGGAAGGCCGTGGCCGGGATGGACGCGCAGTCGGCGACCCATCTGGCGATCATCGTGCTGGTCGTCATCTGTAATGTGTTCTACCTGTCGTTGCGCAAGACGGCCAGACAGCAGGGCCAGGCGAGGGCATAGAGGACGATGTCGATTGAAACGATCATCGGGGCGTGGGTGGCGACAGGCTTAACGCTCTTCATCTTCTCGTTCCTGTACAAAGACAATCCGCTCTTCAAACTGGCGGAGAATCTCTACGTCGGTGTGTCGGTCGGGTACACGATCGTCAAGACCTACGACACCGTCATCGTGCATCTCATCTGGAAGCCGATTGTCGAGAACAAGGAGTGGACGCTCTTAATTCCGGTCGCCATCGGCCTGCTCATGCTGACACGTTATGTGCCGAAGGCCGCCTGGCTGTCCCGTTATGCCTTTGCCTTTATCGTGGGGGTCGGATCAGGCCTCGCCATTCCGCGGACCATCTCATCGTTTATCTTGAAACAGATCGAGGATACGGTCCGGCCCTTGATGGTGCTGGTCCCTGGAGAGGGAGTCGCGTTTACCTGGAATCTCTTGAATCCTGCCAGCAGCGTGAACACCGTCATCATCCTGATCGGCGTCAGTTCCGTGCTCTTCTACTTCTTCTTCTCCGTCGAGCATACGGGGCCGGGGAAAGCAGTGGCCCGTACGGGCATCCTGTTCCTCATGATCGCGTTCGGTGCCGCCTTCGGGTATACCGTGATGGCCCGTATGTCGTTGCTGATTGGCCGGCTGACGGACCTGATCGAGTTCTCCGATGGGTCGTACGGGAGACCGACCGTCTGGCTGCTGCTCCTGACGATCGGCACCCTGATCTACCTCAGCCGCCGTCATCAAAACGAACCGCCGAAAGAAGAGTAAGTCGGTCTGGTCTATCTGGCTCGTCTGGTTTATTTGGTTTGTCTCGTCTTTCTGGTTCATGCGGTTAGTCTCGTTCAACCAAGCAAACCAGTTCAGTTGTTGCAGCTTCTTCTGCCCCTCCATTACAATGGGGCGGGATAAAGGAGTGTCATGACGACCGGCACCGCCAAAGACTCCAAGCAGTATCCGATCCTGCGCAACCTCCAGTTCTCGCCGATCAAGGAAGGGGAGGAGCAGTACATTGTGCTCTGGGACCCGACCGGATTGGGAAAAGAGAAGCTGGTTCTGCCGCTGAACTATTTCTTCATCATTCAGCATTTTGACGGGGAACATTCACTGCAAGAGATTGGCGCGCTCTACCTCAAGCGGTTCGGCGAGTTCCTGATGCCGAACAAGGTCGAACAGCTTGTGGTTGATCTCGACCAGAAGCTGTTCCTGGAAGGCGATCGGGCCGAGACGGCACGGCAGCAAGCGCGGAACGACTATCGGCAAAGCCCCCTGCGGAAAGCCGCCTTTGCCGGGCGCGGCTATGAAGCGGACGGCCAGAAGCTGAAGAAGCAGATCGACGGGTTCTTTACCTCAAAGGAAGGGCCGGACTTCAAACCGTCCGAAAACCACGGCAAGAAGATCAAAGGACTGGTCGCGCCGACCTACGACCTCAAACAGGCCGGGCCGATCTATGCGTGGGGATATAAAGAGCTACAGGAGGCCGAGCAACCGGACCTCTATGTGGTGTTGGGAACCGCCTATGCGGGGTTAGAATCCATTTTCGCGGTGACGGACAAGGATTTCGAAACGCCGCTAGGTGTTGTGCCAACCGACCAGGCCATCGTCGGGGCGCTAAAGGCTCAGATGCCGCAGTTCTTCGAAGAGGATCTCTGTCATCAAGCCGAGCATGCGATCGAATTCCAGCTGCCGTTTCTTCAGCATCTGGTGGGTTCGAAAAAGCGGATTTCCATTGTGCCGATCCTGACGTCCTTCTCGGCTTCGAGTCTGCGGGATGCGACCGTGCGGCAGTCTGTGGAGCAGTTTCTGACCGGATTGCGGGATCTGTTGGTCGCCTCAGGCCGGGACTACTGTGTGATTGCCGGGGCCGAGCTGGCGCACCTCGGTATGCGGTATGGCGACTCCGCCCCGCCGACGGACTTCTCGTTCCACCGGTCCATGCAATTCGATCTGGAAATGCTCAAGCCCGTCGAAGAGCTCAAACCGGAAGAATTTGCAGCCTATATTCAGAAAGAGAACGACCAGCGCCGGATCTCCGGTTTCTCACCGATCTACTCGCTGCTACGATTGATCCAGGCGGAAAAAGGGCAGGTGCTGCGCTACGACCGCGGGATTACGGATCAGTATAATTCGACAGTTACCTA
This sequence comes from Nitrospiraceae bacterium, assembly GCA_035454865.1. GTDB lineage: Bacteria > Nitrospirota > Nitrospiria > Nitrospirales > Nitrospiraceae > Nitrospira_D. Next base: position 14,820 of record DATIGF010000010.1, on the reverse strand, counting down.
TGCCTCGATGTCATTCTTTTAGCTTTCAGCAGTCAGCGTTCAGCCGTCGATTCACGGACAAGTTGAAACCTGAATCCTGCCTTGCGGCCGAAGGCTGACGGCAGTTAGCTGAAAGCTGCTTCATTCCTTCACCGTCACCGTCATCGTAATCGGCTCCAGCGGATTGTCCGCTGCGTCGCGGGCGGCGGCGACGATCTTGTCGATAACGTCCATGCCTCGAAACACCTCGCCGAAGACCGTATAGCGCCGGTCCAGCCCGCTGTTATCTCCCACGCAAATAAAGAATTGTGATCCGTTGTCGTTGAAGTCACGGGTGCTGTTGCTCTCGCGCGGCATCTTGGCCATCGAGACGGCGCCGCGCTTGTGCGGGCGGTCGTTCGGTTCGGGGGGAAGGAAATACCCCGGTCCTCCGGTACCATGGAGCGTCCGGTCGGGGTTCCTGCTCAACGGGTCGCCACCCTGGATGAGGAAGCCGGGGACAATTCGATGGAAGGTCGTGCCGTCGAAGAATCCCATCTTGGCCAGACTCACGAAATTGTCCACGTGCCTTGGCGCATCGTCCGGGTAGAATCTGATCTTGATCTCCCCGAACTTGGTCACGATCGTTGCGCGCGGATCTTTTTTCTGAAATTGCATCGTCATGGCGGATGAATGTATCAAGGGAACTGGGCGAGAGGCAATGGGCGAGAGGCGCGAGGAGCAGATCTCGTCCTTTTCCTCTAGCCCCTCACCTCTAGCCCCTTGCCCGGAGCGATCTTGAGCCAGATGATTCCACCGATCAGCGCAATCAAGGCTGCGGTTTCGAGTGAGGCGGGCCATCCCCACTGATGCGCGACCCAGGGCGTCACGGTTGGTGAAATTGCCCCGCCGATATTCGCGCCCATATTCATTAGGCCCGAAAGGCTCCCGGCATGTGTCTTGGAGAGATCGCTGGTCGAGGACCAGAAGGCTCCCACGGTGAAATACAACCAGCCGGCCCCCAGCGACAGGCTGGCGATGGCGACATAGGGAGACTCCACTACCGCGCCCAGGCCGATCGAGCCGGCGGCCAGGATCATACCTGCCAAACCCACAAACCTCCGTCCTTGAGTGATTCCATAATGCAGGGCCAGGCGATCTGTAACCCATCCTCCGAGAGGGCACGACACGAGAATAGCGAGGAATGGAGCGGCAGCGAAAAGGCCGCCGCGCAATATGTCGAAGCCACGCACGTTGACGAGGTAGAGATAGAACCAGGACATGTAGACGTAAGCGACGTAGCCGAGGCAACTGTAGCTGAGCACCAGCCACCACACCGTCGGGGTAGCTGCCAGAGACTTCCATGGAATGGCAGGGGATGCCTGACGTGGATGATCTGTACTGAGTGACGAAGTTGTATCGGTAGAGGCCCAGGGATGAATTAAAGGACGGTCTCTGGCGAGCAGCCACCAGATTCCCGCCAGCACGATGCCGAGCACTGCAGACAGGTAAAAGGCGGTCTGCCAGCCGTAATTCACCATGATCCAGGCAGTGATTGGCGGGGTTGCAGCCGCCCCCACGCCGATCCCGCCGATAGCGATGCCGATGCCCAGACCTCGCTCGTGGGCGGGGAGCCAGTCGGTGACGGCGCGATTGAAATTGGGCAAAGCTACTGCTTCGCCGGCGCCCAGAAGAAAGCGGACAAGCGCCAGCGCCCCGACGATTCCCAACGGCCCTGTGAGGGAAGAGGTGGCAGCCATGGCGGTCCATGCCGTGAACCCTGACCACCAAAGTAGCGCAATGGTAAGAACGATACGCGCGCCCCAGCGGTCGCCGAGCCAGCCACCGGGAATTTGGAAGAGGGCATACCCGATGACGAATGCGGAAAAGATGAATCCCATCTGCTGGTCGGTGAGGCCGAGCGCCGGCATCATCTGCCGTGCCGTGACGGAAATGTTCACGCGATCGATATAGGTGACGACGCTGATACAGAAGAGCAGTCCCAAAATGAGCCAGCGGAGAGGGGAGGGTGCGCCGGACGATGGGCCAGGAAGGTGCGATGCGGGGTTGTTTGAGGCTGATCCCATAGGCGTAGCGGTCGCAGTATAGCGTGCGAAGGAATCCGGCACTAGGAAAGAATCGATCCTCATCGGAACAGTGGATGCCTTCAAGATGTCTGAATTTCCCTTGTACGACGCAGGTTTGGTGGATTTCACCTAATTGATCCGGTAAGATGCCACGAGCGACTTGGATGTATTGTTGGGGGGTGGAGTGTCCCGTCTTCGGCTTGGGCTTGTGATCATTCTCGCCTTGGTGGTGCTTGTCGTCACCTTCCTTTCCTTTTCCAGCGAGCTGACCGGGCAAGATTATTTCAAGGATTTCGTTCTGCAGCAACTTGAAGAGAGTCTGGGGCGCAAGATTGAAGTGCATCGGGTCAAGGTGGTGCTCTTCCCGCGCATCCGCGTGGAACTGTCGCAAGTCTCGGTTCACGATCCCAATTCAGATCAGATTCTGTTGCGGGCCAAGCGAGTCGACCTCGTTTTACGCCTGGTCCCGCTACTTCGCAGACAGGTGGTGGGCAAACGGTTGATGATCGAGGAACCGACGCTCACGCTTCGGCGAGATGAAACCGGTCATTGGAACGTCCTGGACAGCGTGAGTGATCGGGCGGCCATGGACCAGCGCACGCTGGACATGATGGCCCGGATGTTTATGATCCGACAGGCTACGATTGTGAACGGCACGATTACGGTGATCGATGCCGCCAGGCCTGACGGCGTACGTTCCATTACGCTCGAACGTGTCGGGGCCGGTCTGCTGATTCGAGCCGACCGCGGTCTCGCGGAGCTTCACGTATCGGCGGCTCATCCCGGGGAGCAGGGTGTATCGGCGGTGTCTGTCGACGGCGTGGTCCGGCGGTCTGATAAACCGGTCTCCTTATCCAGCGAAGAGGCGGTCGGACCGGCGGCGGTATTCCAGTTTGAGGGCCGGATTGACGCCGCAGATCTCAAGGTTCGAGAGGTCGCGGACTTCCTCGGGCCCCGGCCGGTTCCTGAGCATCTTCAGGGAGCGCTGAATCTCCAGAGCGCTGTCCGGATCATGCCCGGGGTGGCCGGGTACGATATGGTGCTTTCGGACATGACGGCGCGACTGAACGAGATGACGCTGACAGGAAAGGCGAATCTTGCCGGCCTTCTGACTCCCCAGCCGACTTTCTCGGTCACATTCAGCAGTTCGCTGGTCGCACTGCCGCAGCTCCTGAATGCCATTCCGGCGGAATGGATTCACCCGCAGATCCCCGCGCTTCTGGTCGATCGTCAGATCGACGGCAAAGTGCAAGTCATCAGTGCCACCTTAACGGGGTCTGCGACGGCCGGCCCCCAACTCTCGATGACCGGGGAGTTTCATGTGCAGGAAGGGCAGGGGTTGATCGGGCATGACCGTGTCGCGGCGAAAGACCTGGCCGGGGTGGTGTTCGTGGAGGCCGGGCGTCTTCGTGTCGCCGGCGTGACGGGGATCTACGGTGCAATTCAAATTACGGACGGGAAAGCGATGGTATCGTTCCTTGAAGCAGGCCCGTGGCTCGAGTTGGAGATCACGGGCAATATGGCGGCGTCACATCTGATGGAATTTCTCGTGAAGACTGTGAAGGCCGAACGGTTGGCACGGTTTTTTGCCGGTATTCGGGATGTAGAAGGCATGGCCCAGCCCACGTTTCGTCTCGTGGGTCCCTTGAACCAGCCCGACGGCGTGACCTTTGCCGGAGGAGAGATCACCGCTCGTTATGTGAGTTTCAACCATGTCTCCCTCCCGGAACGCCTCACGGGCATACAAGGACGGTTCATCCTGGCCGAGGGATCCACGCAGTTTGAGCAGGTTACCGGACATCTCGGTGATACGGCGGTGCAGGTCCAGGGGACGATGACGGGAGGAGCCGCAAGCCTGTTTCAAGATTTCGTGGTGCGTGCGCGGGGCGATGCGGCGCATATGGCCCGACTTGCTCCGTTTACCGCTATTCCGCAGGGCACCTTCGAAGGAATTCACACGACGGCGGTGGCGTTGTCCGGTTCCATGGAAACGCCTCACGTACGCGGCATCGTGGTGCTCGATGAGTCGAAGGTGTCCTTGCCGGGTATGATCGAAAAACCCATCGGAGCGCCTGCCACCGTGGAGTTTGAGGGCGACCTGGCCCGGGCCAACACCTTCACCTTGAATCGCGTCGAGTTGATCCTGCCGTCGATGCGAATACCTGCCAAGGGAGTCATGCGACTCGGCGACCGCTTCAGTATCGACGCGGCGGTGGCGACAGGGACCCTCTCGTTATCGAGTCTGCCTGAATGGATTTCCAAAGGCGGGTTTGAGGCGGGCAACCTCGAGATCTCCCTTGATGTCAAAGGCAAGGAGCCGGATTGGAAGGCGTGGCGGATCACCGGGTGGGTGGCTCTGACCAACGGATTGATGTTGGCGAAGGGAGTGAAGGAGCATATTCAGGATCTCTATGCCCGGGTGAAGCTGGTGCGCAATGGCGCTGAAATCAAACGGCTGTCGTTTAAGATTCACGACAGCGATGTTACTTTGGAGGCCACCATCAGGAACTGGATGGCCAAGCCGGTCATCACCGGCAAGATTGAATCGAACCAGCTCGATCTGGATCTCCTGATCCCCAAAGGTGAGCGCTCGCTCATGCGTGAATTTCTCGAAACGCTGGCCGCCACCAGTCAAACGACGGTGTCGGCCGCCGTCGCGCGCGGGTATTACAAACACATGAAATTCGGCGGGCTGTCGGCACGGTTGAATATTCAGGAGGGGGTTATTGATGTCGACCGGATTTCTGGCGAGTCGAGGCATGGACAGGTGGCCGGACGCATGGTCGTGCAACTTCCGCGGCAGGCACCGGCTGAGATCGAGGTTTCCCTGAGAGCCACGGGGCTACAGGTGGATGATCTATTGAAGCTGACGAATTCCCAAATTCAAGGAGTGACCGGGCAGATGCGGCTGAGTGGCTCAATTCGTGGACATGGACGCAATCCCCACGGAGTCTATCCGTCCCTGAACGGGAAAGCGGAGGTGTTGCTGGAAAACGGGCATATTCTCAAATCGAAAGAGCGCGCGGTGTGGAAGATCATCAGCCTGCTGAATCTTCCGGCTGTCCTGCAGGGAAAGGTTGATCTCGAAAAGGAAGGGCTGCCCTACAATAAGATTGCAGGGACGGTCGTCATCCAGAACGGCTTGTTTCAAACGGAAAATATGATCATCGATAGCCCGATTCTGAAGATGACAGCGGCAGGAAACTATGATTTGCCGACTGACCAGCTGGATGCCGTCGCGGCCGTGAGTCCATTCGGAGCCTACTCCCAATTCCTCAAGACCATACCGCTCTTCGGCCGGATCTTTGCGGGCGATCGTAAAGGAGTGGCGACTGCGATGTTTGCCATCAAGGGAGCCGTGGAAGATCCGGAGGTGACGTATCTGCCGATGAAATCCTTTGCGACCGGCCTGTCAGGATTGGCGCAACTTGCAGTCGACGTCTTGAAGAATACCCTGACGCTTCCAATCGATCTGATGACACCTGACGAGGAGAAAGCACCGGGCCCCGAAGGCGCGCCCGTGCCTGAACCGGTTCCTTCGGTGCCTTGACCGACCTACCCCCCCATGCTAGCATCCGATTCAACATGCTGAAAATGATCGCCGGCTGCGTTCTCGCGTCGTTCGGTTCCTCAACGTACCCCAGAGGGTACGCCTCGGTCCCGCACTTGCTGCGGCCTTGCCGGACCACCATTTTGAGCACCTTGAACTTCCAGAAACTTAGGTCCTTGTTAACCCAGACTCTCTGCTTATCGTCGTCGTCCCGCTAGCCCATCCATGAAACGCGCTGCAGCACCCCAACCGGAAGTGGCCACGCTGTTCATTGCCGCCAGTGAGGCCGATTCGAATCTCTATTACGCGACCAGATTTATCGCGCCGGATGCATTCATCTATCTTGAAATCAAAGGCGAGCGCCTGCTGGTCATGAGCGATTTGGAGATGGATCGCGCCAAGGCCCAAGCCTCGGTGGACCGGGTATTGTCCTACTCCGAGATCGAACGGAAGGCTAAAGGACAGGGCATGAAAGAGCCGACGACCGTCGATATCGTGCATGTCGTCTTGAAAGAGTTCAAGATCCGCCAACTGCTGGTGCCGGCCAATTTCCCGTTTATCTATGCCACGCGGTTACAGGAATTGGGGTACAGCCTGAAGCCCAAGCGGGAACCCTTCTACGAGCAGCGCGTGGTGAAAACTGCCGAAGAGGTCCGGCACATCGAGGCGTCGCAACGTGCCACGGAGGAAGCCGTCGCATCGGCGCATGCACTCCTGAGGCAGGCTACCATTAAGAACGGCCAGTTGTGGCTTGACGGGACGCTGCTGACCTCCGAAGGGATCAAGAAGCTGATCAATGTGAAGCTGATGGAGCGGGATTGCATTGCGCAACATACGATTGTGGCCGGCGGGGAGCAGGCCTGCGATCCGCATAATGAAGGCAGCGGGCCGTTGCCGGCAGACTCCAGTATTATTTTCGACGTGTTCCCACGCTCGGCTACAAGTCGCTACTTTGCCGACATGTCACGCACGGTCATCCGAGGGACGGCCGGTCCGGAACTCAAGCGGTTGTATCAAGCCGTGAAAGATGCCCAGGAAGAGGCCATCGGTAAAATCAAAGACGGCGCCGACGGGATGAAGATCCATCAAGGTATCTGTTCGCGTTTTGAAAAAGCCGGATACAAAACCGGTCTGGTAAACGGGCGTATGCAGGGTTATTTCCACGGGACCGGTCACGGGGTGGGATTGGACATTCACGAAGCGCCCCGCATCAGTCGAACCGGATCCTTGCTACAGGAAGGTCACGTGGTCACGGTCGAGCCAGGACTCTACTATCCGGGACTAGGGGCCGTCCGGATCGAGGACATGGTGCTGGTGACGAAGGACGGCTGCCGCAATCTCACCGACTTTCCGAAGACCTTCGAGCTGGATTAGCCCGACATCCACGAGCCATCCCGGCGCGCCAGGCGCCCCCGGCATTCAATACATTTCTTTTCGGCGTGCACCCATGGCCCATGCGTTTCAGTTCCTGGATGACATTGCCATGGCGGACCTCGCATTCGATGCGAGCGGCGATTCACTACAAGAACTCTTCCAAGGAGCGACCGACGCCGTGATCGAGGCAATGGCCAATCCCGTCACCATCGGGTCCACATGGCAGCAGGCAATTGAACGGACCGATGCGGATCCTGCCGCCCTCTTGTTTGATTGGCTGTGTGATGTGGTGTATTGGAAAGATGCGGCCGGCGTGGTGTTCAGTAAGTCCGACGTCAGGCTCAGTCCACAGGCAGATGGTCTGTGGAGTCTGAAGGCACGGCTCCATGGAGAGCCGATCGATTCCACTACGCAGGAGCTCAGGGCTGATGTGAAGGGAGTGACCAAGCATCTCTTTCGGCTCGCCGAAGCGGGAGGGCGATGGACGGTTCGGGTGGTGCTTGACGTATGAAACTGAATACAGACATGAAGGTGACGCGGATCTCCAATGAAGTGTGGGAGATCGCTCCATCGGAAAAGCCTGGGATGTTGGTTCCTGCGCGGATCTATGCCACGCCGGCAATCCTGGAATCCATGGATTCCGGGGTCTTCGAACAGGTGACGAATGTGGCCTGCCTCCCGGGAATCAGGCGCTACGCCCTCTGCATGCCCGATGGGCACTGGGGTTACGGCTTTCCTATCGGGGGGGTAGCCGCGTTCGATGTCCGCTCCGGGATTATTTCGCCCGGCGGCGTCGGCTATGACGTGAACTGCGGCATGCGGCTCATCAGGTCCAATCTTACACATGAGGACGTTCAGCCACATATGGAACGGCTGATGACGGAATTGTTCCGGCGCGTGCCGGCCGGGGTCGGAGCGAGCGGGTTCGTGCGCCTGGACCGATCTTCTTTTGAGCGGGTCATGACCAATGGCGCTCGCTGGTGCATTGAGCAGGGATTCGGCTGGCATCGGGACCTGGAATGTATTGAGGAGGGGGGGCGCATTGCGGGGGCCGACCCGTCAAAAGTCACCGACCACGCGATCAGCCGCGGCATCAACCAGCTCGGGACGCTTGGATCGGGCAATCACTATCTTGAGGTGCAGGTGGTCGCGAGCGAACGGGTGTTCGATAAGGCCATCGCCTCCGCCTGGGGAATTACCGGTCATGATCAGATCGTGGTGATGGTCCACTGCGGATCGCGCGGGTTCGGACATCAGGTTGCCACCGATTATCTCAAAGTGTTCGAGAAAGCGATGCGGCGATACGGGATCTCAGTGAAAGACCAACAGTTGGCCTGTGCACCGTTCCAGTCGGTCGAGGGACAGGATTACTTCGCAGCCATGAATTGCGCGGCGAATACGGCATTTGCCAACCGCCAGGTGATTACCCACCAGATCCGAGAAGCCTTTGCCGCGGTCTTCGGCAAGTCAGCGGAAGAGCTGGGGATGGAGTTGGTGTACGACGTGGCGCACAATATCGCCAAGGTCGAACGGTATCCGGAGGGAGATCTGGTCGTGCATCGCAAAGGAGCGACAAGGGCGTTGGGGCCGGGCAGCGCCGATCTTCCGCAGCGGTACCGCACGACGGGTCAGCCGGTCATCTGCGGTGGTTCAATGGAAACCGGATCGTATCTTCTGGTCGGAACGGAAGGAGCGATGCGTGACACATTCGCCTCAACGATGCACGGGTCCGGACGCACCATGTCGCGCGGGCAGGCGAAGAAGTCCATCCGTGGCGAGCAGGTTCAGAAGCAGATGAAACAGCATGGGATCTTGGTGAAGGCCGTATCCATGTCGGGACTCGCCGAAGAGGCAGGATTTGCTTATAAGAATATTTCTGCGGTAGTTGAATCAGTCGATCGTGCAGGAATTACAAAAACAGTGGCGGAATTGCGACCGATTGGCAATATAAAAGGCTAGCAGCGCACCGGTTCATGAGGCCAACCGCATGGAGAATCGGAAGCATCCTCGGTTTCCTGTTCAGTTCCACAGTTCTTTCAGCTCCGCAAACGTCGTCTCCGGTGAAGGCAACCTGGGTGATCTGTCCATTCGAGGCTGCCGTGTCTTCAGCATGACTGAAGTAAAGCCCGGGACGACGCTGCAGCTACGAATTGAGATTCCAGACGATGAACCTCCGATCCAAGTCACTCAAGCGATTGTCCGGTGGTGTCGTAATGGCAGCTTCGGACTGGAGTTCGTCAGCCTGACGCCGGACGAATGGGCAAGACTTCAGCATGTGGTGAAAGAGTTGGAGATGGAGCCGTACCAACGAGACGGTCTCGAGGCGAAAGCGGCAGAGGGGGTCGGCTGATCTTGTATGGGATCCGGATCAGGCATGGTGCCGATAGCCGTAGAGCAGGGTGATGTTGATGCGACGGCTGAGGTAGTCGTCTTTGAATGTGATGTCGTCGGTCTCATGGAAGAGGTCGGAATTGAACACCACCGCGCGATTGGCCCGATAGGGAATGCGGATTGTCTGGGCTCCTGACCGGTTCAGCCATTCAAGAATCTTCGGTTTGTTCTGTTCGCTGTTGTAGGCGGCGAAGTTCCACTCCCGCGGCGCCTCCTTGTCATAAACAACCAGTCCGCCCTTCTCAGGGTTGAGATTGGCCTCGTCCGGTGTAATCCAAAAATTCACGTTCACCGCGGCCGCATCGGCATGGATGTTGAGGCCTCTACGCGCATTGTCCTGCTTGAAGGCCCAAGCCTGCGTGAGACGATGCTGTTTGAAGATCCGGGGGAATCGCACGCGCAGTTCTTCGGCAATCTGGAGCAGAAGGGGGGTGGCGAATCCGTCTCCCAAGAAGGCTCCGAGGTACCCGTTCTCGTAATCCTTTTTCCAGATTGTCGATTCCCAGCAAAATCGCCGAAGTGATGCGAGCGCGGTGTCGTTGAGCAGCTGGTCGATGTAGGTCACCTCCGGTTGCTTCGAAAGGTAGCGCTCTTCCACATCGGCCACATTCAGTTGGCTGTGAAGGGCTCCGGCAGAGAGTTTGTCACAATTCGTGAGATGGAGAAACCGAGTGAAGGATGGCGAGATCGACGCGGCCTGAACCGGCTCGACCGGACAGCGATTCCGATCGGGATATTGCTGTGCCAGAGAACGGTCCAGTTGTTCGAGGGCATCGAGATACGCTTGTTGTTCCGGCCCGAGCAGCCGGAGACTCATCAAATAGCGGACTTGTTCGATGTCGTGCTTCAATCGGGAGCGGTACACGACCGACTCGGTGACTCCCCGGTCATGGTGATGCTTCGCCTGAGCCGCTTGCGTCAGACTTGCGATGGCCCGGGCGTGGTCCCCTTTCCAAATCCAGGCGATGCCAAGATTGTACAGCGCCTTTCCGTGCGCCGGCTGGGTGGCCAAAACCCGGCTGAACGAGGCGATGGCCTCATCAATTGCTCCCGTTTCCATCAGGGCGAGGCCGAGATTGTTCAAGGATTCGAGGTGTGCAGGTTTGAGTCGCAGCGCCTCGCGATATGCTGAGATGGCGTCCGTAATCTTCGATTGTTCCTTGAGGGCCACACCGAGATTGTTGTGCGTGTCGGCGTGGTTCGGATTCAAAGCAAGCGCCCTCCGGTAGGCCTCCACGGCCTGGTCAAGGCGGTCGAGATCCTTCAAAACATTCCCAAGATTGATGAGGGCCTCGACATACTTTGGATTCAGAGCCAGCGCTCGCTCATAGGCCTGAACCGCCTCATCTTTCTTGCCGGCCCGCTGATTGACGACACCCAGATTGAACCAATAGAGCGGATTCGCCGGAGCTTCCTCAATGGCTTGTTTGATGAGATCGATGGCCTGCTCGAAATGACTGACGCGGTAGGCCAGGAGACCGAGGAGATGAAGCGCTTCAGGATGGCCCGGGGTCATCTCGAGCGCGAGGTGATAGCACCGCTCTGCTTCGGCCAACCGGCCGGCCTGATGATGCTGTTTCCCCTGGTCGAGCAAGGTGCGAAGAGCAAAGGTGTCGGGACCACGGCTGGTCTGTCCCTGGAGCTTATCTTGCCGACGACGGTCTGAGCGATTCATGGCTGGTTTCTCTCCAGGGCAAAGTCCGGTCACCCGGTGAGGAAAAGCCTAGCTGAAACGGGCAGCTGGGGTCAAAGGGGTGGTGGGTGGATCCTGCTCCCTTCTCGCCAGGTTTCCAGTTGCAGCCTGCAGAAACGGTTCATAAGAGGACTCGGTCCGCCGTGACTTTGGGAATCCAGCCGACTATACTTTGCTGCCGCTCGGGCAGTCAGGGATGCTGGAGGAAGCAATGAAGCGAGCCAATGCGATGTCGGCTATCGTCGGGATCTGGGTTGTCGGGATTGTTCCGTTACAGGTTATGGCTGCCGAACTCCCTCCTGATAGTGGAAAGATCACCCGGAAAGTAAACGAAACTATTGTGGCGTCAAAACAGCATATGGTTCTCCGTTGGGAGACGTTCCAGCGGAAGACCCGTGAGAAATGGATTCCCCTTCAGAAGCAACTCATTGCCTTTCGGGGAAAGGCGGGCGAAGCGTCGGAGGCTGCGAGGACGGAGCTGCTGAAATCCATCCACGAGACGGAGAAGAAGGAGGAGGCAGCAAAGGTCAAGATGGATGAGCTGGATAAATTGAGGGCTGCGACCGATGCGACTTGGACCGATGTGAAGACTGGAATGAATGCCGCGCTCGACGAACTCAAACACTCGTCCCGGCACGCCTTATCTCGCCTGCCATAGAAGCACCGGATGCCCTGGATATCATTAACAAGGAGTGTGTCGCGATGAAGGTCGTCAGTCTATCGGATTATCAACAGTTTAGCTCAGAGAAGATGAAGAAGAACAATATCTTTCAAACGGAACGGTTCTTCTGTGACGTGTACTGCTTTGAGCCGGGCCAGGAACAAAAGGGCCACATTCACGGTGAGCAGGATAAAGTGTATCTGGTGTTAGAAGGTGAAGGCACGTTTCAGGTTGGATCAGAAAAACGGGTGCTCGGATCGGGGCAGGGGACGATGGCGCCTGCCGGGGAAACCCACGGGGTGCTCAATCATACGACCTCCCGGCTCAAAGTCCTGGTCTTTGTCGCGCCGAATCCGTGAAGATGTCCAAGCGGAAACGTTTTCTGCAAGCATCCGTCGCATGTGAGAACGTCCAGACCGTCTTGCTCTGAACCTATGAACTGGGTCGCGTCACGGTATCCGGATACGATGAAGCGGTCGGATCAGCCATTCGAGGGCACGGAGTCAAAGCCGTATTTGAGTAGGAGTTTCTGTATGCGGGAACTCATGATGAAATCGGCAAATTCTTCTGCGGCCCGAAGGGATGTGTCCCGACAAGTCGACACCACCGCGTGCCCGAACTGAACCGGCATGTATGTTCCGGAGGGGGTTTCGTCAATGATGCGCAACTGCCCGTTGTTGATCGCATCGACGCGGTAGACAAGCGCCACATCGGCTTTGCCCGTGTGAACCAGATTCACTAATTCCTCACTATGTTGCGCGTGCACCAGGTGAGGGCGGTTCCTATACGCGGGGGCGAATTTTGTCAGCGCCCGAGCCGTGGTTTCACCCATCGCGGAAGTCTTGGGATCACCGAGGGCAATGCGGGTTGCTCGATTCGGAAGCGCGTCTGTTAAGGAGATTGATAGTGCCGAGGAGTCCGTTGACGTAACGAGTACGAGAGAAGTCTGCGCGTAGATCCGGGGCCCCCCGTTCAGAGTCAGCCCTTTCTTGTAGAGTTTCTCGATTTCCTCAATCGCTTCAGGAAGAAACACATCAATCGGAGCTCCCTTTTCAATTTGTCGGCGGAGCGTTTGCGACGGGCCGTATATAACACGTACCGTGGTCCCGTATTCGTTCTCGAACAGCGGCAGGATTTCGTCGAATGGCGTCTTCAAGCTGTGGGCTGCGGCAATCGTCAAGGGTTCAGCCTGGACTGGGTTTCCAGCCCCAATGATGCCGGCGAGTCCGGCTACAATCGCCGCCACTATGCCGAATTTCCGAATTCCCGCCATGGTGTTCCACTTTCTGACCCTAGCGTCGGAGGGTCGTCCAGAAGGGCCGTATAGTAGGCCCGACATGAACAAGCTCAAATTGTCCCGGCTGCGCACTGTGCATTCTGCTGCATCGCCGCCGGTACCCTTTGTGCTCCTGGTTACGTCTATCATAACGAAGGAAATCATCAGCAAGAGCAATGCCAATCGTAGTAATCATTCACTGGTTTGAGCGAATCCATTCCAACCGCCCGATTCCTAACGAATCCTCCGTGACGCCTTATTCGACCTCGTAGTCCGCGCATCTGCGGGAAAGGTGAGATTCCGCACGGTGCGCTCAATGCCCAAGCGCACGACACGCTTCTTCCTGCCCTCCTGTTCAAGAGAGCGCACGACGACCCCCCGACTCTATGTCAACGATAAATAGGGCACATTCTCTCATTGTTTCTCCAAAAGTAGAGTGACGACGATGATTGGCAAGTGCTTTGCTAATTACTAAGGAGAACGTTGAACCGTGCTGGACGGACTTCTCACATGAACCAAATTGTTCTGATAGCTCTGCGACGGCCCTACACCTTCGTCGTCATGTCCATCCTTATCGTGCTGCTGGGCACTCTGACGGTGCTCCACATGCCGACGGATGTCTTCCCGAATATCGATATTCCGGTCACCTCCGTGGTCTGGATCTACAACGGCCTGTTGCCGCAGAGTGTCGAAGGGCGCATCACGTACCTGTTCGAACGCTTCCTGACGGCGACGGTGGAAGGCATCAAGTATATTCATAGCCACTCCTACTACGGCAGCAGTATCACGAACATCTATCTCCAGGACGGAGTCGATGTAGGTAGGGCCGAAGCGGATATCACGGCCATCGCGCAGAACGTCGTAAAGGCGCTGCCGCCGGATATTTCCCCGCCCATGATCATGCGTCTTGCCCCCTCTTCCATCCCGGTGGCCATGCTCGAAGTCAGCTCAGACAATTTGACGCCCGCGGAGCTCTACAATCTCGCCTACATGCGAATCCGCCCGCTGCTCGTGACCGTCAACGGGGCGATCCTGCCGCACCCTTACGGCGGCCAGGACATGCAGGTCATGGTCAACCTCGATCAGCAGAAATTGCTCGCCCGTCACCTGACTCCGGCGGACATTCACGACGTGCTCATGCAGCAATACCTCGTGTTGCCGTCCGGAGACATCAAGATCAAGCAGACCGACTGGATCGTTCAGACCAATGCGTCACCGATGCAGATTGAGCATTTCGGGGACATCCCGATCAAGCGGGAAGGCAACGCGTTCATCTATCTGCGCGATGTTGCGACTGTGCGCCTCATGGGCCGGGTGCAACAGAATGCGGTGCTGGTCAAGGGGAAACAGACCGTCGTCATCATCGTGATGAAGAGCACGGAGGCCTCGACCCTGTCCGTGGTGGATGGCATCAAGAAAATGATCCCGCGCGCCGAGCAAGTCGTGCCGAAGGGTGTGAAAATCAGACTCCTCGACGATGCTTCGACCTTCGTGAAGGATTCGATTGAGGACGTCGTCGTTGAAATGCTGACCGCCGGTGCGCTGGTCGGCGTCATCGTGCTGCTGCTGCTCGGATCTTGGAGGGCCACAGTCATCGTGTGGACCTCGATTCCGCTGTCCATCCTGACCGCACTGATCGGCCTGCATTGGCTGAACGAGACGATCAACGTGATGACGTTGGGCGGGTTGGCGCTGGCCGTCGGCATTCTGGTCGACGATGCAACCGTGATGATCGAGAATATCGATCGGCATCTCGAAATGGGCAAGCCGCTGGAAGCGGCGATCATCGACGCCGCCAATCAGATCGTCGTCCCGACGTTCGTCGCCACT
>DATIGF010000009.1:0-5207 GCA_035454865.1 Nitrospiraceae bacterium | reverse complement strand
CCCGCCAGGGGAAGCATCGGTAGTCTCACGGGCTACTCCGTCTTCAAAATTTCCTCTGTCCTCCTCTCAACGGCGTTTTTGGTTCCTGGAGGAATTGGAGCCGGATTGTCGTCTGAATAATGTGCCGGTGGCTGTCAGGCTCGAGGGGCCACTGAATGTGCCGGCGTTAGAAGCCGGGCTCGGCTCCTTGATTCAGCGCCATGAGGCGCTGCGCTCGACCTTCGGAGTGGAACAGGGAGAGCCCTATCAACGGGTCACAGCCTACCAGCCGTTCGTCCTGCACCAGCGAGATCTCCGTGGCCTCGAACAACGGGAATACGAGGGAGCGCTAAGAGCCGAGGCGGGCCATCATTTTGATCTCGTCAACGGACCACTCATTAGAGTCACGCTGTTGAGGCTCACCGACGACGGGCACGTCTTGCTGGTTACGTGCCATCACCTCATTATTGATGGATGGTCGATTCGCCTCTTGTGCAAAGAATTGCCACGTGCGTATGAGGACGCCTGCTCCGGACACCCGGTCACACATCCGCAACCGGTTGTCCAGTATCGGGAGTATGTCTCTTGGCAGCAAAAGTGGCTGAGCCGGGAGAAACGGGTTTCCCAAACAGCTTACTGGACGCGACAGCTCCACGATCTTCCGCCGCTGCTTGAATTACCAGCCGACGCTCCTCGTCCTTCCGTCGGCCGTCATCGCAGCCGGCAGGTGTCCCGTTCGCTCGATTCCCACCGGACGAAGGCGTTGGATCGGTTGTGTCAACGAGTGGGCGTCACGAGATTCATGGTCCTGACCGCCGCTTTTGCCATGCTATTGCATCGTTACAGCGGATCTGACGATGTGATTGTCGGGACCCCCGTGTGGAATCGACGGGCGGAATGGCTGGAAAGTGTCATCGGTTGTCTCGTGAACACAGTGGCGTTGCGATTCGATCTTTCGGGTGATCCGACCATCGAGCAGTTTCTGAGACATGTCAGGACCGTCCTCATAGAAGCAAACGACCATCAAGATCTTCCATATGAGGAAGTCGTAAGGGCGCTATCTCCTCAGCAAGGGGGAGAACGGCGTCCGCTTTTTACGACAATGATCGTGTTGGATGAGGATCCGACGGCCGACTTGCAGTTGCAGGAGGTACGTGCGACGCGCGTCCCGGTCGAGCGAGTGGCGACGCCGGTGGATCTGGCTCTCATTGTGTACGAGGGGCCGCAAGGGATCGAACTGACTGTCGAATATGATGCCGGGTTATTCGAGCAGACGACGACTGTCAGATTGCTCGAGCATTTGAGCGGGATCATCGACGGGATTCTTGAACAGTCTCAGCGCCGTCTGGCGCAGGTGTCGATCCTGACGGCGGAAGAGCGACACCTCCTGCTCACAGAATGGCAGGGTCGTGATGTCTCCGTCCCTGACGGGTTCGTGCACGACATGATCAAGGCCCAAGCGGATCGAATCCCGGAGGCATTTGCGGTGGTTACAAGGCAGGCGTATCTGACATACAGGGAACTGGACCGCCGAGCCAATCAGCTTGCCCAGTATCTCCGCCAGCTCGGTGTTGATCGTGGTGCGCTTGTGGGATTGTGTGTCGAACGGTCCGTCGACTTGATCGTCGGCCTCTTGGGGATTCTCAAGGCGGGAGCGGCCTATGTTCCCCTCGATCCCGAATATCCACAAGAAAGGCTGGCGTTCATCGTTCGTGACAGTCGGATCGCGGCGCTGGTCACCCACGCGCATTTGGGTGAGCGGGTGACTTTCACCGAAGAGCGAGTCGTCTATCTGGATAGCGACGGGCCTTCGATTACCCGATGCCCTGATGAATCCCCTTCGTCAAGGGTGACGACGGACGATCCGGCCTACGTGATGTACACCTCCGGGTCAACCGGGGAGCCCAAGGGCGTCGTCGTGACACACCGTAATCTTGTTCATTCCACAATTGCACGAGAACAGTACTATCAGGGCCGGGTCGAGCGATTTCTGCTGGCGTCGTCTCCCGCGTTCGACAGTTCCGTGGCAGGAATATTCTGGACATTGTGTCAAGGAGGGAGTTTGGTCATTCCCGCGGAGAGTGACCAGCGTGATCCGGAAGCCTTGGCGAGTTGGATCGCTCAGTATCGCATCACCCATGTAGCGTGGGTACCCTCCCTCTACCAAACTGTTCTTCGTGAACATGCCGTTCCGAAGCTCTCGTCTCTCCAAGTTGTCGTCGTCGGTGGAGAAAGTCTGCCTCTCGAGTTGGTACATCGCCACTATCGGTTCCTGCCGCAGGCCACCTTATACAACGAGTACGGGCCGACAGAGACGACCGTATGGTCATGTGTTTACAAGACGATACCCCATGAAGCGGGACCACGGGTCCCGGTCGGACGTCCCATTTGCAATACTCGTGTATACGTGTTGGGTCCCGATCTGCAACCGGCACCGATCGGGGTCGTCGGCGAAATCTATATCGGCGGGGGCGGGGTGGCTAGCGGATACCTCCATCGTCCCGAATTGACCGCCGCACAGTTTGTGACGCATCCCATATCAGGCGGCCGCTTGTATAAAACGGGGGATCGCGGACGATTTTGCGCCGACGGCAATATTGAATTTGTCGGCCGCGTCGATCGACAGGTCAAGGTGAGAGGGTATCGCGTTGAACTTGGCGAGATCGAATCGGCCCTTCGACAGATCCCGGTCATTCGAGACGCGGCCGTGATCCTTCAGGACATGCCCAGTATCGGGCCCGTGATCGTCGCCTATGTAACGGGAGAGAGCCTGAGCGATTCTTCAGGCCCGAGGCTTCGCGACTATGCAAGAGAAAAACTGCCCGGGTATATGGTGCCGACGACATTCGTCATTCTGGAGTCGCTGCCGATGACCCTCAGCGGAAAGGTCGACCGGCTAGCCCTGCCGGGGCTTGCCCAAGGCCAGATCGCGGATCGTGTCGCTGTCGTCGCCCCGCGTGACCAGGTCGAGGCAAGCCTGATTGAGATATGGGGAAAGATTCTCGGACGGCATATTGAGAGTATCAACGACAATTTCTTCGATCTTGGCGGCCATTCCCTGCTGGCCATGCAGTTGATTTCTCACACGCGGGAAGTGTTTGGAATCGAAGTGGCTCTGAGGCGTCTGTTCGAGCATCCGACACTCGCTCAATTGGCGGACTACATTCGGGATGAACAACGTCGCGGAAGAGGCAGGGGAGCTCTTCCGCCGATCCATCCCGTCTCCCGGGAGACTCCTCTGCAGTTGTCCTATTCGCAGCAGCGGATGTGGTTTATCAATCAGTTAGCCCCTGAGGGAACGGCCTACAATATGCCGTTCGCCTCGCGACAAACAGGTCCGTTGGACAGAACAGCGCTCCGGCGTACGCTCGATGAGCTGGTTCGCCGGCATGAGTCGTTCCGGACGACGTTCGCAATGACCGGACGAGGACCGGTGCAGATCATCGCGCAGTGGCGGTCTCCTTCCTGGGGAGAGATCGATCTTCGCAGGTTGCCGATGGAGCAGCGAGTCCAGGAGGCTGTGCAAATCGTTCAGAATGCAGCGCGCCAATCGTTCGATCTTGAGAAGGGACCCTTGGCGCGGTTTCTCCTCATTCAGATCGATACGGAAGACCATATCCTCGTCGTGATGATGCATCATATCGTCGGAGACCAGTGGTCATTTGGAGTCATGGGGCGAGAATTTGCGACGTTGTACAGCGCGTTCTGCGACGGGAAGGAATCTCCTCTTCCGCCGTTACCCATCCATTATGCCGACTTTGCCGTGTGGCAGCGGCGCTGCCTGACGGACGAATGGCTAAAGGAGCAGTCCGACTATTGGACGAAGGAGCTTGCACATCTTCCGACGCTGTCGTTGCCGACGGATTACCTGCGACCTGCCGTACAAACGTTTAACGGTTCGTACTGTGTCACCGAGTTGCCGACTTCGGTGATCGATCGCCTGAAACAATTCAGCGCTCAGCATCACGCGACGTCATTCATGACATTGCTGGCATGCTTCCAGATCCTCTTGAGCCGGTATTCGGGGCAAACGGATATCTCAATCGGGTCTCCCATCGCCAATCGGACTCAGTTCGCGGTCGAAGGGCTGGTCGGGACTTTTGTGAATACCCTGGTGTTGAGGACCGATCTCTCCGGAGACCCGACCTTCGAAGAGGTGATTGAACGGGTCAGGGAAACCGCGCTGGATGCCTATGCCAATCAGGATTTCCCGTTCGAGCGGCTGGTGGAAACGATGCAGACCGATCGCGATCCCAGCTATCCACCGCTTGTCCAAGTCCTCTTCAATGTCGGCAATACCCCGATCGGCGAAATCTTTCCGCGGGAACTGACATGGGTGCCTTTCGAGGTTGATCCAGGTTCTGCGCAGGTGGATCTGAGTCTTACAATTGAAACGGAAATCGCGCGCAAGGCCTACCTGACCTTCAACACCGATTTGTTTGAACGCCGAACGGCAGAGCGGATGCTGGGGCATTACAAATTGTTGCTTCAGAGCGCACTCGCAGATCCCAAGGCCAGGATCTCCCGATTGCCGTTGCTCTCGAAGTCGGAGTGGAAACAGCAAGTGCAGGAGTGGAATCGTACCAGACAGGCATATCCGCGGTCTGCCTGTTTCCATGAATTGTTCGAGGCGCAGGTTAAGCGCTCTCCGGATGCCCTGGCCTTGTCGATGGGGAGGAACAGGCTGAACTACAACGAGCTTAATGCCAGGGCCAACCAGTTGGCTCGTTTCCTCAGGAATCTGGGGGTCGGCCCCGGTGTCACCGTTGGGATTTCTCTCGACCGATCGCCGGAGATGGTGATTGCATTAATCGGTGTGATGAAGGCCGGCGGAACCTACGTACCACTCGATCCGGAATATCCCCCTGAGCGAATTCATTTCATGATGGAGGATGCAGCGGCCGCCATCGTGCTCACTGCCTCCGCATACGCGGATCGCTTTGCGATGCAGGGCAGCCGCATCGTGTGTCTGGATTCGGAGCAGGCCTCCTTGGGCCGGGAGCCCGATCACGATCTGGTGCCCGCTGCGACGTCCCAAGACCTTGTATACATATTGTACACGTCGGGATCTACTGGACAACCCAAAGGTGTCGAGGTGCGCCACGGATCACTTGTGAACGTTTTGTGGTCGATGAAGAAAGAGCCGGGCTGTTCCCCGCAGGATGTGTGGCTGTCGGTGACGACACTCTCGTTTGATATTGCCGGCCTAGAATTGTTTCTGCCCCTCT
>DATIGF010000008.1:0-2880 GCA_035454865.1 Nitrospiraceae bacterium | reverse complement strand
GTACAACGGCCAGAAGCTCTTGCTCTCCGCGTCGGTCAGTTCCATGTTGCCGGCGACCAACAACTTTTTGTCCGCCTTGAGCTTCTGTTTCAGGATTTCCATGTTGGTGTCGGCGCTGGCACCTTCCTGAGCGAACGCCGGCACGGCAAACAGGACCATACTCGCTACAATAACTCTCATGACTGATTTCATCGGGATGCTCCTTTGTGTGAGGTATGTCGTGTAATTGTGAACAAGAACCAGGGTTGCTTCAATTCCCGCTCTATCGAAAATGGTTTTCTCGTTCTCCTCCTTTGTCTAGTGCGTACAATCGTGAGCAGCAAACCCGGCTCTCTTCTCTTCCTATACGGTCAAAGAGGGCTGCACCCGCAGACCTACCGGGACTTCTTCGATTCATATGATTCGGCAATGGCTACTTTGATGACCTGGCCATCCTTGAGCTGGTCCCCTACCGCGAGACTGTTCATGACCGCGATCTGTTCCTTTTTCCAGGCCGAGTTCGTGCGCGTAGCCAGGGCCTCGATCGACTCTCCTGCCTGAGCCTTTACGAGGCGAACACGCTTCTCCTTAATCCCGGCACGTTCGGCTGCCGAGAGCGGCCTGAAGCTGTGGGCGACAGAATGGAACAGGGGCTGCAACGTGTCCATCTGCCTGGTCGGGGCGAGGCCCACCACCTGATAGATGAGGCCGCTATGCGCGATCCACGTCAAATCGAGCGTCACGTTCCCGTCCGCTTTGATTTGCGTGTGGGCGGCAGGGAGCTCGCCGATGGTCACCTTTTCCGTTTTCGAGACCACGTCCGACTTGATCTTTTTCTCAACCTCGCGGGCGCCGATCAATGGATCGGTCCCCTCCGCCACAGTACCCACAATCACGGCCGCGTTTCCATCCGGTGCGGCGGCCACGATCTTCTGCGGCGTATTGTCGTATTGCCATTTCTCCGGAAACTGCACCAGGAAGTTCATGTCCGGATGAAGGAACGTTTGCCCGTCAAACATCCCGTTCGCGGCACGCTGGCCGTAGACCATGCCGTCCAGTCGCGCGAGAAATGCTTCGCGCGTCGCGCTGATCGGCGCACGCTCCACACGCGTCAGTTTCTTGGCATGTTCCGCCGTCTTTTTCACACGATCAGGCGTGGCAGGGTGTGAATCGAAAAAGCTGGGCTTCCGGGGCTCCTTGCTCATGAGATCCACCTCTCGCCCCAGCGACCCCAGAAACTCGGACAGGGCGGCGGGGTCCCAGCCGGCCTGAGCCGCCATTTCCTGACCGACTCGATCCGCCTCATTTTCCTGACCGCGGCTGTACGGGGAAAAGAGCACGCCTTGCGTCAGATCGCCGATACCTCCCACGATGTTTCCCACCAGCGGGACGAACAGACCGGTGATCCCGGACACGATCCCGAAGACCACTGCGAACGGACCCTGCTTGGAAATTCGTTGAACGGTGTGCCGGGCCGCGACGTGGCCGATCTCATGTCCCACCACGCCGGCGAGTTCATCTTCGGAGTTCGCCAGGCAGAGCAATCCGCGCGAGACATATATATGACCTCCGGGAAGGGCAAACGCGTTCGGCTCGGCCATATCGGCAATATGAAACTGGTAAGTGACGTTCGCGCGCGGAGACTCTTTCGCCAGACGCTGGCCGAGCGCATCCAGGTACGGTAGGAATTGCGGGTCATCGAGCAGGCCCATCTCCGCTTCAACCTTCTTCGCCTCTTCGTCTCCAAGCTTCTGTTCCTGTTCAGCCGAGATCAGTGTCAGCTCAGGCAGTCCGCTGACCGGATTGATCGAGCAGCCCAGGTTGGCTCCCAGAAGGCACCCGGCCATCAGCAAAGAGATTAGAAAAGAGGCTGTTCGATTGACGCCAGCCCCATCGGGGCACCGGTTGCTTCGCTCCATGCGTCCTCCGTCTGGCTATCGAGTCTTCGTACAGGCAATCGCGTTTACAAGGGCAGTCAGTCTAGCACAACTGCTGACATGATTTTACCTAATCCGTCGAGGCTCCTCTTTCTTGGAGCAGCTGTTCACTTCAACTGGTGCGGGCCCCATCCCTTAACCCGGACCTCATGGCGCTGCAGGAGCAGAGGCGGGCTTACTGTCGGATTCCTCCTCGATCTTGTCCGGTTCGATCAGCGAATCAAGCAGCTTATTCACCGAGGAATACCGGTAGGCCGTCCGGCCATGGGCGAAGTCCGAGATGATTCCGGCCCAGGTAATCCGCGCGGCCTCTCGGAGATAGACCGGATCGTCCGAGAACGCCTCCTCCTGGAAGGTTCCTTCCGCAGTTGACGCCCAGATCAATTCCCCGGTTTCCGTATCCCACAACTGCAGCGCTAATCGCAGGATGCTCGTGCGGGTACGTACCACATGCAAATCGAACCCCGGAACTTTCCAGCGGTCGTACAGGGTCTGCGCAAAAGCCGCCAGGCGTGGCTGCAACACATACCGCACTCCGATGGCGCCTCCGATTTTCCGAAGCGGAGCCCGGTCCAGGATATTGCTTTGCTCGTAATCCTGTCTCATACGAGTGTATTCGGCCGCCAGACCCTGCTGGTTAATAAGGGTCACGGACTCCCGGGGCGAGACGAGACGCCAGTTCGGAACCACGCGATTCATGATCCGCTTCAAGGAGAGCGCAAGACCGACCTCATTACCATGGAATCCCGGCGCAGAAAGGGCATCGAGCACCGCCACCGGTTCTTGCTTGAAGGCGGCCAGATTGAATGACGGATCTATACTCGTGGACTCGGTCCTGACTTCCCACAAGTACACCGACCCGGGGCAGCCCGCCAGTGAGAGCAGCATGAGCAGCAGACCTGTGCAGATAGCACCCTGTTTCATCGACATCGGAACTTCTCGTGAATGACTTCGATGCCCGAAG
>DATIGF010000007.1:0-7747 GCA_035454865.1 Nitrospiraceae bacterium | reverse complement strand
AAGCGCCGCCTTCGTCGAAAGCGTCCGCGCCATGCGGCCGGAAGTCAGTGTGCTCTATATGTCCGGCTATGCGGGCGACACCCTCCAGGCCAACGGGGTGAACGATGACACGCCCTTCCTGCAGAAGCCTTTCCTTCCCACCACCCTCATCGAAAAGGTTCGGGACCTGCTTCAACCGGCTGCACAACGCTGATCGCCGGCAACACAGAGACAATCTCGACGGCCGCGCAGGAGTGGACGCGTACGCTCACTTTGCAGGGCCGGTCCTGGTCTTTGAGCAATGTTCGTGGAAGATCAGCCAGGCGGAGGCTTCTTTGCGGAGGAGGCTGGTACATTTGCCGGCATCCTGGCCTTCGAGCTCGCCGTTTCTGACCGCCTGAAATACGTAGTCGTAAGTGACCCAGGCCAGGGAGCCGGAGAGACCCGGTTTCAAATTGGACACCGCGCTGATGAAACGGAGTGTGCTGCCCCGTTTCAGCTCCGACTCATAGTCCGCCAGCCACTTCTCGATCGACTCCCGCGTCTCCGCTTCACCGTCCTGAAAGCCGAGATAGTCCCGCGTGTACAGCTTCAAGACCGCTTGCGCGTCTCTGGTTTCTGAAAAAGTGGCGGTTGCCCTGGCGGCTTCTTTTATGGCGCCTTCAATTGCCTCCTCGTCCCCGGCAGACGAGGCCACCGCCGTCCAGGAAAGCCAGACCATCAGCGCCGCACCGGCAAGCCGTCTCGTCATAGGCGCTCCGAGTAGAATTGCGAACGGTTGTTCACCCGGAACAATCGAATGTGAGATCGCGGGACTGGACCAAACGCACGTTGGCGAGTCGACCTGATGAGAGGCCGGACACGAGCGATTTCCAGATCCACCCGGCGAGCTGCTCTCCCGTGACCTGCTCAGTGTCGAGGACCAGGCGCAGATCCCGCCGATCGAGAGCCTTCACCACCTTCTCATGTGCCAGGCGATCCAGGGCGCCGATGTCCGTCACCATCCCGGTCACCGGATCAATCCTGCCATGGACTGTGACGAAGCAATCCCACTCGCGGCCTTGATTGCCGTCCTGCACAGCCGTGAAGGAATAGCGCCGGGTCACACTGGCGACATCCAGCCCGCCCGAGGCCGTGACCTCCGCGTACAGATCCTCGTCCTCGCACAGGCGAACCGTATGCAATGTACCGATATCCCGTTGAGGCTCCAGCTTCGTCCAGAGCAGCCGTGCGAAGTTCTCCGAGGTGGGAATCCGATCGGTGAAATACGGCATGTCGAGATTCAGATTCTTATGGTCAAACTCCTCGATCACGGCGAGGAGGACCCGCTTCAGATCGAACAGATTGATGACCATCCCGGTCTTGGGATCGACCTCGCCGGAAACGGTCACCTCAAGCAGATAGTTGTGGCCGTGCGCAGGCGGGTTGTAGCAGGGACCGAAGACCGCGCGATTCTTCGCCTCATCCCATTCCGGCTTGATGTAGCGATGCGCGGCGGCGAATTCGATGCGTTTCGTGAGTAGCACGTGCGACATATCCAACCCTTCATTCCACCATTTACAGATTCCGTCAGGATGCTCAAAAAGGCCGTTCTTTTGTCTTTTGGTCTGTCTGGTTCATCTGGTCTATCCGGTTGATCCGAGTCAAGCAAAAAAACGAGACAAACCAAACGAACCAGAGCAACCTATCAGCATCCTGCTAAGTCCTTCAGCCATTCTTCGCGCAGACTGCCCGGCACAGGAACCTCGGCCTCGTAGCCGCGATGCGCGACGGCCATCATGACCGGCTGGCGCAGGTCGGCGAACGCCGCTTTCATGGCCGCCGTCGGACGGAACCGGACGAAATGGACTGCACTGATTTTGGTGTCATGGCTATGGCCGCCCTCGAAAACCCCGAAAGCCCGTTCGCCCCCGGCTACAATCGCCACCGTCTCGCCACGATCAAGTCCCATGAACCGGTCCAGCCACTCCTTCATCCCGGCTTCATCGGTGATCTCGATCAAGAGGGTGGCGCTCAACTCCTCGCGGGACGGCAGCAGTGCATTGTAGACGTCCAGTTCATCCTGTACCTTGGCAGGATCAAAGATCCGCTCCACGCGGATCATCTCCTGGATCTGAAATCGCAATGTGTCCCGATTCTCAAAGACCAGCGTGAGCAACGGGCCGACCGAAATTCGCCGCCGCTGCTTGAGGGCGATAATACGCGCCCGGAATTCCTCCCGCTGCCGCTCATAGTCCGCGTAGGGAATCACATCGTCCAGCGTCATGCCCTGCACCCGGTGATCCTCAGACATCGGTTTTGCGACACCCGACACGCAGCACGGTTCAGGACGGCAACCCGTAGGCGTCGCGCACGATCTGGATGGGATGCTTGGCGGTTTCCCCC
The DNA here is from genome assembly GCA_035454865.1 of Nitrospiraceae bacterium. Lineage (GTDB taxonomy): Bacteria > Nitrospirota > Nitrospiria > Nitrospirales > Nitrospiraceae > Nitrospira_D. The sequence goes on along the minus strand of DATIGF010000007.1, from coordinate 5,383 downwards.
CCCACATGAGCGGCGGCCCCGGCTTGATCCAGCTGCAGTCCGGCCAAAGGGCAATCCGACGCGACCACATCCGCCGGCACCTGTTCGATGGCGCGCACCGCCTTGCCGGCAATCTTCATCGACAACTGAAAGAACTCCGTCTTGGCGGACCAGGCGCCATCATGGCCGGAGCATTTCTCCACGACGTCGACCTTCGCGCCGGCACATTCCATCAGTTCTTTCGACTTGAAGCCGATGTTCTGGTCACGAAGGTGACAGGGAATCTGATAGGCGACCCGGCCCGGGCTTGTCACAAAATCCGTGGCCAACAGTCCCTCGCGTTTGAGTTTCATGAGGTACTCGCAGATGTCGAACGTCCGTTCGCTGACTTTCTTCGGTTCGTCGCCGCCGAGCAATTCCGGATATTCCCGCTTGAGCATCAAACTGCAACTCGGCACGGGAACCACGACATCATACCCCTGTTCGACCCACGGAAGGAGAGAGCAGATGTTCGCCTGCGCAGCCTTCTGGATCGCCCGCGTATCGCCGAAGTCGAACGACGGCATCCCGCAACATTGCTGATCGGGTACGACGACCTGCACGCCGTTCTTTTCCAATACCTGGACGGTGGCCTTCCCGACATCGGAGGCTTGATAGTTCACCAGGCAGCTGGCAAACAACGCCACCTTTTTTTGGGGCCGCTTGGGTAATGAGGGCGCGGACCTGTGCTGAAACCACCGCACAAACGTCTGTGACGAGAAATGGAGGACTTTTCGATCCCGGTGCACTCCCATGACCCGTTCCATCATCCGGCGAACCGTCCCAACCCCCAGCACCCAATTGGTGAAGGGAGCCGCGATCGTCGACAGCCAGCCGATCCAGTCGCTCTGGACGAGCAAACGGTCCCGCCAACCTACCCCCCGCTCCGCAGCAAACCGTTGCTTCCACAGGACCATGAGCTTGGGAAAATCCAGCGCGTATTGATGCGGAGGGGTATAGGGGCAGTGGTTGTAACAGAGCTTGCAGTAATAGCATTCGTCGACGACGCGCTCGTGTTCCGCCGCCATGACTTTCTCAACATGGCCGTTGTGTCGATCAATCCCGTCCAGGAGCGTATTGAAGGAGGGGCAGAGATTGAAACAGCGTCGACACCCGTCGCAGATCTCGTAGATCCGCAAGGTGTCCTTCTCGAGCTGGCGCGGGTCGACCGGATGAATGAGGCTGAGGGTTTTCATGGGTGGGACAAACAAGCTCTCAGCCTACAGCCCGGGTTTCTCCGGTCTATCTGGTCGATTTTGTTTTTCTGGTTCACACGGGACAAACCAAACAAACCAGACAGACAAATTGAACCATGAACTGACAGCCGACTGCTGAACGCTGAAGGCTTCTTCCTAGCCCTGCTTCAGGCTATCGAGTCCCTTCTGGAATCGATTGGCATGCGAGCGCTCGGCTTTCGCCAGAGTCTCGAACCACTCGGCGAGTTCGGCGAAGCCCTCGTCGCGCGCCGTCTTGGCCATCCCCGGGTACATCTGGGTGTACTCGTAGGTTTCTCCTTCGATCGCGGACTTGAGATTGGCATCCGTGTTGCCGATCGGGACGCCGGTCGCCGGGTCGCCCACTTCTTTCAAGAAATCCAAGTGGCCGACGGCATGGCCGGTCTCGGCTTCTGAGGTGTCGCGGAACAAGCCGCCCACATCGGGATAGCCCTCGATATCCGCACGCCGCGCGAAATAAAGATAGCGGCGGTTCGCCTGCGATTCACCCGCAAAAGCGTTCTTCAAATTCTCGTGGCTTTTCGTGCCCTTTAGACTCTTCCCCATCGTAATCCTCCTCTATAGGTCAATAGGTCTGAATGTGTGCATGCGGTGCTGGTGTGCACAGGGATAACATAGCCGTCCTCTTCCAATCAACGGCTTCCTAAAGTCCGGGAATCCCGGCTTCGACGTCGCGCCGCGGATGAGAGGTTTCGAGAAACAGTCCCCGGGCATCACAGTGCACAACGGTTTGATCGCCAGCAAACCCGGACGCGCGATCGGAGTGACGCGCATAGAGTGCCTCACGTCATCGGTTGGTGTGGGTCAGGCGTGGCCTGAGGGCGGTTGATTCCGGGGGTCGACGATGTCGGGATCGCCAGGGTACAATTGCCCCAATCGATCGACCAGCGGTTTGGCCGCAGGCGAGCTGTCCCGGGTCGGGTCACTCACCGGATGGTCCCAGACGAGCGTGGTAATGCCGGCCTCTGTGAGGAGGGAGCGGATCGTGGAGACGCAGGCCTCCAGTGTGAGTTCTGTGCCGCCCCGCAGATCCAGGACACGCTCGTTCGGATTCGCCGGCGGAGCCTCCGTATGGATGAGCGCCCAGCACCGATCAAAAATCGTCCGCCGCAGCTCCTCCGGGACATTGATCTGGGTCAGGTTGGCCGTGCAGAGGGCCGACACGAAGAGGACGAACTGCAAGTCCGGCATCCCGGGATTCCGGATATCAAGCGATTGCATAGCGCTGCCATTATCGACAGACACCCGGGCTGAGTCAATCACCGGCCGCGGCTCTTCCAGCCGTGGCCTCAACGCCGACGGAGCACCACGCGCATGGTCACCATTGTTTTGACCGGGCAACTACAAACGGCCGACGGAGAGCGCGATCTTGCCTGCGAGATCGTCGCGCCGATGTCCGTTCGGCAATTGATTCAGCGGCAGGGCATCCAGCTCCGCCATCTGCTCCAGTTGCTGCGGGAAAAGAAAGTCCTCGTGACCATCAACAAGAAGATCGCCAGCGAAGATTCCCTGGTCCAGGACGGAGATGCCATTCGTCTCGTCGGACACGACGGCATGGGCGGCAGTGGACTGGGGCCGTCACATTCGTAGGAGGGTGTTGACCAACCACGTGTGCACCCCCGATTCGGACAAGAGTAGACGATCGGCAGCTGATTCAAGATTGGTTCAAGAAGGTTGTCCAGCGACGCGAGAACGAAGCCGGCAGACCTTTCTTCAGCATCCTGCAAAATGAAAGGGCCGGGACCCCTCAGGGGCCCCGGCCCTTATCGTATCGTCACCTGCAGCGGATGAAGCCTAATGAAAGACCAGGCGCTGCGACGGCGCGAGAACTGGAATCCTCTTACTTCTTACCGAGGATTGCGTCCTTCGCCACCTTTGCGACGCGGAACTTGACTACCCGCTTGGCCGGAATCTTGATCTCTTCGCCGGTCTGGGGATTGCGGCCGATGCGGGCCTTCCGGTTCGCCAACTTGAGCTTGCCGATTCCGGGCACCGTGAAGACGTTCTTGGCTTCACGATAAGCCAGTGCCGCCAGATCATCAAGAATCTGGACCGCGCTCTTCTTGGTGATCCCGGCCTTCCCGGCCAGGTGATCCGCAATCTGCGACTTCGTCATTGATTTTGCCATTCGAGAACCTCCTTGAGGGTAAAGGATAATGGAAACGCAATACTTCCGTTGACTCGCCTGTCTTGAAAACGCCCGGACTTGAAATTGGTGTCGTGGAACGTTCGTAACTGCTCAAGTGGCGAAAACCCGCGAGAGTGTAGCCAAGAGTCTCTGGGCTGTCAACGAGAAAAACGCGCGCCTGGCGTGGGGAAAAGCCTACACCACCCTCTTGCAGTTAAATCAGACAGGAAGGTACAGTAGGGACCTGGGTCGATCAGGCCGTCCGTGTACCGCGTTGAACGGCATCCGACTTGAAAGGAATACCATGGGCAAAGAACTGCCGATTCTCCCTGCAAGCGCGCAACCGGCCGCATCCGAACAGGCTGAAAGCTTTATCTATTCCCGTGTCTTCTGTCAGAAAGAAAACTCCCCCCCGCTCCGGCTGTTGATCGATTTTTTGAAGGCGCACCGGCAGACCCCGATCGTCCCGTCCAACATTGACGAAGCGGCCCTCGATGAGTGGGCCTGGGTCCAGGTGTCCTTGGGTTATCACCGGGACCGCAAGCCGATCCATTTATTTTGCGTGCGCGATCGCGGCACCTATAAAGACGTCTACGACCAGGAGAAACGGCAGTTCCTCGACCTGCTCACCGCCCACGACGATATCGAATCCCAATTGGTGCAGGAATATGTTACGCGGTCCCGGTTTATCCTCACTACCCGTTTTACCGAGAAGGACATGACCGACGAGGGATACGACTTCAATGGATGGATCCTCGAGTTCTACCAGGAGCAATGCAACGGGATCGTCCAGATCGACAATCAAGGCTTCTACTCGCCCAAGGGTGAGCTGATCGTCGACATGTCGGTTGCCGTTGAAGACTGACGTGTCGTTGGAGTCCACCCCGCCGCCTGCCCCACTGTTTGAGAAGACAACGCACTGGTTTGAACGGGCCAAGGCAGCCCTCCTTGGCGACCTCCCCTGCCGCCAGGGCTGTTCCCACTGTTGCGTGGGCCTCTTCCCCGTGACTATCCTCGACCGGCAGGAAATCCGGCGGGGCCTCCGGTCGCTGCCTCACGAGGAACGCCGGGCAATCGAGCAGAAGGCCGTCGAACAGGCCGCCATGATTTCTGCCTCAGCACCGCAGCTGGCACACAATCGATGCATCGATCGCTGGCCTGACCGGGACATCGACAACCTCGTCGAACGCTACCGCGAGATGCCCTGCCCGGCCTTGAATCCGGAGGGAAGCTGTAGCCTCTATGCTTTTCGTCCCCTGGCCTGTCGTTCGATGGGTATTCCTCCGGAGACCGACGGAGTCGTACAGGGCGCCTGTGCCATTCAAACCTTCGTGCCCCTCATCCGGCTTTCCAGAACCCTTCGCGAAGAGGAAGACCGTCTCGCAAGCGCAGAAGCAGAACAACTGGCACGACTGCATCACCAAGAAGGAACCGAGGGCGAAGAACTCTTGCTCCCCTATGCCTTCCTGCCGGGTGCCCCTGATTAACCGGCCTAAGCTTCAAGCCGGCGCGGATTATTCAGACATATCGTGTTGAGACGGACGAGACCTAGGCCCTCCGTGGCGGCTCGGAAGCGAAGCCGATGCAGGCAGACACCAGCCCGATCGTCCACTGGCTGCTCAGAAAAGTCGTCTAGCAAGGCTGCAGGTAATGCAAGAACGAAGCTGGCGGCCTTTCTCAGCAGCCAGCTAGACAGTGACTTTCGCGCTGTGCTAAGGTGACCTTCCTTGCTTGCAGGAGCGCCTGTAGCTCAGCTGGATAGAGCATCAGCCTCCGGAGCTGAGGGCCACAGGTTCAAATCCTGTCAGGCGCACCACCAGCAAGCAGGCAGGGAAGCCAGCCAGCGACAATACTGCAGACATACACACCTAGGTGGGCCGTTAGCTCAGTTGGTAGAGCAGCTGACTCTTAATCAGCGGGCCGTAGGTTCGACCCCTACACGGCCCACCAAACCAAGCTTCGCTCGTGCCGCGCGCATTTCGTCGGTGTATCGCAATCTGAT
>DATIGF010000006.1:0-12734 GCA_035454865.1 Nitrospiraceae bacterium | reverse complement strand
TTCGCTGGGTTGTATCGAACAGAACTAGGGGTGCTCCCCACGGAGATCGGTCGAGTGATCAAGGAGCTGTGGGCATCGATCTGGGATGAGCGAGTCGTGGAGTACATGACCAAAGCCGGACCTGATGACAACCCTCCTGCCATGGCCATTATCTTTCAACCGATGCTTGCTGCGCAGGTTGCCGGAGCGGTTTATTCTATCCATCCTGTGACGGGGCGTGTGAATCAGGTCACGATCAATGCCGTGCGCGGCTTAGGTGCGCCTCTTCTCGACGGGGCAGTCATGCCGGATCAGTACGTCGTGGAGCTCGGAGGGGAGGATCAACAAGGCATCGTTCGCCGGCACATCCTGGGTCATCAGTCGGTGCAGCTGGTGGTGGGATCGGATGGCCTGCACAAAGAGCGCCTTCCTGACGCAGACCGAACAGAGTCCTCGCTATCGGACCATCAGCTGCTTGATATCGCGCGGCTGGCGAAACGGATCGAAGGCATCGCTCGGCACCCTGTCGATATGGAATGGGCATTTGAGAAGGAGAGGTTGTGGGTCTTGCAAGCCCGACCGGTAACCGCCGTGCAGCCGTCTTGGGAACTGACCGACGACGAGTGCGAGTGGTCAAGAACCAACTTCAAGGAAACGATGCCGGAAGTCCCCAGCCCGATGGGACTCTCCTTTCTCGAACAATTTATGGAGTCCTACATCCTCTCGCATTACCGCCGGTTGGGTTGTCGGATTCCCCAGGGACTTTCCTCGGTCCGTACGTTATGCGGTCGCCCATACCTGAATGTGTCGTTGTTTCATGACCTCGTCGGGCAGTTGCACGGCGACCCTTCTTTGAATGTCGAACAAATGGGAGGCGAAGCGCTACAAACGGTCCCGGCAGTGAAGCCGCTCGGCTGGTTCGCCTACCTCCGTGCCGGCTGGGTCATGTGGCGCGAAATGAGCCGGGTCATGAAGTCTGGGCCAGGCTGGTTCGCAGAGATGAAGGAGCTGGCCTCCGCCTACCGCCGGGACCGCATCGTGCACTTTTCCTTCGAAGAACTTGGAGCCCGGCTCGACGAACTCCGCCGGTGGCTCGATCGACGGGAGGTCACCTTCGGCATCGCAGCAGGAGTGGGGCAGTGTTTGCAAACGTTCAGTCTGACCCTGCCTCGCTGGCTGGGAGAGGATTGGCGAAGTCTTCTGAACGCGTCATTGCAAGGGCAGGGGACGGTGATCAGCGCGCAGCAGATTATTCGATTGGCCGAATTAGTTCAGATGGCTCGCACAGACGAAACGGCTTCTCGCGAATTATTGCGCGAAGGATCCGTTTCCAGATCGTTGCGCCAGACGATGCGAGACACGCCCTTTCTCGCCGCTTTCGATCGCTACCTTGAGGACTACGGCCATCGCGGGCTGGGCGAATCGGACGTGATGTCTCCGCGATACGCCGATCAGCCTGAGGTTCTGCTGGATGTGATCAGGGCTCAACTGCGCGGCCCGGCTTCCACACCGGCCGACATTGCGGAGCGCCAACAGGGTATTCGAGAGAAGGCGCTGGAGACGATCCGGACCCGATGCGGCTGGCGGCTCGATCGGTGGATGGTATTTCAATGGTGGTACGGGCGTCTCTGCCGGTTCTATGCCTTGCGAGAGGCCAACCGTCATCATCTGATGTTTTATTCCGCGGCGGTCCGCAACCTGCTGCTCTGTCTCGGTGAGCGCGTAGTCGAGCGGGGAGTTTTTGCCGTGCGAGAAGATGTGTTCTTCCTGACCTTGAAGGAACGGATGGATTTGTCATCGGGAATCCCGAGGGAATGGGCAACTCTGGTGCAGGCGCGCCGTGCCGAGCGAGATCGCTGGATCGGGGTTCAGGTTCCCGATACGATTCGAGATCGGGAGGAGGCGATCACTTGCTCTCATGGTGAAACCTCCCCAGCCTCCAAAGGAGTCTTGAGAGGTATTCCCATCAGTCTCGGTTGTGTGACGGGACCAGTGAGACTTGTGCGATCGATGGAGGATTGGCGCAAGGTTGTGAAGGGGGATATCCTCGTCGCTCCCGTGATCGATCCGGGTATGGCGCCGCTTTTCGGGATCGCCGCGGGACTCGTGGCCGAAATGGGAGGCACGCTCTCGCACGGAGCGATCATCGCGCGAGAATACGGCTTGCCTACCGTCGCCAACGTTGCGGGGGTCATGGGTCTCTTGAAGGAAGGCGCTCGGGTTCACCTCGATGCCGGAGCAGGCGAGGTCCGATTCGAAGAAGATGCATCGTCGAAACAGTGCGGAATGCGAACGACGTTGATCTGAATTCGATGGCGAAATGACTAGGGCCGAATGGATCTGGCTCGCTCGTCTTGACGTTTATAGAAAGTTTACGTACTCTCCCGAATATTCTTTTCCATCGTCATAGTGTTACCCAACTTCGTCGTCACTTGTCGCTCGCAATGATCACGCGGACTGCGATCCATGATTGAAAGTGCTGCCTTTGGTTGGGGTCTGATGGCCGGTGTCGTGCTCGGCGCGTTGGTCGCCGGCTTCTGGCTGTCGGCTCGCCTGCGCACGCAATTTCACGCCCAACTCTTCAGCGCCGCGGAGCGGGCGCAACGAGCCGAAACCTTGGCCGAGGAGCTTCGTCGCCAGGGAGAGGGCGATCGGGCGGACCTCGAACGCATGAGGCGCGAACTGTCCGAGCAGGCGCGGGCCCGCGCCATCGCGGAGACACAAGCAATTGAGACCAGCAAGCATGCGGATGAACAGAAGGCGATACTTGCTCAGGCGCGGCATGAACTGGCCGAAGCCTTTCAGGCTTTGTCGGGGGAAGCGCTGAAACAAAACAACGAGGCCTTCTTGAACCTCGCCAAGACGTCGTTCCAAACCCTGCAGGCAGAAGCCAAAGGCGAGCTCGCCCAGCGACAACAGGCTATCGATGAGCTGGTGAAGCCGCTGTCAGAATCCTTGCATCGCTACGACGAGCAGATCCGGCTGCTTGAACAGTCCCGTCAGGCGGCCTATGGCGGCTTGGACCAGCACCTGAAGTCACTCGCCGAATCACAGCAACGGTTGCAGCAGGAAACCGGAAATCTCGTCAATGCACTGCGGGCCCCTGCCGTGCGAGGCCGCTGGGGAGAAATCACGCTGAAGCGCGTGGCTGAGCTGGCCGGTATGGTGGCGCATTGCGACTTCTACGAGCAGGAATCAGTGACGGTCGACGAAGGCCGGTTACGCCCTGATATGGTTGTGCAGCTGCCGGGCGGGCGACAAATCATCGTCGATGCCAAAACCGTATTGGCCGGCTATCTGGAGGCTCACGAAGCGACGAACGAGGCGGAGCGGACGAATGGGTTGCGCCGTCATGCGGCCCAGGTGCGCTCGCGCATGGATGAGTTGAGTTTGAAAGCCTACTGGAGTCAATTCGGCCAGGCGCCCGAATTCGTCGTGCTGTTCTTGCCGGGAGAACAATTTCTGGGAGCGGCATTGGAGCAGGATCCGCGACTCATCGAGGACGGGTTTGCGCAGGGCGTCGTGCTCGCAACGCCGACGACACTCATGGCCCTGTTGCGCGCGGTCGCCTACGGCTGGCGGCAGGAACGGCTGACCGAGCACGCGGAGGAAGCAGGGCGATTGGGGAAAGAGCTCTACGAGCGGATGGCGGTATTGGCGGAACACCTGAACGATGTCGGGCAATCGCTGGGCAAGAGCGTCGTTGCCTACAACAAGGCGGTCGGGTCGTTGGAAACGAGAATTCTTCCGGCTGCGCGCCGGTTCAAAGAGTTGGGCGTGTCGTCGGACAAAGACATTCCCTCGCTTGGTCCTGTGGAAGTCGTGTCCCGAAAGGCCTTGCCCCATGACCATGAATAAGGAGCCCATAATGACAGAGGCCCAGGCTATGGTGGAGGCCTTCCACCGGATGTTCAACATCATCGTGCATCACGCGCCGACTGTGGTGGATGACCGGACCCGTGCCTTGCGTGAGCGGTTGATCCAGGAAGAATTCGAAGAGCTCAAGGAGGCGATGGCGAAGAACGACTTGGCCTGCATCGCGAAAGAAATGGCCGATCTCCTGTACGTCGTCTACGGCACGGCCGTGTCGTACGGGATCGACATGGATCCCGTTTTCCGCGAGGTCCACCGTTCGAACATGAGCAAGGTCGGGGGATATAAGCGTGAGGACGGCAAATGGCTTAAGCCGGCGAGCTACTCACCGGCGTCAATCGAGCCTATCCTGACCGAACAGACGGAGCGAAATGGGCGAGTGGTCGAATCTGGACGTGATCTTGAGGAGGTTCAGCCGGGAGCATGAAGACAGTCCACTGTCCGAATTGCGGCACACCGTTCGTGCGCGTGACCTATCAGGATGGCACGATGGAGCGCGTCCTGAATCAGTTGAACCTCTTTCCCTTCCGTTGCCAGCTCTGCATGAATAAGTTCCGCGCCTTCCACCGAGGGGATCGCCAAAGCACGCAGGCCTTCGATCGCCGCCAATACAAGCGGCTGCCTACCTCGATCGAGGCGCAGTTTCTCGCAGACAATCGGATGCAAGCGACGAACCGCATCACCGATATTTCCATGGACGGCTGTACGTTGCAGACGACGGGGTTACCGCGCGGGACATTTCTTGGAATGGTCTTGAAGCCCAAGCAGGAGGACGAGGCCATTCGGATCGAAACGGCGATGGTCTGTTCCGTTCGTCCATCCTCGGTGGGGGTGCGTTTCCTTGAAGTGCCGTTGCCCGACCAGCGGCGTCTCAGCCAAGTGGTCCTTGGCCTGCTCGTCAGCCAGGGGCACCAGCCTGCCACCAGCGCCTAATGAGTCGAATTCCGACGCCGCCTCGCTCCCTTGACGTTTACGATCATGTTATCGATCAGGCGGACTGAGCCGATCCGGATGGCGCCAAGCAGGACCGCTTGCCGTTCGATCGTGGTCAGCGGTTCCAGCGTTGCGCGATCGCAGACGGCCAGGTAATCGATCTGGATCATCGGTTCTTTACCGATTACCTGCCGCATGACCTCACGCACCGAATCTCCATCGGTCTTTCCAGCTTCAATTGCCTGCTGGCCGGCCTGCAAGGCCCGATAGAAAGTCGGCGCGAGCCGCCGTTCTTCCGGTGAGAGGTACACATTGCGAGAACTCATGGCTAAGCCGTCGCGTTCTCTCACCGTCGGCCTCACCTGAATCCTCACGCCAAGATTCAAGTCTTGAACAAGCTGTTGGACGAGCGCCGCCTGCTGATAGTCCTTCTGCCCAAACAGCGCGACATGCGGGCGGACCATGCCGAACAGCTTCGTGACGACCGTTGCCACGCCGCCGAAGTGATGGGGGCGCGATTCACCCTCCCAGCGCTTCGCGATGCCCGGCACAGCGACCGTGGATTGAAACCCTTTCGGATACATCGCTGATGCGCTGGGTTCGAAGCAGATATCCACACCTTCCGCCCGGCAGAGCGCGCGATCGTTGGCAATGGGCCTCGGATATTTGGCCAGATCTTCCGTCGGGGCAAACTGTGTCGGGTTCACGAAGATGCTGACCACCAGGGCGTCGCATTGTACCCGTGCGGCGCGGATTAATGCGCGATGCCCGTCGTGCAACGCGCCCATCGTCGGCACGAAGCCGATCGTCACGTCTTCCCGCCGGAGCCCTTCGCTCCAGGCCGTCATGGCCTTAGGGGCATGAATGATCTTCATGCGTCGAAACGCGGGCTGCAGGTCGGGCGAGAGCCGTATCGCGTCGAAGGTTGGGGGAAGAGCAGTCGAACTTCCGACGGATCGTTGACCTCGGCCAGCATTTGGTTGACCGACCGTTGTCGAACCGGATGGACGAACAGCGGATCGAGTTCGCTCAGCGGCATCAAGACAAAGCGGCGCTGATGGAGCCGGGGATGTGGAATGGTCAGGCTTGGCTCGTCTATCACCCGCTCGCCGTAGAACAGGATGTCGAGATCGATCGTTCGAGGGCCCGATCGATTCTCCTCGTCGCGTCCAAGCGATCGTTCAATCTCGCGGAGGATGCTCAAGAGGCTCCTGGGGGCGATATCCGTTTCGAGTTGGACGACGCCGTTCAGGAACCAGCCCTCGCCGGGGTTCGATCCATCACGGACCGGTTCGGTCTCGTAAAGCAAGGAAACCCCCGACAGTTGAGAATGTGGCAGCAGGCTCAAGAGCGTCACCGCGCGGTCGCAGAAATCCACCCGATCGCCGACATTCGAGCCGAACCCGATGAAGACCGTCTCCATGAGACCCCGTTAGGCGTGAAACGTGAGGCGTGAGGCAGGGGACGGGTTATGGCCCCCTCACCCCTACGCCTTACGATATTTAGAATCCTGCTTTCTTCATCCGCTCCACTGCTTCCGCCAACCGATCCTTTGTCGTACAGACCGTCATCCGGATATAGCCTTCACCCGGCGCGCCGAATCCGTTGCCCGGCGTCGTCACGATGCCGGCCTTTTCCAGCAAATGCGCGGTGAACGATGCGGACGTGTAGCCCTTCGGCACGGTTACCCAGATGTAAAAGGCCGCCGGGGGCGCATCAACTTCCAATCCCAGTTTCTTGAGTCCAGGAATAAGCGTGTCGCGCCGTTCTTGATAGATCTTCCGGATGCCGTCGGTCACGGAATCATCTAGTCCAAGCGCCGTAATGCCAGCCGCCTGCACCGCTTCGAACACGCCGGAGTCCAATTGGCTCTTCACCTTCCCGAGCGCGGCGAGGATCTCCATGTTGCCGACCGCGAACCCGATGCGCCAGCCGGTCATGTTGTAGGTCTTGGAGAGTGAGTGGAACTCCACCCCGACGTCCTTGGCCCCATCGACTTCCATAAAACTCGCCGGCCGCTTCCCGTCGTAGTAAATCTCCGAGTAAGCTGCGTCGTGGCAGATGATGACCTGGTTCTCCTGCGCAAATTCGACTGCCCGCTTGAAGTAGTCCTTGGTCATAATGACCGAGGTCGGGTTATTCGGCGAGTTCAGCCACATCAGCTTGGCCTTCTTCGCCACGTCCTTCGGGATCGCATTCAGATCGGGCAAGAAGCCGTTGGCCTTCGTCAGCGGCATGATGTGCGAGATGCCGCCGGAGAAGCTGGTGCCGACCGGATAGACGGGATAACCCGGGCTCGGAACCAGGACGATATCGCCGGGATCGACGAAAGCCAGGTGGATGTGACCGATCCCTTCTTTCGAGCCGATCAGGGTCAAGACTTCGTCTGCTGGATCGAGTGTTACGTTGAAGCGGCGCTTGTACCAATCGGCTACGGCCTTCCTGAATGCCAGCATGCCTTCATACGAAGGATATTGATGGTGCTTCGGGTTCTTTGCCGCCTGGGCTAGGCTCTCGATGATCGGCGCCGGCGTCGGCAAATCGGGATCGCCGATGCCGAGGTTGATGATATCCACCCCGCGCGCAATTGCGGCTTGTTTCATCTTGTCGATGGCGGCGAACAAATAGGGAGGTAACGTCTTGATTCTGGTTGCGACTTCAATCGGGAAACCGGCCATGATTCAGAAATCTCCTTTCTAGGAATAGGCCCCGAGGGGCAGGCGAAGCTTCTAAGCTACTTCAGGACAGACTTGGTAATCAACGCTCTCGTGTAAGCAGATGGCCGATCAATCGATCGGCAAAGTTGTGCATGGTGGGGAGGTGGGGGGTGGCGGTTGCCTTCACTTCTTGTGTAGTCACCCGTACCTTGATGAGATCCGGCGTGCATTCCCGGCAGAGCGAATCAATCCCGGACTCTTCCATCTCCAGGTGGAACAGCAGCCCATAGGCGCGAGTCCCATAACGCAAGGCCTGGAGCGGCGCGACAGCGGAACTTGCCAGCGGCACGCAGCCGTCGGGCAGATCGAACACTTCGCCGTGCCATTCGAAGACGTCGAACGAATCGGGCAGTGTTTTGAAGACCGGATCGTCCTTGGCCTCAGGCGTGAGCCGCACCAGCGTCATCCCGATTTCCAGAGCCTTGCCGGGACGCACGGTAGCTCCCAGCGCTTTCGCCATAAACTGGCTGCCCAGGCACACGCCGACTACCGGCTTGCCGGCGAGAAGCGCGGATCTGATGAAGGCGGTTTCCTCCTGGATCCAGCCATCCGGATCGTTCACCGACATCGGTCCGCCCATGATGATCAGCAGATCGCCGGCATCTTTCGGCAGTCCGTCTTTGGGAACGAGATGGCGTTCGAGACTTACGCCTCGATTCGCGAGTGCGGTCGCAAAAGCACCGGGCCCTTCAAAGAGGACATGTTGAAAGCAGACAGCGCGCATTGACCCTCGCATTTTCCCAATTTGACATGATTCTGATAGGGCGTTAGCCTCCCTTGAAAAATCACTGAACAGTTAACTCATAGTGACCCTCTGCTGCAAGTAATCCGACTAAGTTCAGCAATGAATACACAACCCTGGAAGTTTATTCTGCAAATAGAGGAGGCTACGCGTTTGACAAAATTACTCGGGAATCTTCCATTTAAAAGAGTCGCAGAAGAAATTGCCACGCGGATGACTGTACTCTGCTGCCATCGAGACCAAATCGAGGACAGTCCGTACTCCAGGGTGGTTTACTGTGTGAAACTTGATAGAGACTTGTTCGACCAATTCTTCAATTCACAGAGTGGATATAGGGCCGCCTATTTTTGTTCCCCTTGGGAAGGCTTGGCTGCAAACTCCATGTTCTCGCAACTTGTCTTACCCAAACTCATCAGTAGCACGCAGTCCAGCACTTGTGGACTAAGTGAGGAATTCATTGGCGAATCTCTCATGACACCGTCTGCCAAAGTTTGGTTAGCCGAGCATGGGAAGGAAGTTAAGCGAGACTGTGCAACCTGCCAAGGTGAGTGGAGCACCAGCTCTGCTGGAGACCCAAACAAGCCTGAAATATTTAATGATCGCTGGGAAGCTGTCCAAAATGTAAAAGCAAACTGGGGTGCCAAAGCCCCGTACCTGACCAAACTGCGCATTTCGGGCGCATTTTTGGATGAAAGATTCAGTGAATTCGTGCCGTTCGACAAGCGTTTCCGTGCTATGGAAATCCATAAATTTGGTTGGTCGTAACTATGTCCGCCGCGCTTCGAGCCATTCGCGCTGACATCACCACGCTCGCTGTTGATGCCATCGTCAACGCTGCGAACTCCTCTCTGCTGCCAGGCGGTGGGGTTTGTGGCGCGATTCATCGAGCAGCCGGGCCGGAGTTATCTCAGGAATGTCGTCTTCTTGGAGGCTGCCAGACCGGCGACGCGAAGCTGACGAAGGGCCACCGCCTGCCGGCCCGGTACATCATCCACACAGTCGGACCCGTCTGGGGTGGAGGAAAGAACGGTGAGCCGGAGCTGCTGGCCTCCTGCTATCGCCGTTCTATCGAGCTAGCTGCCGCAAACGGAATCGCTACCTTGGCCTTTCCCAGTATCAGCACCGGCATTTACGGATACCCTATTGAACAGGCTACAGGGATTGCCGTCGACACGGTGCGAGAGTGTTTGCGGGAGTTCCCTGCAGTTCGTGAAGTGATCTTCTGCTGCTTCTCTGCTGATGACTTAGCGGTCTATGAAAGGCATCTCGGTCCTATCTAAACGTTGGGGGCATCGCTTAGCCATGGAGATTCAGCGGGCGGATGCGGGTACCCGGAGACGAGCCATCTGGATCGTCATTCTCGGTATTGCAGCGGGTGCAGTCATGTTGCGCTGGTTCGAGCAGTCGTTGCCGGCTCTCATTGCCTGGGCGACCGAAAATCCGGACCAAGGCGCAGCGCGAGCCAGGCTACTCTTGGCCCTGATCGGGACCGTGATTGTCGCTCCATTGGCGGGGTTTGCAGCATATCTTTGGTTCCTCGGAGAGCGAATCTCGAGATCTAGAAGATTCCCTTTGCCATCGATGAAAGTTGTTCGGGATACGGTGGTCGTGACAGGAGAAGATGCTGTCACTCGTAGCCGATTCGTGAAGGCTCTCGCCGTTTTCTTGGCTGTCTCCGCCATCGGGATGCTCTGTCTGCTGTGGTGGTTCACGTTCTTCATGAAATGACCGCGAGTTCGTAAATGATCCGCGAGAATCGGCCCGGCGTACGGCCAACCCGCGAACGTCGTTGTCAAGTGATTGTCAAGCATTTCAGCTTGCTCGTTCTCACGACCTCCTAGCCGTTTCCAATCCTACTGCGCTACAATCTCGTTCATGAAACATCTCATCAAGACCAAAGAAGATTTGCGTTGGTTGCTGGGCCATACGGGCGGGTTCAGCGGTGGCTATGTGACCGATGTCCAAATGTCGAAGCGGCGGTTGTTCGACGAAGGCTCCGCGCGTGAGGTGCTGGCCGATACGACGGTGACGGTGGTCGTGCGTTATCGCCTTCGCCAGATGGCGCGAGTCGCCAAACTGACGATGGCGGGGGTGACAGATTTTTCGATCTTCGAGCAGGAAGGCGCCGACTGTTCGACGCTGGGCGTCATTCAAGCCGAATGCACGGATGGAAAGCTGCGGTTCTGGTTCGATCCGCAGGGTGAACTCTACGTTGTGTGCGACGAGGCAGTCTTGGATGAGGTGGCCATGCCGCTTGCGGAAGATCGCCCACGCGAGCCGATCGCGCAATGGACCTTCCAGAGTCCGATGGCCGACTGGCCGACGGTGGACTGGATCCTCGAGGCCTTGGACGGGGCTGGCTGTCCCTGCACGTGGAAGCAGGCCAAGGCGTCGAAGGGACGGCAGTCGGTGATCCAATGGGAAGGGATGTTGGTTCCTGCGCAGAGGGCGGAGGCGGTCGATCAGGCTGCGGTTCAGGTCATGCTCTACGGCCCGCTGGATGGGCCTGGCTTCGGCATTGTCCTGCAAGTCTCGGGGACGCAAGGGCAGGCGGTCAATCGCGTGCTGTCTTGTGCCTCCGATCTGATCGTGCGCCGGTTTTCAGGCCAATGCCTGGTCGGCAATACGATCATTCCTGGAGGAGAATGGTTGAGCTGGAAATCACTGGAGCAGCAGCGCTGGATGAATGCGGAGCCGGTCGAGGAGTAAGAGTTGCCGAGTCTGGAAGGAAGTTTAAAAAGCCCGTTCAGCGATGCGAGAACGAAGCCCGGGTCGAAGCGCGCCTCGGCGCGCTGGGGTTGGGTGGGTGAGAAGGAGGCTTTTTCAACTTCCTGCTAGGCGAGAGCTTCTTCGCTCGTAGGACCGGCTGCGAGGGCACTGGCACTGTGCGTATAGACGGTCGTGCCGTTGGCATGGGAAAGGCCGTTCTTGTGCATCGTCCCGCTTCCGTTCTTGCGATTCACGCATTCCACGAGCGCCCAGAGGCGAAGCGGGTTTACCTTCTGCTTGCGGGCCACGTGCAGATCAGTCCCTTCCAGGACGGTATCCAACGATAGGTCGGTTCGCCAGCCCAGGTGTTTGGTCAGGGGCGAGATGACTTTTTCCACCGCCGCGATCACTTTATTCCCGTTGCTAAAATGGTTGAGCATGATGATGCGTCCACCTGGACGGCAGACGCGGATCATCTCGTTCACCACTTTGCGGTAATCGGGCACGGCTGTGACGACATAGGCTGCAACGACGGTATCAAAACTGCTGTCGGGAAAGTCCATGGCGCCGGCATCCATGCGATGCAACGTCACATGGCCCATTTGGTGTTCGGCCGTCCTCTTCCTGGCGATTTCCAACATGCCTTCAGAGAAATCGATGGCGACGATTTGGCAGTGACGGGGATACATCGGCAGGGCGATCCCTGTCCCGACGCCGACTTCGAGGATGCGCTCGTTCGGTTGGACATTCAGGTTTCGGATCGCTGACTCACGTCCCTCATGAAAGACTTTCCCGAAAATTCTGTCGTAGACACCGGCGTAGGACGTGTAGACCCGTTCAACCTTATGTAAATCCATGTCACCTCCAACCCACACATCGTGCGTCCTGCGCATCCCGAATGGGCAGGGATGAACCGACGGCTTGTTCAAGCGGGGAAAATCTGTTCTGTAATGGCGGAGCGCCTGAATGGAGCGAGGAATCCGCCTGACCGAAACAGGCGTTACAATAGCCAAGTCATGACAGCGAGTCAACAAAATCTTCCGGAGTTTTCCGGTCGGACAAGGACTGACCTGGCTTAGCCCGGCGCACAGGCTTGATTCGGCGCGCGCGGCTGTGGGATAGGTACGAGCATGGTTCTTGCGGGACTCTTTGCCGCCATACTCTTTCTCGGACTGCTTGTCGGGGATCGATTGTATTTTCGCACACTCTCGGCCGAGGCCAGCCGGTACGGCTGCCGCGTCGGTCGTCAGGAGGACCGGGTCAACGCAGCCGACCTCACGCAGATCCGCGCGTGCTTCGATGGATTGGGAGTGCTCGCGCTCCACCACGGGGTCGCTCGATTATTCTCGGACGCCAATCGCATTCTTCTGCGCCCGCGTTATCACACGCTGTGGGCATTTCTGTGGCTGTGGCCGATGAAAGCGACCATCGATCTGCGGGTTGAAGGCGATTCGATCGTGCTGTCGTCCACAAAACGTATTCCCTGGTGCTCGGCGATTCTCACCGGAGCCTGGTTCCTCATTGTGGGACTCGGGACGGTGGTGACGATGATCAGCTACGTGATGGAGGGAGGATTGGCCAGATCCGGCGGGGTGCTGATCGGCGCCGGCATTCTGACATTAGGGCTGATCTTTTTGTTTTCCGGATTGGTGACCGTGGTCATGGCCAATCGCCTGGAGAACAGCCGGCTGACACGGGTGTACGAGGAACTGCGCGAGGTGATTGAAGGCGGGGGCGCTACGACGTAAAGAGGCTCAGAAATCGATCGTACACGGCCGGCA
>DATIGF010000005.1:0-6340 GCA_035454865.1 Nitrospiraceae bacterium | reverse complement strand
ATTCGGGCCTTAGCAGGACTGTACATGAGAGCAAGCCAGAACTTGATTCTCTCGGCTGCCCGACCGGTAGACCGTCAGGCCTTTGCAGCCCAATTGATGCGCCAAAACAAAGGCTGATGCCACGTCCTTTGGTGTGGCGGTCTCGGGCAGGTTGATGGTTTTCGATACCCCGCTGTCGCTGTGGCGTTGAAAGACCGCCTGCATCCGAACATGATGAGCCGGGTCTATGTCGTGGGCGGTGACAAAGAGCCGACGAAGAGTTTCGGGGATCTTCGTCAAATGTTGTATTGATTCCCGGTGGCCCACCTCCCGGCGTAGCCGGGCAAGGGAGAGTCCGCTGTTTCGAGCCTGTTTAAGAAATTCGGGATGAAGGCTTTCCAGACGGATGTCTTCCATGATGGTCCGGGCAACACTCACTCCGTAGAGCGGCTCGATGCCGGCGGAACAATCAGCCAGGATGCTGATGGTGCCGGTGGGAGCAATGGTCGTAACGGTGGCATTGCGTCGCCGTATACCGTCGGCTTGAAGGCGGCTCCCCTTGTATGCGGGAAAGGCCCCCCGTTCACGGGCCAGGTTGTGGGATGCCTCATGTGCATGAGATTGGATAAACCCCATCAGCCGGTCGGCAATTTGCAAGGCCTCGTTCGTATCGTAGGGAATGCCAAGTTGAATCAAAAGATCGGCAAATCCCATGATTCCAAGGCCGATCTTCCGCGTCTGTTTGGTGTGCGTCTCAATCGCCGCAAAGGGGAAACGGGTTCGATCAAGGACGTTATCGAGAAATCGAACCGCGAGCGGAATGATGGCGGCGAGCCGATCATAGTCGATGGTGCGAGCGCCGTCTCGTATCGTCAGGCATCGGGCCACGTTAATTGAACCGAGCGTGCAGGATTCATAGGCGAGAAGCGGCTGTTCGCCGCAGGGATTGGTTGCTTCGATGGAGCCCAACTGGGGCGTGGGATTCGCCTTGTTGATGGTGTCGAGAAAGACGACCCCCGGCTCGCCGGATTGCCAGGCCGCCTGAACCAGCCGATCAAAGACTAAAGCCGCGGAGAGTCGCCGTTCGGATTTGGTGGTGCGCGGATTAATAAGCGCATAAGACCGGCCTTGTTTGACCGCCTGCATGAAACGGTCCGTGAGGCCGACGGAAAGATTGA
Organism: Nitrospiraceae bacterium; assembly: GCA_035454865.1. Classification (GTDB taxonomy): domain Bacteria; phylum Nitrospirota; class Nitrospiria; order Nitrospirales; family Nitrospiraceae; genus Nitrospira_D. The sequence continues at coordinate 5,183 of DATIGF010000005.1, read as the reverse complement.
AGTTTGTCATCTCTCCCGGGGGCCGCTTCAAGGCGATAAAGTCGAGAATGTCCGGATGGTCGACTCTCAGGATGCCCATATTGGCGCCGCGCCTGGTTCCTCCTTGCTTGATGACATCGGTGGACATGTTAAAGACGCGCATGAAGGAGACCGGACCGGAGGCGAGCCCGCTGGTGGTGGCCACCCGATCGGCGTGCGGGCGGAGGTGACTAAATGAGAATCCGGTGCCCCCTCCGGATTGGTGGATGAGGGCCTGGAACTTGACGGCATCGAAGATGGATTCCAACGAATCGTCCACCGGCAACACGAAACAGGCCGACAGCTGCTGGAGCGGACGGCCCGCGTTCATCAACGTCGGCGAATTCGGGAGAAATGTACCGGAGGCCATCAGATCATAAAACTGATGAGCCAGGTTGTGTCGGCGCGTGTCAGCCGGGTATTGTCGTTCGGCCAGGACGATATCGCGGGCGACGCGCCAGTACATGCCGGCCGGTGATTCGACGACAAGGCCTCGCGCATTTCTCGCCAGGTAGCGCTGGCGCAACACGATACGCGCGTTCTGTGAGAGACGGGGTGGTTTCATGCGGGGGCGAGTGGTCATACGGGGAGGTATTATAACCTCTTGTGCACATTGTCTCATCTGTTGCGAGAATCATCCGGGGCCCTCTTGAATCTCCTGTCGATCAGTTGGCACAATGCGGTCCTCACGACCGAACACCGATGAAATCCTATCGCGAAGAACTCTGGTTCGAGACGAAAAACAGGCGGGCCTATCTCAATATCACGCCACAGGTTGAGGCGGTTGTGAAGAAAAGCGGGGTGCGGGAAGGACTGGTGCTGGTGAACGCCATGCACATCACGGCCAGTGTCTACATAAATGACGACGAGCGAGGCCTGTTACAGGACTATGATGAATTTCTGGAGCGGCTGGCTCCGCAGGAGGCCCGCTATCGGCATAACGACACGGGTGAAGACAATGGTGACGCACACCTGAAGCGGCAAGTGATGGGACGTGATGTGGTCGTGGCCGTTACGGAAGGCAAGCTGGACTTCGGTCCCTGGGAGCAGATTTTTTATGGCGAGTTTGACGGACGCCGGCGTAAGCGGGTCCTGGTGAAGGTCATTGGTGAGTAAAGGCGGCACCGCTGCGTGGGCGGACGGGTTCGTCCGTGAGAACGCGCTTGGTGCTTGCTCCTGGTAAGAAAGTTTGGCAACATGGATCGTGCGCGATGCCGGAGAGCGACCACGGACTCTTCGGCTCAAGGGGAGCGTCAATGCTAGCCTGGTCTCGTCCTGATCCGCTCACGCGCGATCTGATCCACCTCATCAATGCCCGCCGTCACGACCACGGTGATACCGATGCTGCGATCGATACGCTGCAGGCCTTCCTTGAGCAGGGGCGCGAGCACGATCTGCTGACGGTGCTTGCTGCGCTCGACGAAGAAATGGCGGAATGGCTGTTCGACCTCGTGGCTGAGGCCAGTTGCACGTTGCTCCTGGACGGACCGGATGATGAAAAGCCGGCCTATGCTACCATCGCAGCCCTGGAGTTACCGCTGCAAGCCAACCTGACGTCCCCGCTCAAGCTGAAAATAGATCCGATCGCGACGGCCGATCTACTCCATCGCCATCTTCAATTGCCGGCCGGAACCGTCGTTCGCGTGGAGTCGCGCTTGTTGACCGATGCCACGTTGGAAATGCTCAATCTTCAAATGCTCCATGACCACCTGACGACGGTCGCGGATTCGCGGCGCACTCAATCGGTGGCGGCGAGGCTTCTTCCGCCGGTTGAAAATACGGCGTTCCTCTTATTCGAACTTATCGGTGCGCCGGATCCCGGTCTGCCTGATTCATGGGAGGATCGTCACCGGCGCGCGATTCTCGAAGGGCTGGTGGAGCAGTGTCCCGAGCTGGCGCGTGCGCCCGATACCATCGAAGCGCCGGTCTACGCCGCCTACGCGATGTTTGATGCGCAGAACGCGGTACGTCTTCACCACTTGGCCGACGAAACGGCGGCGGTCTGGAGAGAGCTGGATCCGCTCGTGCGCTCGCGCACCATCGTGCACCTGCATACGCAATGCGGAAACGGGGTGTACATGCCGGTATGGACCGACCTGTTTGATCCCGAGCTGCCGGAGGAGCATGGCCCGGTCTGGACGTCTCCGGACGTGTGGGTCTTTACGGCCGATCTGCCCATCGAATGGCCCGGCGAGATGCTGACGAACCGCCTGCTGGCGGAGGGCTGTACCAGGTTCGAGAATCACATCGTCGAGACGCCCGAAAACTAGTTTCCGGTTTCATTGCATCGTGCTCCGTCCCTCACAGAATCCTTACTAGAGCCCCCGGTTCCGATTGTGCGCAAAACGCACGTTTCGGTGATTTTCCGCACCGTTTAATCTATCCTCACCTGAGATGAAGACGACGAAGAAGAAACAGGAACCGTCGGGGAAGGTCACCGCGAGTCTGGTGTCGGTGGTCGGGTTGGTCTTAGTCTGGGGCATCGTGTGGGCCAATCTGCCTTCCAAGGATGAACTGCTGTCGGCACAGCCGCAGCCCCGAGTCGCTGCGGTGCCTGTCGTGCCCGAACTTGATCTGAGCATCCCCGGAGTTCCCGCAAGCCGGCCGGCCGGTACGCAAAGCGAGGAGGGGGCTCAGAGACCTGGTGGATCCGACGAACCGGCGGTTTCGGAGACCTCGGGTGCGGTTCCCGTTCCGGGTGACGGCCGTGCCAGACAGGTGGCCGAAGTGAAGTGTGATGCGGAAGTGCAACAGTTCTGTCCGGACTCACTGACGGGGGAAGATCGGCGGCGCTGTGTCGCACAGCGCATGAAGCGGCTCCCGCCTGCGTGCCAGCAGATCATGCGACAGCGGATGGTGCGCTGGAAGGAAGCTGAGGGCTACAAGGTTGCCTGTGCCGATGATGTGAAACGGGTGTGTCAGGGTGTGGAGCCGGGCGACGGCCGCGTCCTGCAATGTCTGCAGGACCACGCGCAGGACATTTCTGAAGGCTGCTACCAGCGCTTACCGAAGGGGCAACTTCTCTTACGAAACTAGCCTGAGTGCGCCGGGTCAGACCTTCCTTTCCGACTGCGTCCGGAAGAGCATGGTCGTGCCCGCGACTTCAATGCGGTCTTTATCCTTCAATTCTCTCTCGCCCGCGACTTCTTGACCGTTGACCAAAACCTTCTTTCCATTCCGTGCCTGACTCACAAAATAAGTATTGAGTCGACGCGTGATCATTGCTGCGGTGCTTGGCGCAAACCATCCGGTCAGCTTGACAGCCGCCTGCGCATGCGATCCGATCGCCGTGACTTGCTTGATGAGCAGATACTCCTGTTGGTCCGTATTGCCGGAGAGCACGCGGAGGCTTGCCGGGGAAACGGCCACGTCCGGCCGGGCCGCGTGCCCGGTGAGGACCATCGTTCGGTCCAGATCCTCGGTCGCCGCGGGGGGCGCGATTGACGCGGCTGAGCCGTCCCGGAAAATGATGCGGTGGCGTCCAATCGTGACGACATCGGTGTCGCGTAATTGATGGCGATCAATACGCTTGTCGTTGACGAAGGTGCCGTTCGTGCTTTTCAGGTCTTCGATGAAGTACACGGCGTGGATTTTGGAGATCCGTGCATGGTGTCCCGAGACGGCCGGGTCCTCTATGACCAGTTCATTGCCGGACTTCCGGCCGATGGTAAAGCTGTCCGAAGTCAGTTCGAGCTCTTGTGACGACCTGTCATGGAGTTTGATGAGAAGGGTCGCTCGTTGTGTCGTCGTGTCGTGCATGTTGTCCTCCTGCAGCGCTGGCTACATGGCCAGCCGTTGACGCAAGCGTTGCCACAGTCCGCAGTCTTGTTCCTCGCGCACAGCCAGGACGATCACCGTCGTGTTGTCCTCACCGCCGGCTGCATTCGCCAGTGCAATGAGGCGGCGTGAAAGCGTCTGTGCGTCTTTGGGATCGAGGAGCGTGTCGAGAATGGTGGAAGCCTGTACCCCTTTTGTGAGCCCGTCCGAACAGAGTAAGAGCAGGTCGTCCGGAAAGATCGGCAGTTCTCCCAGCGTGACGTCAACGGTGGCCTCCACGCCCAGGGCTCTGGTCACGATGTTGCGACGAGGTGACCGTTCGGCCTCTTCTTCCGTGAGGAAGCCCTGGCGGACCTGTTCAGCGACCCATGAGTGATCCATCGTCAGCGGCTGGATCGTCTGATTGCGAACAAGGTACAGGCGGCTGTCGCCTACATGAGCGAAGGAGAGTATGTGGTCGGTGAGAGCAGCGGCGACCACGGTGGTGCCCATTCCCGACCATTCCGGACGGTTTCCTGCCGCCTGGTTGATGACGGTATTAGCCAGCCTGATCGCACTGGCCAGGCGATTGGTCGCCGGAGACACTCGGTGGTCCGGCTCGCCCACGAAGGGAAGGTTCGGATGCTGCGTTGCTTCCGAAAAGTGACGGTGGATGGTCTCGACGGCCATGACGCTTGCGATTTCACCTGCGTTGCCGCCGCCCATGCCGTCGCACACGACGAACAGTCCCAAGTGAGGATCGGCGCAATGCCGGTCCTCGTTGTGCGGCCGTCTCAGGCCCACATCTGAATGGGCTCCGTGGAGGATTGCAAGAGCCATGGGCGCCTCAGGCTATGCGGCGAGTCCCTGCATGCAGGAACGAAGTTCCTGCGCAAATTCGCCGGCACGACGGTACCGTTGAACCGCGTCCTTCTGGAGCGCACGGTCCAGGATTTCCTGCACAATGGGGGGCAGATCGGAGCGGAGCATCGCCAGCACAGGATGTGGAGAATGGGCGATCGCAAAGAGCAACGCTGAGACATTGTCGGCGGTGAAAGGTGGTCGGCCGGTCAGGAGCTCGAACATCACCACGCCGAGCGAAAAGATGTCGGAGCGCCCATCTACTTTCTTCCCGGCGATCTGCTCCGGCGACATGTAGGTCGGAGTGCCCAGCACGATGTCGGTCTGGGTTTTTGACGAGGACGCCATTTTGGCGATGCCGAAGTCCATCACTTTCACGACCTGTTCCTTGGTCAGCATGATGTTGGCCGGCTTGATGTCGCGATGTACGACCCCCTGCTGGTGGGCATAGTCCAACGCGTCGGCCACTGTGGCGATGGTCGGAATCAGCTTTTCAAGGGTCATGAGGTTCGGTTTCCGCGACCACTGTTTGAGGGTCGTGCCTTCCA
>DATIGF010000004.1:0-15294 GCA_035454865.1 Nitrospiraceae bacterium | reverse complement strand
GCGTTCGTCGACCTCGGCGGCATCGACGGACTGCTGCACATCACCGATATGTCCTGGGGCCGCGTGGGGCATCCCTCGGAGATGTTCACGGTGGGCGACAAGGTCGAGGTCTCGGTACTGAAGTATGACCGGGAAACGGGCCGTATCTCCCTCGGCCTCAAGCAAAAGAGCGCGGATCCCTGGACCAATGTCGCAGGGAAATACCCCATCGGGACCCGGGTGCGCGGGCGCGTCGTGAGCCTCACGGATTACGGAGCCTTTGTGGAGCTGGAACCGGGAGTTGAGGGTCTGGTGCACGTCTCTGAAATGTCCTGGACCCACGAAGTCCGGCATCCATCGAGAGTCGTCGCAGTGGGCGATCAGGTGGAAGCCGCCGTGTTGAATGTCGATCCGGCGAGCCGCAAGATCTCATTGGGCATGAAGCAGACCGCACCCAATCCCTGGGACATGATCGAGAGCAAGTATCCCGTCGGCACGCGCATCGAAGGGAAGGTGAAGAGCCTCACCGATTTCGGCGCCTTCATCGGACTCGAAGAAGGGATCGACGGGCTCATCCATATCTCCGACATGTCGTGGACGAAGCACATCAAACACCCCTCGGAACTGTTCAAGAAGGCGCAAAAAGTGGAAGCAGTCGTGCTGCGCATCGACAAAGAGAAAGAGCGGCTGTCGCTCGGGTATAAGCAATTGTCCCGCGATCCGTGGGATGATGAGATTCCTGCGCGCTACCATGTGGGCGACTCGGTGACCGGCAAGGTCAGCAAGATCGCTGATTTCGGAATCTTCATCGAGTTGGACGGCGGGGTCGAGGGGTTGATCCATATCAGCGAAGCCGGCCTTGATTCGCAGGTGAAGCTGGAAGAGAAATTCAAGTTGCAGGACGACGTGACGGCCAAGATCATCAAGGTCGATCGGGAAGAGCGGAAGATTGCGCTCAGTTTGCGCGACCATCAGCTTGACTCGGAGCGCAAACAGGTCGATGAGTATCACTCATCGCAGGGGGCGCTGGACCAGAGTCTCGGCCGGGCCGCAAAACAGAGCCGGAAACGGTCGCAGTCAGACGACTAGACTCCGGCGATTCTGAGAGCGATACGGGGCACGTGCAATGGCAGATGAAGTGACACAGGCAGAACGTCCTCCGAAGCGGCGACCGCTCCGCACCCTCTTCTGGGTGCTGGGCGGAGCCCTCGGGTTACTGTTCCTGCTGAACGTTTTCTTCCCCGATCTTGATTTGTCGACCGAAGACCGGATTGCCCTTATTCGGGTGGAAGGAGTGATCTTGGATTCGCAAACGACAGTCGGAGAGCTGAAGCGGTTCAGCGAGAATCCCTCCGTCAAAGCGATCGTGTTGCGCATCGATAGTCCCGGCGGAGGCGTCGTCCCCTCGCAGGAAATTCACGATGCGGTCAAGCGGGTCCGAACCAAGAGCAATAAGGCGGTGATCGCCTCGATGGGCAGTGTCGCCGCATCGGGGGGCTATTACATTGCCGCCGCAACCGATCGAATTGTGGCCAACCCCGGGACGCTGACAGGCAGTATCGGCGTCATTATGGAAACGGCCAACGTCGAGGGCTTGCTTCAGAAGATCGGTGTCGAAGGGGTGGTGATCAAGAGCGGCAAGTACAAAGATGTCGGGTCGCCGCTTCGCAAGATGAGCGAGGAAGAGCGAGGTCTACTGCAGAGCGTCATGGACGACGTGCACAAGCAGTTTATTGAAGCCGTGGCGGAAGGACGTGCGATCGAGCTGACGGATGCCCAGGCGCTGGCGGACGGGCGCATTTTTACGGGACGTCAGGCGAAGGAAGCGCGGCTCGTCGACGAACTCGGTGACCTGGAAGACGCCATTCAACTGGCCGCGGATGTCGTCGGTATCGAGGGCGAGCCCAAAGTTGTGGAGCCGAGGCGGCGGTTTTCCATTCGCGAGCTCCTTGAATCAAGATTCTCGGCGATGTTCCCCAAATTGGATTTTCATTCAGGCGTGAGCATCAAATACCTCATGGCCTTTTAGCCGGGTCGGCTGGGTATGAAGGGGCGCTTGTCCATCAACGGAGCGAAGGGAGAGGGACATGACCAAGGCACAGATCATCGAGCGGGTTTCCGAACAAGTCACCACGTTGACGAAGCGACAGGCTGAAGTCGTCGTGAACACCATTTTTGACTGTGTCAGAGACTCGCTGAAGAACGGTGATAAGACCGAGATTCGCGGTTTCGGCAGCTTTCGTCTGCGGGCGCGTCGCATGAAGGAAGGGCGCAATCCGAAGACGGGTGCGACCGTCGCCGTGCCGGCCAAGCGAGTGCCGTTCTTCAAAGCCGGCAAAGAGCTGAAAGAATTGCTGAATCAATAGCCTGTTACAAGGAGCGGTCATGTCAGCCTCAGACTCCCCAGAATCGGTCACGACGGATGTCCGCTGGACAGAGGGCGCCCTCAAGCGGATGGAGCGCGCGCCTGTGTTTCTGCGCGGCATGGTACGCCGTTTGGCGGAGAAGAAGGCGCGTGAGTTGGGATATGAGGAAATCACCGAAGTCATCCTGGATCAGTTTAAGGGGCAGATGATGGGCCGCATGGGCGGCGAAGCCGGGATGGCATCGGCTGTCGAGGAAATGGAACAGGGCCATCTTCCCTGGACTGCCGCGGCGAAAGAGCGTCTGGCCAACGTGCCCGAGTTTATGCGCGGCATGATCAAGCAGATCGCCGAAGAGATTGCCAAAGAACGCGGTCATCTGGAAGTCAACATCGAGTTGTTTGAAAAAGTGGAAGCGCTCGGCGACCTCCAGGAAGCCGCCGGCCCTCCGATGGGATGGACCGAGGGGGCGCTGGCACAGCTTCAGGAAAAGCTGAAGCAGTCACCGCCCATCGCGCTGGAATTCGTCACCGACATGCTGAAGAGGGATACGGAGGATCTGGCCAGGGAGAAAAAGGTGACCCGTATCGACGAGACGGTGCTCCGTGAGTTGTGGGAGGCTCCCCAAGCACGTGTTGCCTGGAGCGACGAGGCCTGGAAACGGCTCCAAACCTCGCCTGACTTTGTGCGGAGCGGAATCAGGAAGGCGGCGGAACGGCGGGCCCGGAAGCTTGGACTGACCGAAATTGATTCCGACCATCTCACAACGTTCAGAAATCAAGCGATGATGAAAGCGGTCAAACGCATTCGTTCCTTCGGTTACCAGGATCTGACATTCGATGCCTTCGACACTGCGCTTCAAAAGACGAAACGCCTTCAAGGGAACGATCAAGCTGAAAAGCGCCTTCAGGAGATCCGCGGCCATTTTGCCGACCCCTCGACAAAAAAGCCGGAAGGCGGGACGCTGGGGGCAGAACTCATGGATCGATTCCGCAAATACCTGAAAGGCGAAGGAACGCTCTAGTCAAGCCGGGTTCTATTCTGCTGCCGATCGCGCGATAGGCACGAACCGGTCCTGCCCGTCGGCTCAAGCCGCTGAAGAGAAGCAGATTTCCAGGAGAGGTTGACAAGCCGGAACCGCGTCGGGCAGTTCCGGCTTGGGGTCAGTGGGTCTCGACCGGCTTCGGCCAGAACTTATGCCGGATTTGAGGGAGCGGTTCGTTATCGAAATTCGGGATGTCGTAGAGGCATCGATCGATCGTGGCGATTTCCTCTTCAGTCAACGGAACCGTCACTCGCTTTTTCCAAAACTGATCGAGCGTAAAATAGTCGGCAGATTGCGGCTTTTCGGCCAGCAATTCCTGCATCTTCTTGAATCCCGCTGTATCGACGCCCGGGACGCGCCCCTTATTCCTATCATGACACCACATAAGGACTTCGGCAATTCCGTACATGGTGATGTCAACGTTCACAGTTTTACTCATGGAGTCCTCCTAAAAAGAGGACCCATTGTAGCGCAGAGAGAGAGAGAATTTCAAAGGCTCACGACCTCATTCTGTGAGATTGCCAGGAGAAAGAAGGCCTCTGTATACTGGGCGTTCCGCACACCATCAATCTAGGTCCTTTGGTCCTGCACCGTGCCCGATAGGAAGACCGTGTGAGCGCATTAAGTCGGGGAAAGTTCCATACAATCCGCTCCCTTCTCGGCTTTGCCTCGCTAGGCTTTCTCGTCAGCGGACTCATGGCCTGTTCCAAAGCGGAGCCGTACAACCCTCCCGATCTCTTTTATTATTTCGCCAGCTATAAGGTCGGCAAGAACCCCACGACCATCACCACCGTCGATCTCAACCACGACTCCTTCACCGACCTCGTCACCACGAATATCGCCAGTGATACGCTCTCGATTCTTTTGGGCAACGGTGACGGAACATTTCGAGATCAAATGCAACTCCACGTGTGTCAGGAACCCCGCGCCCTCGTCATGGGCGACTTCAAGCAGGACGAGCATGTCGACCTGGCGTTGGCCTGTTCCGGAGGCGACGAAATTGCGCTCTTATTCGGCCAGGGGAACGGGAAGTTTGAAGAGGGCCCGCACTATCCGGTCCATCGCACGCCGGTCGCCCTCGCGACCGATGATGTAAACAATGATCACCATCCCGACCTCGTCGTCGCGCTCCGCAACGATAAGATCAAGGTCTTTCTCGGCGCAGGTTCGGGGGAGTTTCGGCACGGCGCCCAGTACGAATATGGGGATACCCCGACTTCTGTGGCCCTGTCCGATCTCAATAGCGACGGGAAACTGGATCTGGTCGTCACGAACGGTGGTCCCATGTCCAATGCCGTCACGATTTGGTTGGGTAATGGTGACGGCACCTTCCGCGACCCTAAAGACTATCCGACTGGGAAGCGCCCGCTCGGCGTGAGTTTCGCGGACTTCAACAACGATCGTAACCGCGACCTCCTGGTAATCAACGGGGAGCGAGACAGTTTCACCACGTTTCTCGGCAACGGCAATGCGACATTTCAGCCCGGTAAAGACTCCGGTGCCGATGCCGGTCCCAACTTCGGGCTGGCGCGGGATTTTAACGGAGACCGCTTGATGGATGTCGCCATCGTGAACCTCCAATCGAGTGATCTGTCAATCCTGTTCGGGAAAGGCGACGGCACCTTCCATTATCCACCCCGAAACTATCGAACCAAGGCCGGGCCTTTTGCCATCTCATCGTTTCGTGTCACGACGACAGGGACGGAGGAGCCTGGATTGGCGATCGCCGACAATGGGGCCGGTAGCGTCTCAATCTTCCTTCATCGCGGGCTCAGGGGCCCTTCGAGGTCCGACACAAACCAGTAGGAAGTCAACCTGTACGATATCATCCCCATGCAATGTCCCCTGTTCTTGACAGTCCGGAAGCCCTTCGCTAGAGTGGCCGACAGGCGCGATCGTGCGCGATTTGTGAGCTGAATGGCGCTTCGATCATTTACATGGTGGTTCACCGTGGGTTCGCTCATGACCCTCTCCGTGCTGATGGTGCAGGGTGGGATTCGTGATTTATGGGAGGGGACTCAGCCGGCCGGCGGCACTAACGCCTTCGTCTATTTCGGTACAACGATTCTCGGCGGCGGGTTGCTCGCCGGGTGCCTGGCCTTGGTGATGAACCGACTTCGATAAGCGGGGATATCGGGAGATGTATGCAGTGCCTCAAGTGCAAAGGGTTCATGATGGTGGAACGGCACTATACCCTCATGAATCGGAGAATTTACGCCCGTTGCCTTAACTGCGGGTTCTGGATTGATTTAGCCGACCTGCTCCGGTTTTTTCATAAAGTGATTGATAGTGGGGTAAAAGGTGGTAAGGTGCGAGAGTCCTTTACCCTCTGAGAGGCGCGATCTCATGCGGCGATTCCTTCGACGATCAGCTTCAGGCATCCTGGCGTCCCTGATTGTTCTTGCCTTCACGCTCAGTTGGTGCGCCTCGTCTGTTGAGGCGAGAGACCGCCAATCCGGGAAACGCGCTGTGCATCCCATCAGTCTATCCTCCCAGGCGCTTCCCTGGAGGACCGTCCCGGCCCATAGCATCCTCCTGAAGGAGCTCCGGTCAGGTCGAGTGCTCTATGAACATGAGTCAGAGAAACGCCTGTCGCCGGCCAGTTTGACCAAGATTATGTCGGCTCTGGTGATACTTGAGAAGGGGCATTTGGACGAACTGGCGACCGTCAGCAAGAATGCCGCGCGGGCGCACAAAACGCATCTGCGGCTGAAGGCCGGTGAAGTCTTCCGTCTTGAAGATCTCCTGAAGGCAATGTTAATTGTCTCAGCGAACGATGCCTGTCTTGCCGCGGTCGAACATGTGGGGGGTGACGAAACCCAGTTTGTCATGTTGATGAATGCCAAGGCGGCTGCGCTTGGGTTATCCGACACCCATTTCAGCAACGGGTGTGGATTCGACGGCCCTGACCACTATTCAACGGCCGAGGACCTCGCAAAACTCAGTGAAGTTGCGCTGCAGAACGCCGTATTCCGGGAACTGGTCCGCGAAGAACGAGAGATCATCACCCCTATCAGCGGCCGCCGTGCCTATGTCCTGCACAATACGAATCGTCTGTTGGGCCGCATCCCCGGTGTGGAGGGGGTGAAGACCGGATTTACTTCAAAAGCCGGGCGTTGCCTGATCGCCAAGGTTTCCCAGAACGGCAGCGACTTGCTGCTCGTCATCCTGAATTCCAACCGCCGCTGGAACACGGCCAAGAGTCTGATCGACTATGGCCTTCGTATGGCCGACACAGTGCAGTAACGAGCCGCGTTCCTGCGTCGTCTTCGCATTTCTTAATCCCCGCCGCTTGTCCAGACCCTGTCGCGAGAATTCTGACGCGCTCAGAGATGAAATATGATGCCAAGGTCAGGCACCGGAGATCCGGTGCCTAATCATGAAAGCTGCAGGGTGTTGATGAGGTACGGGGTCCGGGTGGACTAGTGCGGCTGCGAGAACTCGATATTGATGTCTTTCCCGAGGTAGTTTACCTGGAAGCCCTGTTTGTCATAGGCCAGTACGGCGCCCATGACGTTTTCATCTCCGTATTCTTCCTTGCCTAACAGCTTCCGGATGTCTTCCGGGCTTTCGCTGGTCAGCACGTTTCGGAAGATGCCTCTCGTCTTGTGCGCGAACCGGTTATTGATAAAAATCAAATCGACTTTTCCATCTTGGACGCGGACGCCGGCCATGGGGCCGGTCGGCTTTCGTTGATCAAGCAGGAAGATGAAGGTGGCTTCTTGCTCGGCCTTGATTCCGGAGATCTTTTCGTTCACGAGCACATCGAGGGCTTTCGCTTCTGAGTCGCCGAGTTTGACGCCGAAGAGAGAGACGTTGTCGCTGGAAATCCCCTTGGGCTCCATCACATCATTCTTACTCAATTCATAGGGTTCGGCGTAAACGGGGGAGGCGAACCCGGCGAGGGTCGCCACGACTGCCAAGGCTAGTATCCACACCACACTGTTCTCCCTCATTGACTCCTCCTTCGGTCCACTTCCGGTATAAGTCGGTACGTGTAATTCGGATGGTCGTGATTGGTAGGCTGCGTAAACAATAGGTTATTTTAGCCAAGGGCTGGCGAACTTGCAAGAAACCAGGATTCAGCAGTGTTCCCTACACGGCTGCCCTCATCCGTCCCTTGCGTGAACCGGCATTCTTGGCGTCGGTCATGAGGCCATTCGCCGTCTCCTGGCAGAGGAGCGCAAACTCCTTGGCCGCCAGATTCTGGTATCGGTCTGACCGATAGGCCAATCCAACACGGTGGTGGGGAACGGGCTCGTACAGTTCGATGGTTCGGAACGACAACCCCGGTGGGCGCATGCGGACATAAATCTCAGGCAGAATCGTTAATCCGGCTCCCCCCGCAACGGCTTGGAGGATTCCTTCCGGTGAAGTCATCTCCAATACGACTTGAGGTTGCACGCACGCCTCGGCGCATTCCGCCTCGACCATCTTTCTCAGGCAGTAATCGACGGGCATCAGGACGAGCGGAAACCCCGCCAGATCCTGCATGCGCAGGCGGGATTTCTTGATGGGGCTATCTGAAGGCGCCACCAGGACCAGGCGTTCGTCAAAAAGGGGAATAATGGTCAGTCGTTCATCTTGGACGGGCAATAAACAAATTCCAACATCCAACCGGTTTGCCAGCAGGCCTGTCACAATGTCGGTCGAAGGCTCGGTGTGAACCTGCAGATGGATCGCCGGAAAGCGCTGTTTAAACCGGGACACGAGCGGGGGGATCAAGTAGGAGTTGACGGTGGCCAAGGTTCCGACGACCAGTCGTCCCCGCCGGGCCCCCTGTAGTTCCTGCACGACTTGCACCGCATGCTCCAATTCACGCAGAACTCGACCAGCATGGTCCCGAAACAGTTCGCCGGCTTGCGTCAGGACCACTTTGCGCCCCAGCCGGTCGAACAGTCGGGTCCCGAGTTCATCTTCGAGCGTGCTGATCTGGACGGACAGGGAGGGTTGAGAGACATGGACGGTTTCTGCCGCTCGCGTAAAATTCTGGGTCGATGCCACTGCCAGAAAATACCGAAGCTGGCGCAACTCCATGGCGAATCCTCTCTCAGTGCTATAGGAATGGACTATTGCATATATTAAAACAATATATTTTACGTATGAGACTATCGACCCTATAGTCCCTTGTCAACCGGCACCGTCTTCCGGATAACTCATGCGGCCGGCAATGGATCTGGAGGAGAGCAGATGCGGTGTCAATTTGCAACGAGCGGAGGCGAGTGATGGACCGGAATACAAGGGTCTGGTGCAGTGTGGTGCTGGCAGGCGCAATGATCTCGTCCGGTTGCGCGGTCAGGGAGGCGACGCCGGCAGGCAAACCCCTCTACGACCGCCTTGGAGGGAAATCGGCCATTACTGCCGTCGTCGAGCAATTCGTAGTGAATGTTGCGGCCGACAGTCGAATCAACGGCCGGTTTGCGACAACCGATATTCCCAGATTGAAAGGGCATCTGGTCGATCAGGTTTGCATGGCAAGCGGCGGGCCCTGCACATACAAGGGTCGCGACATGAAGACGACCCATGCGGGGATGAAGATTACCAACGGCGACTTCGATGCCCTGGTAGAGGATCTCGTAGCCGCGCTGGACAAGTTCAAAGTGCCGACTCGCGAAAAAGGCGAATTGCTGGGACTGTTGGCCCCGATGAAGAAGGATATTGTTGAATGAAGGAAGGTGGCGGGCCGGGCGGGGCAGCGGTGGTTTTCCCGCCGGGCTGACCGGACCCTATGCCTGTGGCCCGGCAACCAACAGCATTTCGCCGAGTTGACGAAGTCGCAGAAAATAGGCCTGAGAGTCTGCATCCAGCTCTCCGGTCAAATCGTCGAGATCCCCCAAACAATCCTTCACGATGGCGACCCGCTGTTGATCGAGTCCCTCGGGGCTGTCCAGGAAGAAGACCACACAACCGCTGATCACGGTATCGAGCGTCATCAACTGTCCCTGGTTCGGGCTTGAAAACCGGGGCCAGTCATCTCCGCAATGTTGGGCCCAGGCTGCCGCAATGGCGTCTCGAGTCATCGGGTGCTCCGGGGACTGGTCCTCGTCATTCCTCTCCGATCCACCCTAGCGCATGGAGAAGCAGGACGGCAAGCGTACAGAGGCCGAGTCCCCAGAATCGATAATCTACATCCTCGCGCCCCAATGACCAGGCCACCACACGTTCTCGGCTCTGTACCGGGGCAAAGGCAAGAAACAGCCCTTTGGACACCATCCCGCCGGCCGCACAAATCCAAAGCGGCTGATACCGCAGTTCGAGGCCCGCCCAGAACAGCACGAGGCCGGCCACGATCGCGAACAATTGCCAGGGCCAGAGGGCGGTGTTGATCTGAACTGCCGTGCGCACGTGGTTGATGATGAAGCGAGGCGCAACCAGCAGGGCCAGTCCGTCGGCCAGCCACATGCCGGCAATCATCGCCAGCGCATATTCTTTCATCACGGGTTGTCCATGTCAGGAACCGCCTGGAACCGGGGGCGCACTCAAGGGTAGAGCCCGCGCTGCAGATGTGCTTGAGCGACTTGGTCGATCCCGCTCATGAGTGCCGCCATGCGCATCGACGTCTGTCGCTCGGTCGAGAAGTGAAGCGTGCGTTGGAAGGCGGAGGTGATGATGTCCTGCAGGCGATGCTGAATGTCGGTGGCACTCCAGAAGAAGCGCTGAAGATCCTGTACCCACTCGAAATACGACACGATGACCCCGCCCGAGTTTGCAAGAATATCGGGAATGATGAAGA
The DNA here is from genome assembly GCA_035454865.1 of Nitrospiraceae bacterium. Lineage (GTDB taxonomy): Bacteria > Nitrospirota > Nitrospiria > Nitrospirales > Nitrospiraceae > Nitrospira_D. Next base: position 5,174 of record DATIGF010000004.1, on the reverse strand, counting down.
TGCCTTTGTCCTCGAGGATGCGATCGGCGTCGAGGGTCGTGGGGCCGTTCGCTCCCTCTGCGAGAATCCGGCAGCGCAGCCGGTCGGCATTCTTGCCGGTAATCTGCTCCGAGAGGGCGGCCGGGACGAGCACCGTACAATCCAGTTGAAGCAATTCCTCGTTCGTTATGGCGTCCCCCAGCTTTGTGTCGCGAAGCGACTGACCGGCGGTGCGGTAATGACGGAGCAGTTCCTGAATGTCCAATCCCTTCGGATTGTAAATCCCCCCGCTCACATCGCTGACGGCAACGACGCGCGCGCCCTGTTGCTGCATGATGAGCGCCGTGTTTGAACCGACATTGCCGAATCCTTGAATTGCCACCGTCGCCTTCTCGATGGACAACTTCAGATGGCGAAGCGCTTCCAGCGTGACGTAGACGACCCCGCGACCCGTGGCTTCTTCCCGCCCCAGGCTTCCGCCAAGGGACAAAGGTTTACCGGTCACCACGCCGGGGACGGCATATCCGACCTGCTGGCTGTAGGTGTCCATCATCCACGCCATGACTTGCGCGTCAGTCCCCACATCGGGGGCGGGCACATCCTTGTCGGGACCGATGAGCGGGAATATTTCTGCGGCATAGCGTCTGGTCAAACGCTGTAATTCGGCGCGGGAAAGTGTCTTGGGAGCGACCTTCACCCCGCCCTTCGCACCGCCGTAGGGCAAACCGGCTAAGGCGCATTTCCAAGTCATCCACATGGCGAGAGCGGCGACTTCTCCGAGACTGACATCCGGGTGGTACCGGATGCCCCCTTTCGATGGACCCCGCGACGAATCATGCTGCACACGATAGCCGGTAAACACTTCCACCCGCCCATCGTCCATGCGTACAGGGATGCTTACAACGAGGGACCGTTGAGGGAGCTTTAATCGCTCACGAAGGTTCGGGTCCAGGCGCATGGCCTCCGCGGCCTGATCGAATTGTGCGACTGCCAGGCGAAACGTGTGCGTATCAAGTTCCTGCATATTCCCTCGACCGGTTAGTTGATTGTCGTCGGCACGTCAGATATCTGACCGGCGGCGACGAAGAGTGTGTCCGGGCACTCCTCGACCGTCGACCACTCGAGCGCAAACACGGCGCCGAACATGTCCATGAGATCGCGCTTGATGGCGTTGACGGAGACAGCGGTTTTGAGTAAAGCGGCCATGGATGTCATGGGGCAGTTGGTGAAACCGCAAGGGTGTATCCGTTGAAACGGCGACAGATCCATGTCGACGTTGAGCGAGAACCCGTGCAAGGTGATCCCGCGTTCAACGCGGATGCCGATGGAGGCGATCTTCGCCGGTTCAGGTCGCATAACCCAGACGCCCGGATTCTTGTCGATCCGGCAGCCGTCGATGTTCCAGAGGTTGAGCAGGCGAATAATGACCTCTTCCAGCAGCCGGACCAATTGCCTTGGGCCGGCTGCGTGGTCAGCGAGCCTGAGGATAGGATATACGAGGACTTGTCCCGGGCCATGGTAGGTCACGGACCCGCCGCGATTCACACGTTGCACGTCTGCTCCGTTCGCGCGCAAGAGGTCTTCGTTGCCTCCCCAGTGCGACTCCTGTGCGCTTCGTCCGAGGGTGTAGACCGGCTGATGTTCCAGAATCAGCACCATGTCCGGTCTCAGGTCGAGCAAGCGCTCCCTGTGGAGGCGGGACTGCAGTTCCCAGGCGATCGAATAGGCAACAGGGCTCGGCACGAGGAGCGCCGCGCCGGCCGAAGGGCGGATAGAATCGGACGCGGCGGCCATCGCCGGGGGCTCAATGACGTTCGGACCGGTCACTGACTCACCTTTTGGACTGGAGGACGTCGAAGGCTCAGAGTTGATTGCCCGCTTTGCCCTTGCACCGTGAGCTGCATGGTCGGTGACTCCCCCTCCCGCATCACGCTGTGCCAGAAGTCCCCCATATTATAGATCTGATGCTGGTCAAGCGCGGTGATCACATCGCCGGACTGCAGTCCGGACGCTCCCGCCGTCTTGGACGAATCCACATTGAGCACCAGAATGCCTCGATCCACTTCCAGTCCAAAGCTCGCAGCGACACTCGGTGTGACCGTGACCGGAGTAAACCCAAAATCCGGCCGGGTCACGGCTCCGCGCAGCACCATGGATTGGATGTGGGGGTACACGGCCTCCAAAGTTATCGCATAACTGATCGCCTGGGCCGACGGCGCGATGGCCACATTGATCCCGACAACCTGACCTTTCAGGTCGACCAGCGGACCGCCGCTGTTGCCAGGATTAATGGCCGCGTCGGTCTGAATCAGGTCGTAGAGCGTCTCCCCGTTGGGAGTGAGGACCGAGCGATCCAACGCGCTCACAACGCCGACGGTTACGGTGGATCCGCCCTTCAATGCCAACGGGTTGCCAATGGCCACGACGGTTTCGCCGATTTCGAGTTGCGCGGATTGGCTCAAGGTGGCCGGAATCAAATCCTGCGCAGTAATTTTCACCAGCGCGAGATCGAGCAGGAAGTCGTGGGCCACCACCCGACCCGGGGTGAGCCGGCCGGTGGAAAGCCCCACCACGACACTCTTCACTCCCTCCACCAAATGGTTGTTCGTCAGGATATAGCCGCTTGCATCGATAATGATTCCGGAGCCGGAACCGGACTGAGCGGCATGGGGTGACGGGCTGGCAGGAACTCCGCGCGTCAGGATCGTGACGACCGACGGGCGGACTTTTGCGACGACCGCAGGGATTGACAAGGGTTTGTCTTCAGCCGCGCCCGAGCGCGCGCAACTCATGACCGTTACGGCACACACCAACAGGGCAAGCCCCATGCGCGCGCATGAGACAGGCACACACGCGTTTCGTTCGGGCCGAGGTAGCCCTCTGGAGCTAGTGTAAAGTTCCACCATAGGACGGGCATTGTCGCATAACTGGCTGTGGGGGGGAAAGTCAGGTCCTGAGGGCAGAGCGAGCGCCCTGCCCTCGATCGAAACAAACGGCGGGACTTTACTTGATTGCCGCGAACAGTTCCTTGATCTCCGGGGTCTTGAGTTTCTTGAGCGCCTTCGCCTCAATCTGCCGGATGCGTTCCCGCGTGACCGAGAGACTTTGCCCGACCTGTTCCAGGGTGCAGGCTTCGTCGTACCCGATCCCGAAGCGGAGGCGGATCACCGTTTGTTCCCGCGGCGTGAGAGTGCTCAGGATCCTGTCCAACTGTTGGCTCATCTCGGTCCGGTGCACGTGGGCATCGGGGGGAACGGCCTGCTGATCGGGTATCATATCGCCGAATTGCGTGTCCCCGTCACCGATCGGGTTCTCCAGCGCCACCGGCTCCTGGAATGCCTGCACGGTCTCGTGGAGCCGTTCCGGCCTCATGCGGAGCACGTGTGCAATTTCTTCCAGGCGGGCAGGCCGTCCGAACTGCTGCCCGAGCCGGCGCGTCACGCGAAGAATCCGGTGTGATGCCTCCGTCTGGTGGACAGGAATGCGGATCGTTCGCGATTGGTCCGCCAGCGCGCGCGTGATGCCCTGTCTGATCCACCACGTGGCGTAGGTGCTGAACTTAAAGCCCTTGCGGTACTGGTATCGTTCAGCGGCTTTCATCAAGCCGATGTTGCCTTCCTGCACAAGATCCAGCAGCGTCAACCCTCGTCCGGTATAGTGTTTGGCGACGTCCACCACCAGGCGCAGGTTGCAACGGACCAGTTCATCCTTCCCTTCCTCCAGGATGATCCGCGCTGACCGGATTTCACTCAACAAGGCTTTGAGCCGCTTCGCCGTCGCCATGGCGGGTTTCATCTCGCGGGCTGACGGCTTCAAAATGGCGAGCAGTGTCTTTTCCGCATTGTCCAGCGCCGTAGCTGAAAGTCCGCTCAACCGTCTGACCAGCTGGAGCGTTTGGACATACTCAGACAGCCCCGGCGTTCGCTTCGAACGGGCGAGGATCTTGACGGCATGGCGCAAGGCCACGCGGATTCGCCGGGTGCCTTCATCGACGCGCTTCGCGATCGCGACTTCTTCTTCACGGGTCAGGAGCGCCCGCTCACCGAATGAGCGGAAGTACAACGACTCCAGGAGAAACGGGCTGGCGCCCTGGCTTGTGCGCATCACCGGCACAGCTTTTTCTTCCTGGGCGGATTCTTGAGCCTCGTCGCGACCGATCACTTCCAGAATCCCGCTTGCCTGCGGATCGTCCGCATCCACATCCGCAACGACTGTCTGTTCTTCCTGTTCTTCGGCTTCGTCGGTCGACCGAAGTTCTTCGTCATTCATGGCGTCACCATCCGTCCCTTGGTTGCGCATCTGTTCATACCTATTAGAGCCATATGGGGCCAAGAGGATTCATCCCGATCATTGCCTTCTATGCCCCTCTACGAAGCAAAAGGGATGCTGGATTGAAAATGAGAAACGGGCGGGGTAATCAGCTGGAAAATCCAGAAAGATTAGAGCAGCTTAATGAGGATGATGAGAACACGCTGTCGCAGTTATGCGGCACCTATGTAGGTTAAGCACCACGCGGAATGCCCGATTGCCACACTACTTGTTGCCCAATAACCCCTTGATGAAGGGCGCGAGCGTATCGATCGGGATCGGAAAAATGGTGGTGGAGTTTTTCTCGGCTGAGATTTCGACCAGTGTTTGAAGATAGCGCAATTGAAGGGCCGCGGGGTTCCGGCTGATCACATCGGCCGCGTCAGCCAGGCGCTGCGAAGCTTCGAACTCGCCTTCGGCATGAATGACTTTCGCCCGCCGTTCCCGCTCGGCTTCGGCCTGGCGCGCGATGGCCCGCTGCATTTCCTGCGGGAGGTCGACGTTCTTCACCTCAACCGCGGACACTTTGACGCCCCAAGGTTCGGTCTGCTGGTCGATGATCCTCTGGAGGTCCGCGTTGATCTGCTCCCGTTTCGACAGCAGGTCGTCGAGCTGGCTTTGGCCGAGCACGCTCCGCAAGGTGGTTTGCGCCATCATCGAGGTGGCGTAGAGATAGTCCTCGACCTGCACGATCGCTCGTTGCGGGTCCACCACGCGAAAATACACCACCGCGTTGACTTTGACGGTCACGTTGTCTCTGGTGATGACGTCCTGCGGCGGGACATCCATCGTGACCGTCCGCATGCTGACGCGGATCATTCTATCGATCAGCGGAAGAATAATGACGACGCCGGGTCCGTTCCCGCCGACGATGCCCCGGGAGAGCC
>DATIGF010000003.1:0-10329 GCA_035454865.1 Nitrospiraceae bacterium | reverse complement strand
TGGTGTGCACCATCTCCTCCGTGAAGCGCGGCTGTTCGTAGCATCGGTGGCGCTCATGGTCAAGAGGCTGTTTGCGATCAAGGAAGGCGGCGTATACAATCCGCATATTACTGAGAGCGTTTGATGCCGACACCGCGTGATCCACGCCCCGATCTCTTCACCACGCCTGAGACCGGCAGGAAGCCAGAGGCTCCGCTTGCGGAGCGGATGCGCCCGCGGGAGTTTGCCGATTTTGTCGGGCAGGACGAGATCGTCGGACCGGATCGTCCTCTACGGAAGGCCATCGAGTCGGATCGCCTGTCCTCCGTAATCTTTTGGGGGCCGCCGGGATCAGGCAAGACGACGCTGGCACATCTCATCGCGCGGCACACGAAGGCCCATTTCGTGGCGTTTTCGGCGGTGACGGGCGGCATTCCTGAATTGCGGGAGATCATTAAATCTGCGGAACACCGCCTCGCATTGCAACGACAGAAGACCGTGCTCTTCGTCGACGAAATTCACCGGTTCAATAAGGCCCAGCAGGATGCCTTCCTCCCCCATGTCGAACGGGGCACCGTGATTCTGGTCGGGGCGACGACAGAGAATCCCTCGTTTGAAGTGATTAGCCCGCTTTTATCACGCTCGATCTTGGTGGTGCTGAAGCCTCTGTCGGACGAAGCCCTCGGCCAGATTCTGGACCGGGCGCTCACCGATTCCGAAGTCGGACTGGGAGAATTCAAGGCAAGCTTGTCGCCGGGGGCGCGGCAGCGGCTCGTGGCGTTCGGCAACGGTGATGCCAGGGCGTTGCTGACGGCGGTGGAGTTTGTCGTGACCCAGGCGCCGGCCGGAGCGGACGGAACCCGGTTCATTGATGAGGCGCTGTTGAGCGCTGCGTTGAACAAGCAGGCCCTTCGCTACGATAGGGCGGGCGAAGAACACTACAACATCATCTCCGCCTATATTAAGAGCCTGCGGGATTCCGATCCCGACGGGGCGCTCTACTGGCTCGCACGCATGCTGGAAGCGGGCGAGGATCCAAATTTCATCGCCCGGCGGATGGTGATCTTTGCATCCGAGGATGTCGGCAATGCCGATCCCCTGGCGATTGTCGTCGCGACCTCCGTCGCGCAGGCGGTGCAATTCGTGGGACTGCCGGAAGCGCAGATCAATCTGGCCCATGGCACAACCTACCTGGCGTCCGCGCCTAAGGACAATGCGTCGTATGTCGGCTTGCTGGAAGCTCTGGAGGATGCAAAAGCCCATGGAAATCTTGGTGTTCCGCTCCATTTGCGGAATGCCGTGACCTCCCTGATGAAGGGGATCGGCTATGGCAAGGGCTACCGGTATGTCCACGATGACCCTCAGGCCAAAGGCGAGCAAAGCCACCTCCCCGAGGCATTAAAAAAGCGGCGGTACTACCGTCCCAATCCTCAAAAATAGGGCCGTTTTTCGTGGTTTACAAACTTTTCTAATCGGTTATACTTAGACAGGATGAAACGGGGGGAATCCAAACCATCTGGAAGTATGGTGGCGGCGAGCGAGCGTCGGAAGTTTGTGCGCGCCACGCTGATCGGTTCCGCGCTGATTGCGCCCAAGAGTGGAGGTCGTGCCTGCACGGCAGTTCTGGATAACGTGAACAAGATCGGCGCAGGTCTTCATACCAAGGAAACATTTCCTCCCAACGAGAAAGTGACGGTCTCGCTGGCGTTTCTTGATTCCGATCAAGTTGAACAGCAGGAAAAACTCGACGGGACGGTGGCCTGGGTGAAGCCCTGGGAGAAGAAGGGGTTCTTGATCGGAGTGGTGTGGGACGAACTGGTGACGAAAGAAAAAAACCGCTGGCTCTACTACTACCTCGAAGAAACACTCAAAGCGTCGGTCTAGTTCAGCGCCCCCAGCTTCTGTTTCACTTCTTCCAATTCAGCGGACAGTGATTCCCAGCGTGCGGTCAATCGCTCGAGGTCGCGCTTCCAGAGATCCTGCTCCTGGTGCAGGGTATTCCACTTGCCGAATTCCTTGTAGAGTGCCGGATCGGCCAGTTCAATCTCCCGCGCTTTGATTTTGCCTTCAAGGTCCGCGATTTCAGATTCTGCCCGCACCACCTGTTTTTCGAGGCGGGCCTGCGTTTTGTTCAGATCACGTCGATCCCCTCCGGACAGTTTGGGCGGAGCCTGAACCTGCTGGGCCATGGCTCTGGTTGGTGCCGAGGATTTGGGCTTCGACTTTCCATCGAGTTCTTCTCTGGTTTCCTTGATCGATTCAAACTCCTGGGCCTTTTTCCACAGGTAATACTCGTAATCGCCCATAAAGTTACGGGCGCGCCCGTTCTCGATCTCGACGACGCGTGTGGCGATTCTCGTCAGGAATGTCGGATCATGAGAAATAAAGACGATCGTGCCCGGGAATTCGACCATGGCGTCCGTAAGCACATCGACCGACGCGGGGTCCAAGTGGTTCGTCGGCTCATCCAGGAGCAGCGTGTTCGCCGGTTCAACCAGCATGCGGGCCAGCGCGACCCGGTTCCGCTCTCCTCCGCTCAGGGCCTTGATGAGTTTCTTCTGATCGAGGCCCGAAAAGAGAAATGCGCCGGCGATGCCCCGCAAGAAATTCATCTCGGCATGCTTGGTGACTTCTTCGAGCGATTCAAGAATCGTATGTTCGGGGTTGAGCGTTTCCGCCTGATGTTGGGCGAAGTAATGCAAGGTCACTCCGTGGCCCACTGTCCTTGTACCTTTGTCGGGAGGGAGGACTCCCGCGAGCATTTTCAAGAGTGTACTCTTCCCGGCGCCGTTTTCGCCCACCAGGGCGATGCGTTGGCCGCGTTCCACGGAGAAGTCGAGCGTGTCGTACACGACTTTCTCTCCATAACGCTTGCCGACTCCGGCAAGTTCAAGGACGTGGCGCCCGCTCGCGGCGGGGAGCGGAAACCGGAACTTCACCCGTTTGGGATCGCGCTGGATCTCAATCATCTTGACCTTTTCAAGCTGCTTGAGGCGCGATTGGACCTGGCTGGCCTTGTTGGCCTGGTACCGGAACCGATCGACGAATTTTTGAACCCGGGCGACTTCTTTGACCTGGCGATTCGCAGACGCCTGCAGTTGCGCATCACGTTCCGCCCGGAGTTCCTGGAACGAGGAGTAGTTGCCCCGGTACTCTTCGATCTTGTGATGGCGTAATTCCCAGATGTGCGTGACGACGCGATCGAGAAAGGCCGTGTCGTGGCTGATGATCAACAGGGTCATGTTCGAGTCCAGAAGAAATTGCTCGAACCAGCGCTGCGTGGGCTTGTCCAAATGGTTCGTCGGTTCGTCCAGCATGAGCACGTCGGGGTTCGACAGCAGCAGATGCGCGAGGGCTACGCGCATCCGGTAGCCGCCGGACAGCTTTTCGACCAGCCGGTCGAAATCCACCTCGGTAAATCCCAACCCCATCAGAATGCGTTTGGCTTCGTGCTCGGGATATTCATCGCGATGCGCGGCATCCAGGACTGTCTTGCCGGTGATCGTTTCAAGTTCCTGCGGAAGGTAGCCGATACGGAGCCGGGGACGCTTGCGGATGGTGCCTTTGTCCGGCGATTCCTCGCCGAGGATCATGCGAAAGAGCGTGGTCTTGCCGGCGCCGTTCGGTCCGACCAGACCCACACGTGAATTCGGGCGCAGGTGCGCGGACGCACCGCTGAGCAGGACCTTTGTAGAGTATTGTTTGCTGACCGACTCGATCTGGAGCATTTTTCCTGGATAGGCTAGGGGCTAGGGCTGTGAGGCTGGAGGCAAGGGTTTGAAGAGTCTAGGTCGGCAAGAGACTCGGAGCCAAATATAAAATCGCTTGTACCGCTAGCCCCTTGCCGCGTGCCTTTCGCCAGGTGTTGAAGTTTGGTGGAGCTGGCCGGGATTGAACCGGCGACCTCGTGAATGCCATTCACGCGCGCTCCCAACTGCGCTACAGCCCCATCCCGTTGGTTGAGAGATGCTAACTCCGCGAGAAGTCTGGCCATGCTAACACGCAGGTGGGGACCAGTCAAGAAAGGGTGAGGGGATTTTCTTCGGTCCTCCCACGTGATGGGCGCGCATGCCGGCACTCTCCGGACCGCGTGCGGAGGATAAAGAATATCGGATGGTTTGCCAACATTTAGGCCGGTCTCCAGCTTGACAAAAGGAAGGGCGGAACCTACCATGAGACCCTTCGGCTCTGAACTCCCCGTTGGATCAGAGCCATTTTTTTCGGGTTCAACCGGTTCCAGGGGTTCGAATTATGGGCAATCTGGTCATTATCGGCGCACAGTGGGGCGATGAGGGCAAGGGCAAGATCGTCGACATCCTGGCGCGGGATGCCGATTTGGTAGTGCGCTATCAAGGCGGGTCCAACGCCGGGCATACGGTCATCAACGAACGCGGAACCTATATTTTCCACCTCATCCCGTCGGGAATTCTGTATCGCGGGACGACCTGCGTGATCGGAAACGGAGTTGTGGTGGACCCGGGGGCGCTGATCGAGGAAATGGACCAGCTGCAGACCAAGGGTATCATGATTGGCAAGAATTTCGCCGTCAGTCAACGCGCTCATCTGATCCTGCCATACCATAAGGCCATCGATCGGGCCTCCGAACAATCGAAAGGCTCGCGGAAGATCGGCACCACCGGTCGAGGGATCGGGCCTTCCTATGCCGACAAGATGGCGCGGATCGGCATCCGCATGGGCGACCTGCTGAATCCGTCACTGTTCCGGAAGAAGCTCGAGGAGAATCTTGTCGAGATGAACTGGTTCCTGGAGCGGCTCCATAAGGTCGACACGTTTCAGGTCGACAAAGTGTTCGATCAATATATGGGCTATGCCGACCGTCTCAAGAGCCATATCGTCGAGACGACCACACTGTTGAATCGCGCGATCAGCAGAAACAGGACCGTTTTGTTTGAGGGCGCCCAGGGGACGCACCTGGATGTGGATTTCGGCACCTATCCCTACGTGACCTCTTCGAGTTCAGCCGCAGGCGGCGCCTGCACGGGAACGGGAGTCGGCCCCACGATGATCGATGCGGTCATGGGCATTGCCAAGGCCTATTCCACCAGAGTCGGCAGTGGCCCGTTTCCCACCGAGCTGACCGACGAGGTCGGCCAAGGATTGCAGGAACGCGGACGTGAGTTCGGATCAACTACCGGGCGTGCCAGGCGCTGCGGCTGGTACGATGCTGTCGTCGTCCGCCATGCGGCACAAGTGAACGGGCTGTCGTCGCTTGCGGTGACCAAGCTCGATGTGCTCGACGGGTGCAAAGAGCTGAAGCTCTGCACCGGCTACGAACACGGCGGGGTCCTCTATAAGGAGATGCCGGCCGATCTCGACGTGCTGACCGAATGCGTGCCGGTCTATCAACGGATGAAGGGGTGGACCGCCTCGACGACCGGTGCCACCGCGTACAAACAGCTTCCCGTTGAAGCGAAGCGCTACCTGGCCAGGATTGAAGACCTGGCACAGTGCCGGATCGACATGATCTCCACCGGATCCAAGCGCGCGGAAACGATCGTCCTCCGCAATCCATTGGATTGTTCCCGTCGTCGTCCCAAACGTTTATAGTTTCTCATCTGCGGTCATCCCAGGGGGAGTTGACAATACGCTCTCCTGAATGACAGCATCCCTGCCTCGGTGAGCCGGTAGCTCAGTCGGTAGAGCATCGCCCTTTTAAGGCGAGGGCCCTGGGTTCGAGTCCCAGCCGGCTCACCAATTTCTCCTTCTCAAATCCCTTCTTGAACTGCTGCAGATCGTAGAAATCAGCCATGCAGTCGTTCAATTCGGTTGGACTGGTTTCTGGTCCCGCCCTTGCACAGCCCTTGTGAATACGCGCAGAGTTGCCTCAAACTGGGGCATTGTGCAGCAGGAGGCTTGGTTTGTCGTAGCAATATGGGGCACAAAGCCTTCATCTTCTTAAGTCAAGAGGTCTAGTTCGTATGCCTCTTTCCGGATGTATTGGAGCGCGAGATGACTGAAATATGGGGCGCGATTCTGGTGGTCGATGATGATGCCGACATGCGCGAGTTGGCCTACGACATGCTGAAGGATCGAGGGCATCAAGTTGCCACGGCCGGCAGCGGGGAAGAGGCCTTGAAGCGATTGGCTGAGGAAGACTATGCCGTCGTGCTCACGGATCTCCGCATGAAAGGCATGCAGGGAATCGAGTTGCTGGGCCAGATCAAGCGGGAGTTTCCGGATGTGAACGTCATTCTCATGACTGCGTTCGGCTCGGTGGAAACCGCAGTGGAAGCGATGAAACACGGAGCGAGCGATTATCTCACCAAGCCGGTCAAGAAGGACGAACTGGTGCGGGTCGTCGAGCGGGTCATCCGGGAAGCGTCGCTGCGGCGGGAAGTGAGCCGGCTCAGGAAAGAGGTGCACAAGGAATACAGCTTTCACCAGATCCTGGGGAAAAGCAAAGCGATTCAAGCGGTCTTCGATTTGATCCGCCGGGTGGCGGACAGTCCGACGAATGTGCTTATTACCGGAGAGAGCGGAACGGGGAAAGAACTGGTCGCCAAGGCCATTCACTATAATAGCGACCGGAAAGAAGCACCCTTTATTCCCGTCAACTGTGCCGCGATTCCCGAGCAATTATTGGAGAGCGAGCTGTTCGGGCACATGCGCGGTTCCTTTACCGACGCCAAGACGGACAAGCGGGGCTTGTTTGAAGAAGCACAGAAAGGGACGTTGTTTCTCGACGAAATCAGCGAGCTTCCGCTCATGCTCCAGGCGAAACTGTTGCGGGCGATTCAGGAACGGGAAATCAGGCGGGTCGGAGCCAATAAACCGGTCTCCGTGGATGTGCGGATCATTGCCGCTACCAACTTGAATCTCGGCGAGGAAGTCAAAGCCAAACGGTTCCGGGACGATCTCTACTATCGGCTCAACGTGATCGAATTGAAGCTGCCGCCGCTCCGGGAGCGCCGGGAGGATATCCCGCTCCTGGTCGAAGCATTTCTGAAGAAGTGCGGCGATGCGCGGCGGAAAGATGTCAAGGGCGTGAGCGAATCTGCCCTGGCCATGTTGATGGACTACGCCTGGCCGGGGAATGTCCGCGAATTAGAGAATGTGATCGAGCGGGCGGTAACATTGAGCCGCGGCGAAAAGATTGCGCCCGAGGATCTGCCGCCGGCCATCCAGGGCGCCCGGGGCGACCGGCGCGTCCTCGATGAGGCGGCGGAACGGACGCTCCCGTTGGAGGCGGTGGAGAAAGAGTATATTCTCAAGATCCTGGAGAAAACCGGCGGGAACAAATATCAGGCCGCGCATGCGCTCGGAATCGACCGGAAGACGCTGTATCGCAAGCTGGCCGAGATCGAAGGGAAACCGCAGCCGGAAGTCGAGTAGTTCCGTTCTGCTCCCGATCTATGTAACACTACCGGCGTGACGCCAGCCCTCACCAGACGCGACGCCCTTCTCTACGGCGGTCTCTTCCTATTGACCCTCGGCATTTTTGTACTTGACCTCTGGACCCCGGTCGAGGTCGGGGTCGCGGTTCTCTATATCATCCCGGTCCTGCTGACAGTTTTCTCCTCGCGCGAACGAGACCCCCTCTACTTCTGTGTCCTCGCCACGGGGCTTCTCCTGATCGACATGGCCCTGAAGCCCGAAGGCTCCCCGATTCTCTATGGCGTGTTGAATCGAATGCTCGGGATGCTGGTGATGTGGGGAGCGGCGCTGGGACTGATCCGCTACAAGCGGACGCAGCAGGGATTGGTGGCGGCTGAAGCAGGCAAGGCCAAGGCCCTGCAAGAGCTAATTTCGGAGCGTGTTGAGCGCGCGCATGCCGAGGGGTTGATGCTGGCCGCGCAAGAGGCCCGCGCCTATGCGGATACAGCAGTGCTCGGGGCCGTCGCGGGGCGGCATGAGGTTGAAGAAAAGCTGTTGACCAGTCAGCTCAGGCTGGAAGGCATCATCCAGTCGGCCATGGACGGCATCGTCACCGTGGATGACGAGCAGAAGGTTGTGCTGTTCAACTACGCGGCCGCGCAGATGTTCGGCTGTTCCGCAGAGGAAGCCATGGGCCAGTCGCTCGACCGGTTCATCCCGGCCCGGTACCGGGCCAACCACCATCAGCATGTAGCCGGGTTCGGCAAATCGGGCACCTCCTCCCGGAGGATGGGAACTCTCGGTGAAGTGACAGGACTGCATGCGAGCGGCCGGGAGTTTCCCGTCGAGGCGGCGATCTCGCAGATCGGCGTCGAGGGAAAGAAATACTTCACGGTGATTCTTCGGGACGTCTCCGAACGCAAGAAAGTCGAATCGACGCTGCGGGAGAATGAAGAGCGTTTCAGGCTCGTCGCGCTCGCGACCAATGACGTGCTGTGGGACTGGGACCTGAAGTCCGACAAATTCTGGTGGAGCGAATCGGCGAAGGCGCAATTCGGCTACGATGCCGACCGGGAACCGGATATCGAGGCATGGAGCAGCCGACTACACCCGGATGATCGGGAGAAAGTTTTGGCAAGCGTGCAGCAGGCCATCCGGAGCGGGCAGGCGTTCTGGTTCGGCGAGTACCGGTTTCGCACGGCCGACGGGTCGGACGCGGTCATCTTCGATCGGGGTCACATCGTCCGTGACTCCGGGGGGAACGCAGTGCGGATGATCGGAGCCATGATCGATATCACGCAGCGGAAACGCGCGGAGCGGTTGTTGCGGCAAAGCGAGGAGCGGTACCGGCGTTTGGTGGCGGTGTCACCGGACGCGATCTTCGTCAATCGAGGTGACCGGATCATCTTCGTGAACGATCAGGGGGTCCGGCTGTTCGGCGCGGTGAAGGCGGAGGAGATTCTGGGGAAATCCCTCTTCGACCTGTTTCATCCGGACTGTCATGCCTCGATCAGAAATCGCACGCAGTACTTGATGGAAGAAGGCAGGACCACGCCCCTCGTCGATGAAAAGATCATCAGGCTGGACGGCACGACGGCGGACGTAGAGGTCAGCGCTGCACGGTTTGCAGACGAAGAGGGGATCGGTATTCTGGTGGTGTTGCGAGACATTACCGAGCGCAAACGTTTGCAGGAACAATTGCGCAAGACTGAGCGGCTGGCGGAGCTCGGCACGGTGGCCTCCGGGATGGCGCACGAAATTGGGACGCCGATGAACGTCATTCTGGGACGTGCGGAATACCTCATGGAGCGGGTGGCGGATGAACCGATCAAGAAGGGGCTTCAAACCATCGTGGCGCAGGTGGAGCGCATCACCAAAGTGATGAATCAGTTGTTGTCATTTGCCCGTCGGCGGGCGCCGGAACGGCGGGCGGTGGACCTCAAGGAGGTCGTCGAGACCAGCGTCGAGATTTTTCAGGAGCGCCTCGCACGGAGCCGGATTCACGCCGAACTGGCGCTGGACGCCCGGTGCCCCAAGGTGCTTGCCGACCCCGACCAGATGAGCCAGGTGTTGATCAACCTGATCATGAACGCGGTCCATGCCATGCCCGAAGGGGGACAGTTGCGAATCGGTGTGGCTCCGATCAATGACATGGCTCTGCTGACCGTAGCGGACACGGGGCAGGGGATTCCGCAGGAGGTCGTGACACAGATCTTCGATCCCTTCTTCACGACGAAGGACTTTGGAAAAGGGACCGGCCTGGGGCTGACCGTGGTCAAGGGGATTCTTGAGGAACACGGGGCTTCGATCGCGGTCGAGAGCGAACCGGGGAAGGGCACGACCTTCAAGATCCTGCTGCCAACAGACAAGACGCCATAGGCATTGGTGAATGGTGACTGGGTGATCTCCCGATGCGGTGAAGTAGAAGGCGCCCTCTCATTAATCTAGACAGCCACTCAATCCTTCAGATGGCCCACTCGTATTTTCATTTGCTGTGGCATCTCGCGACAGCCGGACTCCTGTCTAGTGGGGTCTTTCTCACCATCTGATCCTGCCAGGCGCGGCTTCTTGAAGAGAAGTCCCCAGAAAACAGCAATTATTCAATCAGGCACCAGGCCCCTGTGTTGGCACTTCCTTTGCGTCTCACGTTCCTCAATTGCGGTAGGTACAGGCCGGAGAAAGGTGTATCTGTGGAATGGACGAGGCCAACTGTGCTGGTGGTTGAAGACGATCAAGAGATGCGTGATCTCCTCTTCGATGAGCTGTGGAGCGATGGGTATCAATTGCGGGAAGCGCGTGATGGAGACGAGGCGTCTCTCCTGATGCGGCAGTCCATGCCGGATCTGATCATCACCGATCTCCGGATGCCGGCCGGCGGTGCGGAATATGTCAACCGATTGCGGATGGTCGGGCCGAACTGTCCGATCATCGTGATGACAGCCTTCGGGGATGAGAAGACCAGAGCGGAAGTCCTACGGGCGGGGGCCACGGTCTTCTTCAACAAGCCGGTGCACC
>DATIGF010000002.1:0-13537 GCA_035454865.1 Nitrospiraceae bacterium | reverse complement strand
GAAGAAGGGTTTTTGAACACTGTGCGCGGAGCGACTTGCTCTGTCCTTTTGGACGAGTGGTGAAGCGGACAAGACTTGGACCGTTAGGCCGGACTGTGTGCTAAATTTGTGCTAAAAAATCCCTAAATCCCAAGACTCATCAGAATCAATGGAGACAGTGAAAACAACCTAAGAGCCCGATATACAGAGAGAAACGGGGAAACCAACTGAAACACCGAGCCTTTTCAAAAATATCTTTCTTCCATTCCTAAACCGCAGGCCGGCAGCCCTCACTTTTTTGAAAGGTCGATTACCTCCAGCAGTCCGCTGAAGTGTGCTCCATTAGAGCCACTAGAACAATGCGATCCCATCAGTGATCGCAACGTCACCATGCGCGTTTCCTCTCCAGGCTTCTAAGGGAAAGCGGTATCGAGGCGTCCTTCCCAGCTCATAACCGAAAAACCATCGGTTGCGCGCTGAGGAGACAAACAGCCATACGCACGGCGCCTCCGTTTCGTTTATCATGAAACCATGAGCACTAACGTCATGCCATTTCGACCGCCACTGATTCTCCAAAATGCCCATCTGATGACGCTGTTGCCTCAATACTGGCCCAGAGGCACCGCCCTGGCGGGAATGCCCCAAGAGTCCCGTCTCTTCACTGTCTGTCCTGGCACACAATTACTCGGAATCTGTCACTGGCAACAAGCCCGCCTCTCGGCCCCGACCGCGATCTTGGTGCACGGTCTGGAAGGCTGCAGCGACTCACACTATATGCACGGCATCGCCGGGAAGGCCTATCGGGCGGGGTTCAATGTCATCCGGATGAACCAGCGTACGTGTGGCGGAACCGAGCATCTCACGCCGACCCTCTACAACAGCGGTTTGAGCGGTGACTATCGCGCAGTCCTGGCTGAACTTGCCCACAGGGACGGGCTCGACCACATCTGGCTGGTTGGCTATTCTATGGGCGGGAATCTTGTCCTGAAAGCGGCCGGAGAATTACACCGGTCAGAACCAGCATTTTCCGGCGTTGTCGCCGTCTGTCCGAATATCGACCCCACACAATGCGTCGAAGCGTTGGAGCAACGGCGCAACTGGATCTACCACCGGCATTTCCTCGTAAGACTGAAAGCGCGACTACGCCGAAAGGCCGAACTCTTCCCTGGCAAATGGGATCTGACGGCACTCGAGCGCATCGCCCGAATCAGCGAATTCGACGATCGATACACCGCACCGGACGGTGGCTACCGGAGCGGTCCGGACTACTATGACCGCGCCGGCGCACGCCACGTGCTCGATTCCATCGCAACGCCCGCACTCATCATCACGGCGCAGGACGATCCCTTTATTCCGTATTCCATGTTCATGACGTCGTTGATTCAGCGCCACGCTCAGATCCGTTTGATGGCACCTCGCCATGGGGGACATTGCGGTTTCTTTCAATGGAGTCAGAACGGAGAAGATCCCTACTGGGCGGAAAATCGGATTGTGGACTTTTTGCTGGAACGAGGGTGAGAAGGTCCGGCTGCGCCGGATCCGGCGCAGCCGGTAAGTCCGGAAGCTAGGCCGCTTTGCGCAGTTTGCGAGAGTCCTTGGCGGCAACAAGGGGGGCGCACTTCTGTACCCAACTTAGAACGAGCCAGACGCTGCTGACCACTATTGCGGCGATGAAAATCCAATTGTACATCGCCCTGCCCGACTTTCCGAGAAACGGCTCGATGGGATAGAGCAGTACGCCGTAGCAGATGCTGACCGTGAGCAAGGTAGCCAGCGGCAGAATCATCCCTTGAAACGGGGAGATCCATTTCCATTCATCAGGCGGGTGCTTCGCCAGTTGAAGGGCCCCCAGCCACGCAATTACCAACGCCCCTCCGTAGCCGATGAACTGAACCAGATCGGACGCGTGAAGCTTCCCGACGCCGGTTTCCCGAAACAACGGAAGCTGTCCCAGGATCAATGCAAAGAGAAACGCCAGAACCATCGCCACACCATATTCCATCATCCACTTGCGAGCTTTCATTGTGTCCCTCCTAATGGGCTCATCTAGCACCACCGTTCGATGCCAGAACAGAAGCATACCACGGTATCGATTCGCTAAGAGAAACAAGGTGTTAGATGATTGATGAGGGGGTGAATCAGACGATCACACTTTGCAGATGAGTCCGGACGTCCTGAACATAGGTCTTGAATGGATCGGGCATGGGGAAAGGGGCCCGGCCACGCACCTGGAAGATCGACCAATTGATGACATAGGCGGGGAGGAAGCGCTCATCCGGTCCGGGGTCATCCGGCTCTGCGGGAGGCCCGGAAACCAGCAGATGCTTGACCAGTTCACTCCGGCCAAAAGCGCGCGTATTCTTCGGCGCATGATCCATGGCCAGATCGATCATTCTGTCCGTCGTTAAACGCGGCACGCGGCCTTCCTGAAGCAATCCACAATATAGACTCTTCTCCGGATGCAGATTGTGGTACTCCAGGTCGAGACTCTTCAACATAGGATCATCCCAGCCCACCTGCTCGGATTCTCGGTAGGCTTCGAGAAGCCAGAGCTTCGACGCCCAATCGACACGTCCCACCAGCTTGGCATAGTCCCCGCGCAAGTCATGGAGTACGGCATCCCATTGCGCGAGCACCCAGTCCGTCTCGTCGTCCTGCCCCTTACAATGTTCCTGCGCCGCAGCCAGGAACCGCTCCTGAATATCGATAGCCGAGATCGTCCTGCCGGATTGGAGGCGGACCAGCCACTCTCGGTCCTGATCCTGAGAGATCTCCTGCAAGGTTTCCACCGGTTCGTCGACGTCGAGATCGCGCGGCGCATGCCCCTCCTCAATCAATTGCAGAACGAGACCCGTCGTTCCCATCTTCAACGCCGTCGCGAACTCCGCCATATTCGAATCGCCCAGCAACAAATGGATGCGCCGATACTGATTTGGATCTGCCAGCGGCTCGTCCCTGGTGTTGATGATGGCGCGGTTCTGCTGCACCCACTCGAAAAAGTCGTTCACGATATGATCGGCACGCTGTGAAATTTGAAAGGGGAGCCGGCTGACTTCCCGCCCGTGCCCTGAAGCGGCGCGGGGAACGATCAGTCGATCGACTTGTATCCAGGCATCCTGGGGGCTTGCCGAGCCGACACGGCCTGATCCGGTGAAGATCTGCCTGGTTACGAGAAAGGTCACGAGCGGGCCAAGGCCCCGCCGCGTGAACGGAAACCGTCTGGTTACCAGGTAGTTTTCGTGAGATCCGAACGTTGCGTCGGTTTCATGATCGATGTTGTTCTTGATCAAGGACACCGTATCGCCCCACCCCAAGTCGTCGATCGCCTGCTGCAGCACTTGATCCCCGGCCCGGTCTGACGCCACCACATCCGTGAGGCTTTCACACTCGGGCGAGGCATATTCCACGTGCCCCATGTCCAGGTAAATCCGGCCGGCGTTGGTTAAAAACCCGCCGTTCCCCGGTGGTTCATCGTGGCCCCGATGGTGGAGATCCAGTACCCCGCGGCGTCGGACATGGAAGATATGATCGCGCAGTTTGTGTGCAAACCAGGTGGGAGAATGGTCCGGCCTCTCTTGCTGGACCAGTAAGCCATATTCCGTCTCAAGCCCGAAAATGCGGTTCAGCATGTCACAATGCGAGCGCGGCCTTCAGATCGGCCGGCAGCAGTCGCCCGAGCTCCTCCGTAGTGAGAGCGCGATACTTCGACGATCCCGGTTGATTCCGATCGAGCACGGCGCACTCAATGATTCTCTCCACGACACTTTCCCGGAAGTAAGCAGCAAGGGCCGCGGCGTCGGCAGGGACGGGCGTCGATGGAGGCGTCTCTTTCCCCTCTTGCCCCTCCTGGTCTTCGACGGCCTGTCGCTGGGCTCGATCGCCCAACGCCCAGGCACGCAGAGAGGCAGCGACGGCCTGGCCGAGTGAGAGGTTCGAAGACAGCTCCTGACGGAGGTACGTCGTCATCGCTCTCTGAACCTCCGAGGTGGCAGCCAAGACTGCGCAACCCGTGGTTTCTTCAAACCTTCCGTCATAGTTGATCGTAAGGAGTGCGTCCTTCGCAGGCTTTTGCCCGAGCTCAGCGAGAAGAATCTTCACGATAAACGGTGCCTTATACACCTCTTCAAACGCCTGTTTGATGGCCGGTGCCACGCCATACTTCACCAGGCGTGCTCCGGTAACGTCCGAGGGGGAACGGTTGAACCCTTCGGTATGCGACATCTCCAATAGGCTAAACCGGAGTTTTTCCAGATCGGCCGGGTGGCCCATTCCTCCCAGCGCAATTCGATCGTAGATTTCGTAGAGCTTGGGCGTGCCCTTGCTGACAGTCGTCAGCACAATACCGCCGTCGTACGTGACGGCCACCACAGGGCTCCCCTGCTTGAACTGCCCGTCGAGATAGGTTCGGCGATTGCCGATCGCCTCGACCCACCGGTACGGCTCTTCATACATGGCGCACCACCTTTGACTCGAAGAGCGGCTTCAACCGGTCATCAGGCACCACGCGAACCCCATCCTGTGTGATCAATTTGACGATCGGAAAAAGGTTGGCCTCACGGTTCACTCCGCCGGTCGCGGAATCGAACTCGGCCGCACTCGTCAAGAGTCGCAGGGCTTGAATGATGGCCTCTTCTTCCGTCAGTGCCACAAGGGGACGTTCGCCCCACGTGTTGACGTAGTGGAGAATCCCGCGAATGGTCGGCGACCCTGATCCGGATACCGCATACTCCACGCCTTCGAACTCAGCCCCCAGAATATCGTAGAAGAAAATCTTCGCCGTTCCCTGCTCGAAATCGTATCCGGCAAAGATCGGCGCGACCGCTCCCGTCCCGGCCAAAGCCGCGGCGACATTCTCCTTCAAGAGCTTGGACACGGCACGCAACTTCCCCTCAAAGCTCAACTCTTGGAGCTGCGTTCGCCGGTAGTACTTGAATGAATGTTCGAGCACCCGCACCATTTCGTAGGCCGTCGCCGGCACTCCCGCAATCGCCATGACGCTGTGGCGGTCGATTTCGAGGACCTTGTCCGTCCGGTCATACATCACCATATTCCCCGCCGTGGCCCGTCGATCCCCGGCCACCAGGACACCGCCCCGATACTTGAAAGCCAGGATTGTCGTGGCCGTCGTCAGTTCCTGCCCGTTCCCGACCTGGCCGGGACTTCCCAATATGTAGCCCTGCTCTTTGAGCAATTGAAAGAAATCGCCTTGCATCCCCATTCTGACCTCCAGGCCAAGTGGCACGAGGCAAGGGGCAAGAGAAAATCAGGCTTTATCCTTTTCCCTCGCCTATCGCCCCTTACCCCTTGCCTATTCCCCTGTCCTTTGCCGATATCGCTCTGCCTGTTTCGGATCGACCTTGCGCATGCGCTTGAGCAAGTTGTCCTTATCCGGCGAGCCGGTCTCCGGCCGTTTCGGACCACCACCTTCTTCCGATGGTCCCGGTGACTTCGGCATCGGATCGACAGGCCCCTCGCGGCGTTCCGGTATCGTGATGTATATCATGATGGTGAATCCTTTCGTTGCTTCCACGTCGCGACCGCCTCAGCCGGAGACGCGGCTGCTTCAAAGATCGCGGCGCAACTCTTCACGTCTTCGGGAATGAAGAGGTCGCCCATTTCCAAAACCTTTGGAACCAACCCGCCGGAGAACTGAATTCGCTCCCACTGCATGGACTTAATCTGGTCAGGGAACCGCCGCACACAAAGACCTCGGAGACCACCGCGCGTGTCCTGCGGCCCGGCTGAGAGCGCCTGCTCAACGTCCGCTTCGGTCGTCATCCTCCAGGCCTTCCCCTCAGCCTCCAAACCAAGGAACAGTCCACGTTCCGCGTTCACATTATGATATTCCAGATCCAAGCTGGCCAACCAGGGATCGTCCCAGCCGATACGCTCTTCGCGGACGAATGTCTCGAGCAGCCACAGCTTGGTTACCCAATCGAGCCTGCCGACGAGCTGTGTCCGGTCCTGCGTGAGCAACCGCAATGTCTCGCCCCATTCCCGCAAGACCCAATCGGTTTCGGAGTTGGAACCAGCCAGGGTTCGCTGGGCTGCCGCATAGTACTGTTCCTGTATTTCCAATCCCGAAATCATGCGGCCGTTCTCTTGACGGACAGTCGCCTTGAGATCCACATCGCGCGACACCTGCTTGACCGCAGCGACCGGCCGCTCCAGTTCAAGAGTCGGCGCCGCGCCGTGCGCGATCAGGTCCAGCACCAGCTGCGTCGTACCCACCTTCAGCGCCGTCGCATACTCGCACATGTTCGCATCCCCAATGATCAAATGCAGTCTGCGGTACTTGTTGCGATCAGCGTGGGGTTCGTCGCGCGTGTTGACAATGGGCCGGTTGTACATCGTATCGACGCCCTGCTCGGTTTCCATGAAATCAGCCCGCTGCGAGAGCTGAAATACACCCGGTACGAACCCTGATTCCTGGGCTTCGATTCCCACCTTGCCGGCTCCGGCAATGACCTGCCGGCTCACGAGAAACGGCAACAGGCCCGCAGCCAGTTGAGCAAACGGAATTGAACGCGTTACCAGATAGTTGTCGTGACATCCATAGCTATGTCCATGGAAGTCAGTGTTGTTCTTATAGAGCTGCACATGCGCGCCGCCCAGGCCATTATTACGACGGTCCGCCGCCCGCTGGACGATCCGTTCACCGGCCCGGTCTTGCGCCAGCAGATCTCTTAGCCTCCGGCATTCCGGCGTGGAGTATTCAGGATGGGTATGGTCGTTATAGAACCGCGCGCCGTTCGGCAGGACCAGATCGCTTTTCATCTCATGGAAAGAAAACGGGCGGTGCGCATCAAGCTTCGCAAACTCGTCCTCCTCCTTGTCCTGCGCCAGACCGGAGACACGGAACCCGCGCGCATCCTCGTGAGGATCTTCCCCGGCATAATCCCAGCGCCGTTCAAAAGAGGCGGTGAGATGCGCCCGCACCAGTTCCATCGACTCAACAACGGAATCGACTTCCCCCAAATCGTCGCGCGTGATGCCGTACTCCGTTTCAATGCCAAATAAACGCATGGTTCAATCAGGCAAGAGGCCGGAGGCAAGGGGTTAGGATGACGCATTCCGTAGGTATTGCCACTCGCCCCATGCCCCTTGCCCCGTTTAAATGATCGGGCTCACCAGCCGCTCTTCTGCTTGTCGGCCTCGCCGGAATGATGAAATCCCAACCACCTGCTCAGGATGGTGATCCAACAGCTTCAACCATTCTTCGGCCGCATCATCCGGAGGCAACATTTCGCCTTCACGGAACTCTTCCGAGACCGCATCCAGCAGGTCCTTCGCCGCCAGCCCAGTCGACCTGCCGGCTTGGATGGTCCGATCGATGGCTTTCTCCTTGGCACGCTGAACGATCGACGACAGAATCGCGCCGCTCACGAGATCGCCACGGTACAGCACCTTGGATTGCCCGCTGCGAAGCCGGATGGACAGGAGCCGGTTCTCATCCGTCCGCTTGAAGATGGCGTCGATCACCTCGTCCACCAGCGCTCTAAAGGCTTTCGCCTTCTCCCCGCCTCGCTCGGCCACGACCGCCGGATCCAGCGGCAATTCCTCTGTCAGGTAGACCTTTAGAATCTCAGCGGCAGCCCCGCGATCAGGCCGGCTGACCTTGATCTTCCTGTCGATCCGACCGGGCCGCAGCACCGCCGGGTCGATCAGATCAGGACGGTTCGAGGCCAGGATGATCACGACGTCGCGCAAGGATTCGATTCCATCCATTTCGCTGCAGAACATCGGCACAAGCGTGTTGGAGATATTGAACGACCGCATCGCGCGCCGCGTTCCTAGAATAGATTCCGCTTCATCGATAAAGATAAACGGCAACGCGCCCTCTTTCCGGCGCGCCCGCGCCTGGGCGAACAGATCTCGGACCATCCGTTCAGATTCCCCCAGCCACATGTTCAGGATTTCCGGGCCTTTGATATGGAGGAAGGCTCCGCTGGTGACGGGCGGGCGATGATCCGCCCCCTTGCCTTCTTCCGGTCCTGACTCGCTGACCAACTTTGACAGGCTGCCGGCTGCAGCCTGCCCGATCAACGTCTTCCCACAGCCAGGCGGGCCATAGAGCAGGAACCCCTTCGGCTGAGAAAACTTGAATTGCTCAAACGTCTCCGCATGGAGGAGTGGATACTCAATGGCTTTGCGAATCGCGCTGATCGCCTCGCCCTGCCCTCCGATCTGCTCCCAGGTGACCTTCGGCACTTCATCGAGCACGTGCTTGCTCGCCTTACGATCCTCCAGCTTCTCGATCGCAATCCGATGGCTCGGGTCAATACGGATTTCGTCGCCGGCCTTCAGGTCGGCTCCGAGGAGATCGCTGGACCGTTGCAGAATTAGCGATTGCCGTCCCATCTCCTGCTCAAACCGCAACCGGCCGTCCGCCATCGCTTCTGCCAGCTTCAGAATGGGCCCGTTCCGGTCATAGCCCAGGGCCTTGATCACGGCATAGGCTTCATTGACCAGGATCTGCGTCCCGACTTTGAGATCGCCCGCAGGGACACGCGGATCGACATTCGCGTAATACTCGGCGCCGCCGACTAGAATGCGGGCAAGCCCCTGTCCCGGTATCTCGAGCAGCGTGCCGATGCGATTCGCCGGCGCCGTGAGCTTGGCCACCACTTCGCTGATTTTCTTAAACTCCGTTTCGCGCTGCTGATTCGACGCGGCGCTCAGCATCACGGCATGGCGGAGCTTGTAGAGAATCTTCTGGCGGGGATCGTCTTCGGTGAACGAAGCCAGACACTGCTCGATCAGTTCGAGCGGGTCCGTCCCGGTCTGCGTCTCGCGCTTGCCGGCTTTACCGTCACTCTCAGTATCAGGTTGCTGATTGCTCGTATTCGCGGAGCGATGATCGCTCATGGCTGGTCCCTCGTCTCAGGCTGGGAACGATGAAGGGAGCATATGATCCGGTCAGGCATCTTAGCACAGACTCTTTGGCGTCTGCCCAGCCCCATCCCGCGCTAGTTCACCGCCTGGAGGGTAACCTCGACGGATTGCCGCTTGTTGTTTCTGATCACGTCCACCTTCACTCGATCGCCGACCTTGTACTTCTCCATGAGGTCCATCAAATCATCGAGGGTCTCGACCGGTTTGCCGTCGACCGCCACGACGATATCGCCGAGCTCGACGCGGCCGGTCACGGTCTCGCGCGCACCGCGCAACCCGGCGCGATCGGCACTCCCGCCGCGGGAGACCTTGCCGATGATCAATCCCTTGATGCCCCAACGCTTGGCCATGGCATCCGGAACCAGAGACACGCCCAGGCCCGGCCGGATCAGTTTCCCGTGCTTGATCAGTTCCGGCACAATGCGATTCACCGTATCCACCGGGACCGCGAACCCGATGCCGGCATACGCGCCGCTCGGACTGACGATCTGGGTGTTCACACCGATCAAGCGACCGCTGCTGTCCAGCAACGGCCCGCCGGAGTTGCCGGGATTGATGGCGGCGTCGGTCTGGATCACTCCTTCGATAGTCCGATTCGTCATCGATTTGATCGACCGTCCCAATGCGCTCACGACCCCGGTCGTCAGCGTATGATCCAACCCGAATGGGTTGCCGATCGCCAAGACCTTCTGCCCCACCCGCAAGTCGTGAGACGCCCCGACAGCCAACGGCTCCAACAGACTCTCGGGCGCTTGAACCTGCAACACCGCCAGATCATGGTCCGGATCGGCGCCGACCAGCTTGGCCTGGTGTTCGCTGCGGTCGGCCAGTGTGACCCTGATCGCATCGGCGCCATAGATGACGTGAAAATTGGTGACGATGTGTCCTTGCTTATTCCAGACAAACCCCGAGCCGGACCCCTGTGGAACTTCCATAATGTCGAAGGACCAGACATCTCGTTGAATCGCCGTGTTGGCGATAAACACAACGGACTTGGTCGCCCGCTCGAACACCGCCATGGTCGAGCGTTCATCCGGCCCTAATTCAGCCGGCGCCGGCGCAACAGGGCGCGGTTTCCCTTCGAGGCCGTCATAGGCACCGCCCAGCGGTTTACCCCACTCGGCTGCAGGCCCCTGGGCGGCGGGGACAAAAGCGACAAGACCCGCAGTCGCGGCTCCGATCAGAAGGACTCGTGGCCAATACATATCCGTTACTCGCCGATGATTTGGAGAATCAGCTCGCGCGTGCGGGCACGCGTGTCGAAATCGACCACGACAATCTGCTGCCAGGTACCCAACAACAGCGCCCGGTCTGCAAAAGGAATCGTCACCGACGGCCCCTGCAACTGGCCCCGCAAGTGACTGTGGCCGTTATCTTCTCCGGGATTTCTCGCATTGTGTTCCCAGTGGGGATCGGCCGGCACCACGCGATCCCAGAAGGCTTTCGTATCGGCGCGAATGCCGGGTTCGTCTTCAATAATCATGATAGAGGCGGTCGTGTGCTTCACAAACACCGTCACGATCCCGGCGGCCGGCCCGGCACCGGCCACAGCAGTTGCAACCGTCTTCGTAATATTCTCGATGTGCGTGTCTCCGGACATCTGGATCCGGAACGGTATCGACTTCACCCCATCAACGACCTCCCGACAGAAGTCCGCGCAAGTATTGCCGCTCCTGCCTGCTCAAGGGACCACCTCGCGCTTCTTCGAGAATAGTATTGAACGCTCCCTCTCCGGCAAGTCCACGGAGTGCTCCCATGACCTCGACGCTCACGATGCCCTCCTGCGCGAGCTTGTCGAGATAGGCAAAGGCATCCGCCAGCGTTTCCTTCTTCCGCACATAGTAATCGCGCCCGCGCTGCTGGTTGCTGTAGGCCTCGAACTGCTCGCAGGCCACGAGGATTTCCGCCAGCTGTTTGACCCAGGGATTTACCCGGGCCAGCCGCTCCGGATAGTAGTAGTACAGCATCACGAGTTGCATCCAAGGCGACCACGTAACACCCATCTTCTTCAGAGCAGGACGGACCGCCCGCAGTCTTCGGGCCAGGCGACGCGCGTAGCCCAACCGCATCTCCACCTGCTCAGCGGCCCAGCGGTCCATTTCAATGCCGGCTGCTTCCAGATCGGGGCGATACAGCGACAGGAACGCTTCGGTCTCCCGTCCATATTTCGTGTCCGGATGGATGGCCCGCCATTCGCGGGGTCTGGTCGGAATCCCCCGTTCCTTGGCCCAGGACCAAATAATTCCGAATAGTTTCCGGTCAAGTCCCGCCCGGCCCAGGTCGTGCAGAAGACAGGCAATCTGATAGGACCGCACCAGCTCGTCGGGATGCCCCAGTCGGGTAGCGACAGCCGCGCACATCCTGGCCGTGCGCACCGCATGGGGCCGATCGTACCCGCGAATGATGCGTCCCCGCTGCAAGGGGTGCGGATAGTCGTAGAGCGTCATCAACTGCGTCACCAGAGAACGCGGGACCAGGAGCGGAGCACGTCGTGAAATGGAAGTCATTCGTGGCGACGGCGGAAGGGTTGAGCGGAGCGCCGACTGTGGCGAGAATAGCGTTCGCGGAAAGACACTGTCAAGTTGATCTAACGCACAGAAGACTCGCTCAACCTCTCGATCTTTGCTATGCTCAGACCGGTTGAGCGCGAGGCGCTTCTCACAATCCGGGCAGGCATCCATGTCGAGAACGATGACCCTCTGGCCGCTGAGCCTTGCAGTCGTCGCAACCGGTCTGTTCTGGACACCGGTGCCCGAATGCACCGCCGGGCCGCTGGACCAGCTCACCGATTTGACCGGCAAAGCCACCGCCGTCGTCACCCTCAAAGGACGAGATAACTTCAACAGCGAGTACCACTACGATGTGAGTGTCAAGAACCTGTCTGCCGACACCTTCATCGGCGAGTCTTTGTTTGTTGTCCTCGACAAGGTGACCAATATCGGAGGGGAGGCCCGGGAAAACCTGAACAGCGATCCCATATTGAGCCGAATGGAAGTCCTGGGCCAGGATGGAGAAACACAGGACGGCAAACCCTACTTCCAAATCCCGATCGGTTCAACAGCCGACCTGACCCCCTACAGCCAGAGTCTTCCGGCCAGCGTACGACTCCGCAACAAGGATTATTTGATCGTCTTCACGCCCTCGTTTAAGGTGTTCGGGCTTAAGCGCCCGCCGCCGGTCGCCAAGACGGCGGAAAAACCGGGCCCTCCCGTGAACAGCGGAAACTCAGTCGACAGGCTGATTCAGTTGTTGATCAAGAAAGGCCTGCTGACGGAGGAGGAATGGCGCAAGGCGAATCAACCGTGACCGATCCAGCCTGCAAAGCCTGTCAGGCCACCTGGCCCCGTGCCGATCATTTCATCGCCGACCTCGGCCTGTCGAAAGCCTACCTGCACGACGACCAATTCTTTCCCGGCTGGACGGTGGTGGTCTTACAGCGGCATGCGACGGAACTCTTTCACCTGGCGCCGACGGAGCGGATTCAACTGATGGAAGAAGTGAATCTGGTCGCCAGGGTTATTGCGCAGGTCTATGAGGCGAGAAAGATCAACTACGAACTCCTCGGCAACCAACTCCCCCATATCCACTGGCACATCATTCCGCGCCTGGCGAACGACCCCGCTCCTCTCGAACCGGTATGGCGGGTAGTCCATTTGCCAGTGTTCCTTTCAACCGAAGAGGTACAAACGACTAGCGCTCATATCAAATCTCACCTCCTTATACCCAGGTCAACTTAGGACTGTCCTTGAAACAACTGCAGCGTAAGGAAGGACTTTATTGTCAGATTTCTTTACAGCCTCGTCGATGATGCTAACTAATTGAATTACCATCACTCTATCGTCGCACATCCTCATTCAACTCTCTTTTCATGAAAACAAATGTAAATACTTTTTACACTCTCATTGATGAAGACATCGTATCATGCTGATTTTATTTGACAATTATATTGGCTTTGATCTTGCTTAATTCCGTTGCCATGATGGTTCCTGTGAACTCTGTCTTATTCTGTCTTATCTTGAACAAGGGGACATTATGAAACGCTGGTTGATGTTAATGATAGCAGGATTCCTGGTGATGTCGGTGAACCAGGTATGGGCACTCAACTTGACGGTTGGGGGTAGCCCGGAACTCTTCCAGTTTACCGGTGGCACTGGGTGGATCGACAATCCGCTAGACGGGTATCAGCTTACCACTGCTTCCTCAGTTCGCATTGACCTTACGGATCGGTTGATGATTGGCGATCGATACGAACTTTATGTAAACAACGTCCTGAGGATGACGACTTCGGCAACTTCCTCTTATCTCAATGGGGTCCAGACCAGTGCCGACACCTTCAGTGAAGCCTGGAACAACTCCTCCCTGAGCAAGGGAAGTCTCCTCCTTGGCCCAGGTAGCTATGATCTTGACATTAAGGCGATCAGGGTAGCATACGGCGTGACCTATGGAAGCGGCTTTATCAGAGCCGTCGGTGTGCCGGAGCCGGCTTCGCTTCTGCTGCTTGGGGTTGGAATACTTGGCTTAGGCCTCTTTCAGTACCGTAATCGGGAGCGCGCCAATAGCTAATCTTCTTTTTTTGTGACAAACCCTTAACGGCGTTGTCCTCCCATGGACAACGCCGTTTTTCTTTCCCCACTTCACTCGCGACCCTCCTTCGCTGGACAGA
>DATIGF010000001.1:0-2867 GCA_035454865.1 Nitrospiraceae bacterium | reverse complement strand
CCGTCTGGTGAGGGGAACACACCCGGCAGGTCCACACCGATGGAATTGTGCTCCACGGAGGACCATGGTCACCACCTACAGAGTAAGGCGGCTACAAGGACACACATTCAGCGTACGCCCCGGGGAGAAGCACGGTCAAGTGGGGGGGAAGAGTCAGGTACATGCTCTGCGAGAAGCGATCGTCCCGCAGGTGACATTTTAGAGAAACCCCGCTCATCCTCATCAGCCGGGTTGCGCCAGGAATCAACCTGAGGCTCATCTGACTGTGCAGGGCACCAACGTCCACCCATCGAGTGACTGGAGCCATCTACTTGGGAATGACGTGGGTCAAGGAATGAAGCAGGGCGGAAGGAGTCCCTGAGGGGGATCGGACGACCTCCGAATAACTTGCTTGAGCCATGGAACGAAAGCCGGACTGGCTCTGTTCCGGGACCTTCAACAGCGTGGCCATGGACGTGAGATATTCTCCCTCCCCGCGAGCCATGTCATCCAGTACCGACTCGTACGCGTACGTTGCGAACGCGATGGCTTTGTATTCATTCTTGAGCTGGCCATCGATGGAAAACCATGAGCGATCACTTGTGCTGGACGTCATGTCAAACATGTCCTTCGTCGTGCCTGTGGGAGTCGTGGTGGTACAGGCGGCAAATCCGATAACAGCGATCGCTGAAAGGGCCAACAGCCATCCGGACTCGATGTTGCGGAACATTTTCATGTTGAACCTCCTGGTGAGAAGGTAACGCGGAAGAATGCGCCAGACTCTGCTCTGGGCATGTCTATCCTGTCAAGCGCTTCAGTCTGCCGGCGGAACCACGTAGCACAGCTTGAACGACGGTTCATTTCTTGGCCCTCGTCAATTCTCCGTGATAGCGCTCCCCGGTTGACCGGACCGTCGATTCGACTGCTAATACGTTCTTCCCCTGATGATCATACAACGTAAACATTGCGATACGACGATCCGTGTCCCCGCTCAATCGACCGTCTCGAATCTCAAGAAATCCCGAACCGAGAACCACGTCGGAGATTCGCTCTCCGACAAAGGTGTATGTGCCATTGGCGTGGATCGTGAGCTGAACCAATCCCTCCGGGAGCACCGCATGATCCTTCTTGACCGTCCCTTCCCACTCACCGGCTACCATACTGACATCGGTTATGGGGACAAGACTCCAGGATGGGTCCTGCTGGACGGGCCCTCCGCCGCATCCGGTGAGAATGCTCCCGAGCACGATGGCGCCTGCATAGAGCCGGAACGGGTATATTCCCTCCCCGCGCTGAAGCATGCTGTCATTCCCTGGCACAGTCTCCATCGTACGTATCACCTTTCCTGCCGGATTCGGAACCTGCCAAACCGATCATCAATATCCCGGCATACAACCATTTATCTTATATTCTACTTTGTATGGCCCGCGCTGAAACATGGTCATTATCATGATGCCGGAGCCGGAGGTTTAGCCGGCGGGGCATACCATTGATCTTTCGGCACAACCTTTAGACTCTCAGGATCGCCTTCGTAGGCCGGCGTCATGATTTGCACGCCATGCTCGTTGAAAAGATCCAGAATATTGCGATGCAGCGCAGTGGAGAGCTTCAGACTCTCCTGGGGCTGATCACAGTAGACATTCAATTCGTATTTCACTGCAAAGTCGTCCAACGATTGCTGCAGCACGTAGGGCGGAGGTTCGCTGAGCAGGCCCGGGGTACGGTTCGCCGCTTCGATCAACATGGCCTCCACTTGCCGCCAGGGGGTCTCATACCCGATGCCGACGATGGTATGGAGGATCAGCCCCCGCTCGCGGGCGAGCTTGCTGAAATTGATCACGACGCTGTTCAGAATCGTGGAATTCGGAATCGTGATCTCCTCGTTCTTGACGGAACGCAAATGGGTGACCTGCAGCCGCATCTCCGTCACATCCCCGATCACCTCGTCGATCTTGATGCGGTCGCCGACCTTGAAAGCACGGCGATAGATCATCGTGTATCCGGCAATCAAATTGGCGACGGAGGAGGACGATCCGAGCGAGAAAATGACGCCCAGCAGGATCGACACGCCCTTGAAGGCCTCCGACTGAGAACCGGGCACGTGCGGATAGGCCACGATGACCGCGAACGCGATGACGACCAGGCGGAGGATCCGGAAGGTCGGCATCGCCCAGTCAGGATCGAATCCGGCGTGGCGGATCGTGCCGCGCCCGACCTCGGCGAAATACAGCTTGAGAACTTTTAATCCATAGCGAACTACCACCGTGAGAACAACAAGGAAGATAAGGCTCGGCACGGCATCGACGATGGCCAGTGCAATGGCCCGTAGCGGATCGATGAATAGGGACAATAGCCGCTGCGAGAAGGGCCTGGTCCAGGGATACAAACCCAGCACAAATTCGCTATAGATAAACGCCAGGACGAGCAGGACAAGACCACGGGTCATCCGCTGCAACGATCGCACCGCTTCCCAAAGACGCTCGGCCTCCACCACCCGAAGGGCTTTGGCTTGCATGCCCACTACTTTCGCCCTATACCGCTGCTCCAGAAAATGGTCCAGTCGTCCAAATGCCCGGATCAGGAGAAACACCAGGAGGGCGAAGGCCGCAGTTGCCCCCAGTGCGTAGAGCGTGTGCAGCACCAGGACGCGCGGACTCCGGTCATGCCGGTACCCGGCCACCGCTTCCTTGATCCGGATCCGATACGTTTCGGCCAGGATCTGGCGCGAGAGACCTTCTATTTCGGCATCCGCGTCGAAGACGGCGACCACCATCTCGTCGGAGAATTTCACGACGGAGCGGTCAGGCGCCTCCTCGATGCGGAGGGCGTCCAGGGTCAGCGCCTGGTTCGACGCGATGGCTTCGATGCGATCGCTGATTGCGCCTGCT